>JBLMWT010000185.1:0-11760 GCA_050257375.1 Sphingomonadaceae bacterium
CGCGGCGACGCGGTGCGGCGCCGGCCTCCTGCGCTCGGCGAGCATACCGAGGAAGTCCTCAGGGAGATCGGACTATGAGCGACATCGCACGCTTCAGGAAATTCGTCCAGGACATGACGCGCCTCGTGGAGCGCCACGGCTCCGACGAACCCGTGATGCTCGAGGAAGGCGCGAAGCTGCTGCGCGAGCTGGTCACTCACGACGACTGGCTGCCCGAGGAGTTCGCGCGCCCCTCGCAGGACTCCTATCGCCAATACCTGCTGCACTGCGACCCGCTCGAGCGCTTTTCGGTGGTGAGCTTCGTCTGGCAGCCCGGGCAGAAGACCCCCGTGCACGACCATACCGTGTGGGGGCTGGTCGGCGTGATGCGCGGCGAGGAGATGTGCGAGGAATTCGCGCCCGGCCAACCCATGCGCGCGACCGGCAGCCACCGCGTCAGACCAGGCGACATCGACCGCGTCTCGCCGCGCGTCGGCGACGTGCACGTCGTGTCGAACGCCACCGCCGACCGCACCGCGATCAGCATCCACGTGTACGGGGCCAACATCGGTGCGGTGAGGCGCCACACCTTCGATCCGGCGAGCGGCGCACCGCGCGAGTTCGTCTCCGGCTACCACAACGCGGTTACGCCGAACCTGTGGGACCGCTCGAAGGCGAGCGCTACCTGAACTGGGAATCGACCTCGACGCGCAGGCCGTTCGTGAGTCGGTTGGTCTCGTTCGCCAGCCCCACGACTGCCATTAGCTCCATCAGCATGGCGTCGCTCATGCCCTTCTTGCGCGCCGCGGCGGTATGCGAGTGCGTGCAGTACTCGCAGCCGTTGGTGGCGCTCACCGCGACGTAGATCATCTCCTTTACGAGCGGGTCGAGCGCGCCCGGCGCCATCACCTGCTTGACGTTGTCCCACATGCGGCGCAGCTGCGCGGGGTCGTTCGCCAGCGCCTTCCAGAAGTTGTTGATCCAGTCGACGCCACGCGTGCGCATGATGTCGTCGTACACCGCGCGCACTTCGGGCGACGCGTCCGCGTATTCGATGAGCCTGACCAGTGCCACGCTTTCCTCCCTCGGTCCCGGCGCATATAGTACGCCGATGCTGGGCTGGCTCTCGGGATGGTCGCCGCAGGCGCTGCTCGTCGGCTTCGTGCTGCTCGGGCTGCTGCTCGCGCTGCCGCTCGAGCTCGCCGCGCTGCGCCGCTTGCGCCGCGCGCAGATCGCGCGCGGCACACTGCTGCTGCTCGCGGGCTTCGCGCTGTTCGTGCTCGGGCTGCTGGCCGCGGTGCTCGCAGCCGGCCTGCATTCCTACGCGCGCCTGACGCACGAGCAGGAGGCCGCGCGCGTCGAGCTGCGCCAGCTCGCACCGCAGGAGTTCGCCCTGACCCTCGACGTCCCGGGCGCCGCGCCGCGTAGCTTCGAGCTGCGCGGCGACGAATGGCAGATCGACGCCCGGCTGCTCAAGTGGCGCCCGGTCGGCACGCTGCTCGGCTTCGACACGGTCTACCGGCTCGAGCGCGTCTCGGGACGCTATGCCGACGCCGCCCAGGACCAGTCCGCGCCGCGTACGGTGCACGCTCTGGCGCCTCAGGCCGGCATCGACCTGTGGGCGCTGCTGCGGCGGTATCATGACTACCTGCCGCTCGCCGACGCCCTGTACGGCAGCGCGGCCTACGTGCCGATGGCCGACGGCGCCGTCTATGTGGTGAGCGTGTCGGCAAGCGGGCTGGTGGTGCGGCCCGCCAACGAGGCGGCCCAGCGGGCGGTCGGCGGCTGGCGCTAGGAGATCGAGCGATGGACGACAGGACGAAGAAGACCGACGAAGAGTGGAAGAAGCAGCTCACGCCGACGCAGTTCAGCGTCACGCGGCGCAAGGGCACCGAGCCCGCATTCAGCGGCGCTTACTGGGACACCCACGACAAGGGGGTCTACCGCTGCGTGTGCTGCGGCGCGGAGCTGTTTTCCTCCGAGCATAAGTTCGACTCCGGCAGCGGGTGGCCGAGCTACTGGCAGCCGCTGAAAGCGGAGAACGTCGCGACCGAGCAGGACACCAGCCACTTCATGCAGCGCACCGAGGTGCATTGCGCGAGGTGCGCGGCCCATCTCGGTCACGTATTCGACGACGGACCGCAGCCCACCGGCCTGCGCTATTGCATCAACTCCGCGTCGCTGAAATTCGAAAAGTCCTAGCCGCGCTCGCCGCGCTCGCGGCGCTCGCGGGCTGCGCCGCTACCGGCGAGTACTTCCACGACGCGGGCGCACCGCCCGCGCCGCAGGCGCACGCGCTTGCATCCTGGCCGCACCCGGAGCTTTGGACCGGGCTGGTCTTCAACGGACAGAAGGTCGGATTCACGCACCTCGAGCTCAAGCCCGCGCCGGACGAGCCGAGCCGCTTCGAGATCGACTCCGAGGCCGCGATGCGCCTGCGTTTCCTGGGCGTGGACAAGCGCATCAATCTGCGCGCGCACGACCGGGTACGCGACGACCTGACACTCGAGTCGTTCGCCTACGAGCAGGACATCGACGGCAGCGTGCTGCGCGTGGCGGGCCACGCAGACCGCCAGCGCGTCGAATTCACGGTCGAAGCCGCCGGCGGCCGCGAGACCCGCAGCTTCGCGCTCGATGAGCCGCTCTACCCTTCGAGCGCGCTCGACCTGCTGCCGGTGCTGCACGGCATGCGGGTGGGCGAAAGGCGGCGCTACCTGGTGTTCAACGGAGAGACGCAAACGGTGGACGAGGCGCGCCAGGAGGTCGCCGCGTTCGAGTCGAGCACGCTGTTCGAAGGGCACGCATTCCGCGTGAAGACCAGCATGCTCGGCCTGGACACCACCTCGTGGATCACGCCCGACGGCCGACCGCTGCTCGAGCTGAGCAGCCACGGCACGCTCGTGTCCGCGCTCGAGGACGAAGCGAGCGCGCGGCGCTACCTCGTCGCTGCGAGCCTGAACAAGAACGACGCACTGCTCGACTACAGCATCCTGCGAGGCACGCCGATCGCCGAGCCGCGCAGCGTCGCCCGTATGCGCATCGTGCTCCAGGGGGTGCCGCAGGACTACCCGCTGCCGAGCGCGCAGGGGCAGGACTGCGAGCGGACGAAAACGCTGCTCACCTGTACCGTCGACCGGAACGCCGGCGGCGAGGCCGGGGGGCGCGAGCCGCCGAAGCGCTACCTGCAGCCCACGTTGGCCGCGCCGTCCGACGAAGGCGAGGTCGTGCTGCTCGCACGCAGCATCGCGCCGGCCCCTGCGCCGCCCGCGGAGGCGGTGAGCCGCATCATCGCCTGGATGGATGCCAACATCGCCAAACAGGCGACCGACTCGTTCAGCGCGGTCGACGTGCTGCGCACCCGCCGCGCGGAGTGTCAGGGACACGCCTACCTTTTCGCGGCTCTGGCGCGCGCGCTCGGCATCCCGACGCGGGTGGTGAACGGCCTGGTCTACTCCGCCGAGCACAAGGGATTCCTGTTCCACAGCTGGAACGAGGTGTGGCTCGCCGGCGAAGGCTGGCGCCCCGTGGACCCGACCTTCGGCCAGCCCCTCGCCGATGCGACGCACCTCGAGCTGATCGAGGGCGAATCGCTCGGCGAGCTGACACCGCTCGCGCGCCTGGTCGGACAGCTGCGCCTCGTCAGCGCACGCGCCGAGGCCCACTGGTAGAATCCGCCCTCTCGCATGAAGTTCCTCTTCGACCTTTTCCCGGTCATCCTGTTCTTCATCGCCTTCAAGCTGAAGGGGATCTACGTCGCGACCGCCGCGGCGATCGCCGGTACCTTCATGCAAGTCGGGTGGCTGTGGCTGCGAGGCCGGCGCATCGACGGAATGCTTTGGGCGAGCCTGGTGATCATCGTCGTGTTCGGCGGCGCGACGCTGCTGCTGCAGAACGTCACTTTCATCAAGTGGAAGCCCACCGTGCTGTACTGGACCTTCGCAGTGGCGTTGGTGGTGGCCGAGCGGCTGTTCCGGAGAAACCTCATCCGTGCGATGCTGGGCGCCCAGTTCCAGCTTCCCGAGCGGCTCTGGACCCGGCTCAACTGGAGCTGGGCAGCGTTCTTCGCCTTCATGGGCTGCGCGAATCTCTACGTGGCGTTCAACTTTTCGCAGGACCTGTGGGTCGACTTCAAGCTGTTCGGCACCACGGGCTTGATGCTGCTGTTCGTGCTGGCGCAGGCGCTGTTGCTCTCGCGGCATATGAACGCGGACGGCAGCAAGCAGTGACCATCGAGGAAAGCATCCGGCAGCGCCTCGCGCGTCTCGCGCCGGTCGCGCTCGAGCTGGTGGACGAAAGCTCCGGCCACGTGGGACATGCGGGCTGGAAGCCGGGCGGCGCGACGCACTGGCGGCTGCGCATCGTGGCCGACGCGTTCCGCGGCAAGCCCACGGTTGCCCGTCATCGCATGGTCTACGACGCGCTCGCCGAACTCATGGACAATCCCATCCACGCGCTTGCCATCACCGCCCGCGCGCCGGGCGAACCCGGCGCATAATGGCAAGCGCAAACCATCGACTGAGAGGAACGCAATGAACATCCGTCACCTTGCCGGCGCCGCGTTTTGCGCCGCCGCCCTTGCCGTGTCGGCGGCAGCGCCAGCGCAGACCGCCAAGGAAACCCCCAAGGCCGCGACCAAGAGCGCGCTCAAGCCCGGGGTGATCGCGACCGTGAACGGCGTGGCGATTCCGCAACGGCGCGCCGACGTGCTGCTGCGCGAGCGCGCGGCGCACGGCGCATCACCGGACGATCAGCTGCGCGCCGCGGTGCGCGAGGACCTCGTCAACCGCGAGGTGATCGAGCAGGAAGCCAAGCGCCAGGGCTTCACCAAGAGCCCGGAGCTGCAGGCGGAGCTCGACCTCGTGCGCCAGACCGTGATCGTGCAGAACTACGTGCGCGACTGGCTGAGCAAGCACCCCGTGACCGAAGACGAGATGAAGAAGGAATACGACAAGGCCAAGGGGACGACCGGGGAAACCGAGTACAAGGCGCGCCACATCCTGGTGGACAGCGAGGACGAAGCGAAGACGATCATCGCGGAGCTCAAGAAGGGGGGCAAGTTCGAGGATCTCGCGGCGCGCTCCAAGGACGCGGGCAGCAAAGCCAAAGGGGGCGAGCTCGGCTGGGGCGTTCCCGCCTACTACGACAAGGCCTTCGCGGACGCGCTGGTGAAGCTGAAGAAAGGCGAGATCACCCAGACCCCCGTGCATACGCGCTTCGGCTACCACGTCATCCAGCTGGAGGACGTGCGTCCGGTCAAGTTCCCGTCCTACGAAGAGGTGAAGCCGCGCCTCCAGCAGGAGCTGGCGCAGCGTAAGCTCGAGCAGCTGGTGCGCGACCTGCGCGCGAAGGCGAAGGTCGTCGAGTAGGGATGATCCTCGCGGAGCTGCCGTTTGCCTCGCGCGGCACGTTCCAGGTGGTGCGTGGCAACCTGCTCGAGGAACCGGTAGACGCGATCGTAAACGCCGCGAACGGCCATCTTGCGCATGGCGGCGGCGTCGCGGGACTGATCGCGCGCGCGGCTGGCCCCGCGCTCACGGAGGAATCTGAGCGCATCGTGCGCGAGCGTGGACCGCTGCCCGCGGGCTCGGCAGTCGTCACGGGTGCCGGCAAGCTGCGCTTCAAGGGCGTGATCCATGCGATTGGCCCGCGGCAGGGCGATGGCGACGAGGAGGCCAAGCTGCGCGCTGCGCTGGGCGAGGCGTTCAGGCGAGCCGAGGAGGCCGGCTGGCGCTCGCTCGCCTTCCCCGCGGTGTCGAGCGGCATCTTCGCGGTACCGCTGCCGGTGTGCGCGCGCGCCTACGTCGCCGCGGTGCGCGCCTGGTTCGAGTCGGAACGCAGCGCCTCGCTGCGCACCATCAGGCTGTGCCTGCGCGACCAGCCCGTGATCGAGGCGGTGCTCGCCGAGCTCGGCTTGCGCCCCTGATGCGCCGCGGGCGCTAGAACTTGCGCACGCGCTCGATGTCGGACACGCGTCCGCCGACCACCGTGACCGTGGTGGTGAACGGATCGGCGGGAGTCGGCATGTAGGTGTAGGTACGCACGGTCAGCGCGGCGGAACCGCTGCTGCGCGTGTGACGGCCGATTTGCGCGGTGGCCGGCGCGTCGTAGACCGCGCCCTCGTCGGCGATGAAATCCGGCTCGCCCGCGATGCCGAGCAGCTCGCCCTCCGTCATGCCGCGCTCGATGCTGACGTACTTGCGGAAATCGAGCCCATGTACCGGCCGGGGCGCGTGCGCCGCGCGGTCCGCCGCGAGCTTGGCGTCCAGTTCCTCGCGCCGGGCAATGCGCTCTTCCATGCGCTCGCCCTGGCAGCGCACCGTATAGCAGTCCTTGGAGTCGGGCGACGGCGGCCCCTCCTTCACCTCGATGTCGAGCAGCTTCGCGTTGGTCCCGGGAGGCGGTGCGGACTGGGAATAGTGCACGACGCCCTTTTCGTCCACCCAGCGGTAGACTTGGGCGGTCGCGTGTTGCGCCGCGCACAGGAGCGCCGCTGCGACGATCCAGACCCGCGCACTCATGCCATCGAGTCTACTCGCTCTCGTCGATCCAGGCAGTCTGGATCGCCTCGAGGATTTTCTCTCCGCTGCGCTTCGGATCGTCGCTGAAACCAGGCAGGCCGAGCACCCAATTGTGCAGGTCGGTGAAGCGCACGCCCTTCGGGTCCACGTCGGGATATTTCTCGGCCAGCGCCGCGGCGATTTCGTGAATGTCGGTCCACCTCATGAGCGGCCCTCGCGCGCGTAGTTGATGGTGTACTTCGGAATCTCTACCACGAGGTCGGCGTCCCGCACCCGCGCCTGGCACGACAGCCGCGAGGTCGGCTCCAGGCCCCAGGCCTTGTCCAGCATGTCCTCCTCCTTCTCGGCGGCCTCGTCGAGCGAGTCGAATCCCTCGCGCACGACGACGTGGCACGTGGTGCAGGCGCACGACTTCTCGCACGCGTGCTCGATCTCGATGCCGTTGCCGAGCAAGGTGTCGAGGATCGTCGCACCCTCTTCGGCCTGGAGCTCGGCGCCCGCGGGACAGAGCTCCGCATGGGGCAATACTCTGATCTTCGGCACGCCTCAGACGTCCAGGTTGGCGATGTTGCGGCCGGCGAGCGCGCGGCGCACGTTGGCGTCCATGCGGCGCGCGGCGAATTCCTCGGTCGCGCGGTTCAGCGCGTCGGCCGCCTGCTTGATGGCACGGTGATCGCTGCCGCGCGCGACCGCCTCGAGCGCCGCCGCAGCGCGCTCGATACCGGCGCGCTCCTCGGGCGCAAGCAGCGCCGCGTCCGCGGCGAGCGCAGCGCGCGTCGCAGCGAGCAGGCGCTCGGCCTCGACGCGCTGCTCGGCCACCGCGCGCGCGTGCATGTCGTCGCGGGCATGCTCGTAGGAGTCGCGCAGCATACGCTCGATGTCGGCATTCTCCAGGCCGTAGGAGGGCTTGACGGCGACCGAGGCCTCCACGCCGGTCGCTTTTTCCTGCGCGCTCACCGACAGCAGGCCGTCTGCGTCGACCTGGAACGTCACGCGGATGCGCGCCGCGCCTGCCGCCATCGGTGGGATGCCCCGCAGCTCGAATTTCGCCAGCGAGCGGCAGTCGCTCACCAGCTCGCGCTCGCCCTGCACCACGTGGATGCTCATCGCCGACTGCCCGTCCTTGAAGGTGGTGAATTCCTGCGCGCGCGCCACCGGGATCGTCGAATTGCGCGGCACAATGCGCTCCACCAGCCCGCCCATGGTCTCGAGGCCGAGCGACAGCGGGATCACGTCCAACAGCAGCCAGTCCTCGCCCGCCGGCTTGTTGCCGGCGAGCACGTCGGCCTGCATGGCGGCGCCGAGCGCCACGACCTTGTCCGGATCGAGATTGTTCAGCGGCGCGCGGCGGAAGAACTCGCCCACGGCGCGCTGGATCTGCGGCATGCGCGTCGCGCCGCCGACCATCACCACACCCTTCACGTCGTCGACCGTGAGGCCGGCGTCGCGCAGCGCCTTGCGTGTCGGGCCGAGCGTCTTCTGCACCAGGTTCTGCGTGATCTCGCAGAATTTCTCTGTCGACAGGGACAAGTCGATCCATTCGCCGGACGACAGCCTGGCGCTCACCGGCGCCTCGCCGTGAGTGGTGAGGTACTCCTTCGCCTCGCGCGACTTCACGAGCAGCTTGCGCATGTCGCGCGCGCCGAGCGGCGGAAGCTTTGCGGCCTCCACCACCCAGCAGAATACGCGCTGGTCGAAATCGTCGCCCCCGAGCGCCGCGTCGCCCGCCGTGGCGACCACCTCGAAGATCCCCTTCGAGAGCTTAAGGATCGAGATGTCGAACGTGCCGCCGCCGAGGTCGTAGACGGCATAGATCCCCTCGGAGGCGTTCTCGAGCCCGTAGGCGATCGCCGCTGCGGTCGGCTCGTTCAGCAGCCGCAGCACGTTCAGGCCGGCGAGGCGGCCTGCGTCCTTCGTCGCCTGGCGCTGCGCGTCGTCGAAATACGCGGGCACGGTGATGACGGCGCCCGCCAGCTCGCCGCCCAGCGAATGCTCGGCGCGCGCGCGCAGCGCCTTGAGGATCTCGGCCGAGACCTCCACCGGGCTCTTCACCCCGGCGCAGGTGCGCAGCTGAAGCATTCCGGGCGCGTCGACGAAATCGTAGGGCGCGTTCTCGACGTGCGCCACGTCCTTCAGGCCCCGGCCCATGTAGCGCTTGACCGACACGATCGTGTTCTTGGGATCCTCGGCTTGGCGCGCCTGCGCCGCGTAGCCCACCTCGCTGCGCCCGTCGGGGAGGTAGCGCACGATCGAGGGCAGCAGAGCGCGGCCCTGCTGGTCCGGGAGAACGGAAGCGACGCCGCTGCGCACCGTCGCGACCAGCGAATTCGTGGTGCCGAGATCGATGCCTACCGCCAGGCGCCGCTCGTGCGGCGCGGGAGACATCCCCGGCTCGGAAATCTGCAGCAGCGCCATCAGGCCTCCAGCGCCTCGTAGGCGTGATCGATTTCCGCGTCGAGCTTGCCGAGGAACATCAGCTTGCGCACCAGCCCCGCAGCCTCGGCATAGCCGCGTCGCTCGTCGATCGCCTCGGCGAGCGCCTCCTCGAGCTGGCGCGTCTCGCGCCGCAGCCCGGCGCGCAAGGCGTCGAGCGCCGCCGCATCTTTCGCGGCGCCCGCCTGTTCGAGCGCCTCGCGCAGCTCCATCTGCTCGAGCAGGAACTCGCGCGGCATCGCGGTGTTCGTCTCGAGCCCGACGTCCACGCCGTGCAGCTCGAGCAGGTACTGGGCGCGCGCCACCGGATTCTTCAGGGTGCGGTAGGCCTCGTTCACGCGCGTGGTCCACTGCATCGAGGCGCGCCGCTCGGCGTCGCCCGCGTGCGCGAAGCGGTCCGGGTGCACGCGCGCCTGGATGTCGCGGTACGCTGCCTCGAGCGCCGCGCCGTCGAGCGCGAAGCCGGGCTTCAGGCCGAACAATTCGAAATGGTTCTGCATGCTCACCAACGACAAGGGGGCTTGCGCCCCCTCGTCCGTCGCCGCGCGCTCGCGCCCGGCCGTCAGACGTTGAACGATTCCCCGCAGCCGCAAGCGTCCTTGACGTTGGGGTTGTTGAACTTGAAGCCCTCGTTCAGCCCCTCGCGCGCGAAATCCAGCTCGGTGCCGTCGAGGTAAGGCAGGCTCTTCGGATCGACCAGCACCTTCACGCCGTGACTTTCGAACTGCGCGTCTTCGGGACCGATTTCGTCGGCGAACTCGAGCTTGTAAGCGAGGCCCGAGCAGCCCGAGGTGCGCACGCCGACGCGCAGGCCGACGCCCTTGCCGCGCTTGGCGAGGAAGGCCTGCACGTGGCCGGCCGCTTTTTCAGTGAGGGTGACCGCCATCGCCTTACCCGTTTACCGCCTTCTTTTCCTGCTCGCCCTCGCCGTGGCGCTTCCTGTAGTCGGCGATCGCCGCCTTGATCGCGTCTTCGGCGAGGATCGAGCAGTGGATCTTGACCGGAGGCAGCGCCAGCTCCTCGGCGATCTGCGTGTTCTTGATGGTCGCGGCCTCCTCGAGCGTCTTGCCCTTGACCCACTCGGTCACGAGCGAGCTCGACGCGATCGCCGAACCGCAGCCGTAGGTCTTGAAGCGCGCATCCTCGATCAGGCCGTCCTTGCCGACGCGGATCTGGAGCTTCATCACGTCGCCGCAGGCGGGCGCGCCGACCATGCCGGTGCCGATGCCCTCCTCGCTCTTGTCGAACGAGCCGACGTTCCTCGGGTTTTCGTAGTGATCGATGACCTTGTTGCTGTATGCCATAAGTCGAACTCCTCAGTGGGCAGCCCACTGTACCGAATTGAGGTCCACGCCATCCTTGTACATTTCCCAGAGCGGCGACATCTCGCGCAGCTTGGCCACCTTGACGCGGATATGCTCCACCGCGTAGTCGACTTCCTCCTGGGTGGTGAAGCGGCCGAGCGTGAAGCGGATCGACGAGTGCGCCAGCTCGTCGGAGCGCCCGAGCGCGCGCAGCACGTACGACGGCTCGAGCGAGGCCGAGGTGCAGGCGGAGCCCGAGGACACCGCGATGTCCTTGACCGCCATGATGAGCGACTCGCCCTCGACGAAGTTGAACGATACGTTGAGGTTATGCGGCACCCTGCGCTCCAGGTCGCCGTTCACGAACACCTCCTCGATGCCGCGCACGCCGGCGAGCAGCTTGTCGCGCAGCGCGCGGATGCGCTCGTTCTCCGTCGCCATCTCGAGCTTCGCGATGCGATACGCCTCGCCCATGCCGACGATCTGGTGAGTCGCGAGCGTGCCGGAGCGGAACCCTCGCTCGTGGCCGCCGCCATGGATCTGGGCTTCCAGCCGCACGCGCGGCTTCCTGCGCACGTACAGGGCGCCGACTCCCTTCGGCCCGTAGGTCTTGTGCGCCGAAAACGACATCAGGTCGACCTTGAGCGAGGCGAGGTCGATCGGGCACTTGCCGGTCGCCTGCGCGGAATCGACATGGAACAGCACGCCCTTCGCTCGGCACAGATCGCCGATCGCCGGGATGTCCTGGATCGTGCCGATCTCGTTGTTCACGTACATGATCGAGACGAGGATCGTGTCGGGACGAATCGCCGCTTCGAGCTGGGCCAGATCGAGCAGGCCGTCGTCGCGCGGATTCAGATAAGTGACCTCGAAACCGCGGCGCTCCAGTTCGCGCATCGTGTCGAGCGTCGCCTTGTGCTCGACCGTCATGGTGATCAGGTGCTTGCCCTTGGTCTTGTAGAACTCGGCCGCGCCCTTGAGCGCCAGGTTGATCGATTCCGTCGCGCCCGAAGTCCAGACGATCTCCTTCGGGTCGCAATTGACCAGAGCGGCAACGTTGGCGCGCGCCTCCTCGACCGCTTCTTCGGCCTTCCAGCCGAACGCGTGCGAGCGGCTGGCGGGGTTGCCGAAATGCTCGGTCAGGTAAGGGATCATCTTCTCGGCCACGCGCGGGTCGACCGGCGTCGTCGCCGAGTAGTCGAGGTAGATCGGGAGCTTCATGCCGCCACCGCCTCCGCAGGCTTCTGCTTGGACTGCGCTTCCGCTGCGCGCCAGTCGTGCAGCACCGCGACATGCTTGCCGTTCTGGTGCGCCACCAGGTCCGCCAGCGTGACGGAGCTCAAATAATCGTACATCTTCGCGTTCAGGGTCGCCCAGAGGTCGTGCGTCATGCAGCGCTTGTCGTCCAGGCAGTTCTCCTTGCCGCCACACTGCGTGGCGTCGAGGGGCTCGTCGACAGCAGAGATGATATCGGCCACCGAGATCTCCTGCATCGGCTGCGCGAGGTTATAGCCGCCGCCCGGGCC
>JBLMWT010000186.1:0-9081 GCA_050257375.1 Sphingomonadaceae bacterium
GCCCGGCCAACTTCTTCGCGAAGAAGTTGGACAAATTCTGCCGAGAGTCAGAGGGAGCCGGCAATCATTTGAGAGTAATTTGCCCGGTAGAAGTCGATTCTGTTGCGCAATTACAACAAAACCATTATTGCTAATTTTCAATGGTTTACGTCCGTCTCTAAAAGACCGGCTAAAGCGTTGCCAGGCTCCTTAGCTCGCATTAAGGTCTCGCCCACAAGCACGCAATGGACCGCTGCGGACCGAAGTCTGGCCATGTGCGCAGGGCTGGAAATGCCGCTCTCGCTCACCGGAATCCGCTCTTGTGGGATGCGCGAACGCAGCCCGAGCGTGGTTTCCAGGCGCGTCTCGAACGTCCTAAGGTCGCGATTGTTTATGCCAATCAACGGAGTAGTGAGGGTGAGCGCCGCCTTTAACTCTCCCGCGTCATGCACCTCGACGAGGACCGCCATGCCCAGACCGAGCGCAATCGCCTCGAGCTGGCGCATCGCGTCAGCGCCGAGCGCGGCCGCAATAAGGAGCACGCAGTCCGCCCCCATGGCCCGCGACTCGTAGAGCTGGTACGGATCGATGACGAAATCCTTGCGCAGGACCGGCAAGGCGCAGGCCGCCCGGGCGGCGACGAGGTGCTCGGGCGCCCCCTGGAAATATTGGCGATCGGTCAGCACCGAGAGGCAGGCGGCCCCGCCCGCCTCGTAGCTTCGGGCGATCGCCGCCGGGTCGAAGTCGGCGCGCAGCAGCCCCTTGGACGGGCTCGCGCGCTTGATTTCGGCGATCACCGCGGGCCGCCCCGCCGCGATCTTCGCGCGCAGCGCGCCGACGAAGTCGCGCGGCGCGGGTGTTGCGCGCGCACGCGCCTCGATCTCGTCCTGCGGCAGCGCGCGGCGCGCCGCCTCGATCTCGCCGCGCTTCGTTTCGAGGATGCGCTGCAGGATGTCCGCCACGCTCAGCCCTTTGCCTTGAGGCGCTGCGTATACGCGACGAACTCTTCCAGCTTCGCCTTGGCCGCTCCGCTCGCGATCGTCTTGCGCGCGTGCTCGATACCGCGCTCCAGCGTCTTCGCCGCACCCGAAACGTAGATCGCGGCGCCCGCGTTCAGCAGCACGATGTTCAGCGCCGGGCCCGGCTGGTTGTCGAGCACGGCGAGCACCATCTGCTTCGATTCGTCGACCGTGTTGACCTGGATCGCGCGCCGGTCGTAGAGCTCGAGCCCGAACTGCGAGGGATGCACCGTGTACTCGCGCACCTCGCCCTTCGCCAGCTCGCCAACCAGGGTTTCCCCGGAAATCGAAATCTCGTCCAATCCGTCCAGGCCGTACACGGTCATCACGTGGCGGCTCCCCAGGCGCTGCAGCACGCGCACCTGGATTCCGACCAGGTCAGGATGGAACACGCCGAGCACCTGGTTCGGCGCCCCCGCGGGGTTGGTGAGCGGGCCCAGGATGTTGAAGAGGGTGCGTACGCCGAGCTCCTTCCTCACCGGCGCGGCGTATTTCATCGCCGTGTGGTGCGACGGAGCGAACATGAAACCCAGCCCCGTCTTGTCGATGCAGGCGGCGACCTGCTTCGAATCGAGCATGATGTTCGCTCCGAGCGCCTCGAGCACGTCGGCGCTGCCGGAGGAGGAGGACACCGCGCGGTTGCCGTGCTTGGCGATCTTGACGCCGGAAGCGGCCGCGACGAACGCCGAGGCCGTGGAGACGTTGAAGGTGCGCGCCGCGTCGCCTCCGGTGCCGACGATGTCGACGAGGTGCCGGTCGTCGGCCACCTCGACACGCGTGGCGAACTCGCGCATCACCTGCGCCGCCGCCGCGATCTCGCCGATAGTCTCCTTCTTGACGCGCAACCCGATGATGAACCCGGCGATCTGCGCGGGCGTCAGCTCGCCGCGCATGATCTGCCGCATGATGTGGAGCATCTCGTCGTGGAACACCTCGCGATGCTCGACGGTGCGCTGGATCGCCTCGGCGACCGTGATCTGCTTCATTGCGTCCTCCCCTTGAGGAAATTTTCCAGCATCTTGTGCCCGTGTTCGGTGAGCAGCGCTTCCGGATGGAACTGCACGCCTTCCACCGGCAGGCTGCGGTGGCGCAGCCCCATGATCTCGCCGTCTTCGGATTCGGCGCTCACTACCAGGCACTCGGGCAGCGAGGCGCGCTCGATCACCAGCGAGTGATAGCGCGTGGCGACGAAATCGTTCGGTACGCCCGCGAATACGCCGCGTCCGTCGTGATGGATGCGCGACACCTTGCCGTGCATGACCTGCTTCGCGTGCACCACCCTGCCGCCGAACGCCTGGCCTATCGCCTGGTGCCCGAGGCACACGCCGAGCAGCGGCACGCGTCCGGCGAGCCGCTCGATGACGGCGAGCGAGACGCCCGCCTCGTTCGGCGTGCAGGGCCCGGGCGAAATGACGATGCGCGTCGGAGCCAGCGCCTCGACCGCGTCGACCGTGAGCTCGTCGTTGCGCACGACACGCACCTGCTCGCCGAGCTCGCCCAGGTATTGCACCAGGTTGTAGGTAAACGAATCGTAGTTGTCGATCATCAGCACCATGGCGCGCACCTCTACGCAGCTGCCGCGCGCGCACGACGCACCGCGCTCGCTCCCGAAGCGTGCTCGGCGGTCGCCACTTCGGCCGCGCGCAGGATGGCGCGCGTCTTGTGCAGCGTCTCTTGCCATTCCGCCTGAGGATCGGAGTCGGCCACGATGCCGGCCGCGGCTTGTACATGCAGCAGCCCGCTCTTGACGACGGCGGTGCGAATCGCGATCGCCACGTCCATGTCGCCGTTGAAGCCGAGATAGCCCACCGCGCCGCTGTACACGCCGCGCTTCACCGGCTCGAGCTCGTCGATGATCTGCATGGCGCGCACCTTGGGTGCGCCGGTGACCGTGCCGGCCGGAAAGCTCGCCCTGAAGACGTCAATCGCGTCCAGCCCAGGAGCGATCTTGGCCTCGACGTTCGACACGATGTGCATGACATGTGAATAGCGCTCGACGACCATCTTTTCCGTCACCCGCACGCTGCCGATCGCCGCGACGCGCCCCGCATCGTTGCGGCCGAGATCGATGAGCATCACGTGCTCGGCGCGCTCCTTGGGATCGGCGAGCAGCTCCTCGGCGATGCGCGCGTCCTCCTCCGGCGTCGCGCCGCGCGGCCGCGTGCCGGCGATCGGACGCACGGTCACATTGTCGCCGGCGAGACGCACCATGATCTCGGGCGAGGCGCCGACGACGTGGTGATCCTCGAAGTCGAAGAAATACATGTAGGGCGATGGATTGAGGCTGCGCAATGCGCGGTACAGCGTGAGCGGCGGTGCGTCGAAGCGGCGCGTGGTGCGCTGCGAGATCTGCACCTGCATGCAATCGCCGGCGTAGATGTACTCCTTGCAGCACCGCACTGCCTCGAGGAATCCCTGCTCGCTGAACGAGCGCTCGAGCTGGGCAGCCTCGCCGTCGGGCGGCTCGGCCGCGAGCGCGAGCACCATGCTCTCGGGCAGCGGCCCGGCGAGCCGCGCGCGCAGCTTCTCCAGGCGCTCGCGCGCGCTGCGATGCGCATCCGGCTGCTGCGGATCCGCGTACACGACGAGATAGAGCTTTCCGAGCACGTTGTCGACCACGGCGAGCTCGTCCGACACGAGTAGCAGCATGTCGGGCGTGCCCAGCGCATCCGGCTTGCCACCGGCGAGCGCCGTGGGCTCGATATGCTTCACGGTCTCGTAGCCGAAGTAACCGACCAGCCCGCCGCCGAAGCGCAGCGCGGCCGGCACCGGCGCGACTCGCTGGCGCGCCAGATACTCGCGGGCGTACAGGAAGGGGTCCGCGTTCTCGTGCCGCTCGAGGCACACGTCGGCGCCGCGCGCGTCGCGCAGCAGGCGGCGCACCGTTGCGCCGCGCGCCTCGATGCGCTCGGCACACGCGAGGCCGATGAACGAATAGCGCCCGAAGCGCTCGCCGCCCACCACCGACTCGAGCAGATAGCTAAAGGGGCCTTGTGCCAGCTTGGCGTAGACCGCGAGCGGCGTGTACAGATCGGCGCGCGCCTCGGCGACGACCGGAACGCGCGTGTAACCCTGCGATGCGAGCTTGTTGAAATCGAGCTCGGTCATGGACATCTCCACCTGAAACGAACGGAACTTGAGCTTGCGGCTTGCGTATCCGCGCCGCCCGAGCCGCGCGGGGACGCGAGAGGATCTAGCGGCGCCAGGGGCGCCAGCTACGCCAGAGGTTCGACCACAGTCCCGTCAGTGGGTGCTTCACGACCGATTGAGCAGTACATCCGCGGCTTGGAAAAGCGAGGCGACTATACCATCACATTCGATGTCGCGTACATCCCGCCCCTCGTGGTAGCCGTATGGGACGAGCAGAACGGGCACGCAACCCGCGGCCCGCGCACCCTGCGCGTCGTTTGCCGAGTCGCCGATCGCCGCCGCCTCCCGCGGCGACACGCCAAGGCGCTCGCAGGCGAAGAGAAAAGGACCCGGAGAGGGCTTGCGGCTGCCCGCCTGATCGCTCGTGACGACGGCATCGAAGTACTCGTCGAGCGCGCGCGCCGCGAGCAGCGGCACGGCAAAGCGCGCCGCCTTGTTCGTGACGCAGGCGAGCCGCAGCCCACCGGCGCGCATCGCCGCCAGGCCCTCGCGCACCCCGGGATAGGGGATCGATGAGTTGCCGTTGACGCGCTCGTAATGCACAGCGAAACGTGCGAGCGCCGATTCGAACAGCGCGTCGTCCGGTGCGCGCCCGCCGGAAGCCTCGAGGCAGCGGCGCACGAGCATCGCGATGCCCTGGCCGATGAAATCGCGCACTTGCGATTCGGGCAGTTCGCGCAGGCCCAACTCCGCGAGCGTGCGGTTGGCCGCCTGCGCCAGATCCGGCGCGGTGTCGAGCAACGTGCCGTCGAGGTCGAGCAGCGCAGCCCGGATCACGCCGCGCGCCGCACCGCTCCGAGGCGCGCGCGCATGTCGCGAATCGTCGCCGCGTAATCCTTCGAACCGAAGATGGCCGAGCCGGCGACGAAAGTGTCGGCGCCCGCGGCCGCGATCTCGGCGATATTGTCGCCCTTCACCCCGCCGTCGACTTCGAGCCAGATGTCGCGCCCGAGGCGGTCGATGCGCCGCCGCACTTCGGCGATCTTCGGCAGCACCGTGGGGATGAAGCTCTGGCCGCCGAACCCCGGGTTGACCGACATGATGAGCACCAGGTCGAGCTTCTCGAGCGTGTAGTCGAGCCAGTCGACCGGTGTGGCCGGATTGAGCACGAGGCCCGCCTTGCAGCCGTGCTCGCGGATCAGGGCGATGGTGCGGTCGACGTGCTCGCTCGCCTCGGGATGGAAACTTATCAGGTTGGCGCCTGCCTTGGCAAAGTCCGGAATGATCCGATCGACCGGCTTGACCATCAGATGCACGTCGATCGGCAGCGAGACGTGCGGACGCAGCGCGGCGCAAACCAGCGGCCCGACCGTCAGGTTCGGGACGTAGTGGTTGTCCATGACGTCGAAATGGACGAGATCCGCGCCCGCCTGAGCCACCGCGCGCACTTCGTCGCCGAGGCGCGCGAAGTCGGCCGAAAGGATGCTCGGAGCAATGCGGAACGCCATGGCCCGCCGAGTTTACAATGCGTGCATGGCAGGGGAAAAGCGCTACGAGGTCCAGGTGTCCGCGAAGACGCAATATCTGCCGGAGCAATCCGACGAGACGGCGGGACGCTACGCCTTCGCCTACACGATCACGATCCGCAACGTCGGCACGGTCACCGCGCGACTGATCAGCCGCCACTGGATCATCACCGACGCGCAAGGGCTGGTGCAGGAGGTGCGCGGGCTCGGCGTGGTCGGCGCGCAGCCGGTGCTCGGGCCTGGAGAACAGCACGAGTACACGAGCGGGGCGGCGATCGCGACGCCGGTGGGCACGATGCGCGGCAGCTACCAGATGGTGGCGGAAGACGGCACTCGCTTCGAGGCGCCGATTGCCGAGTTCACGCTGTCCGTGCCGCGCGTGCTGCACTGACGCGGCGCACGATCAGTCCGGAGGGTCCTTGGACTCATCGTCGCGCGAACGTTTCTTGGGCCAGGTCCACCACACCATCAGTAGCCCCAGCGCCAGCGCAACGCCCATTTCCAGAAAGATGACCCACATCGGACCGCGCGCCCTTGCCGCGCTGCTCGTCATTCTAGCCGTTGCGGGCTGCGGCCAACTCATCTGCCGCTGCCCCCCGGGGCCGCCCGGACCGGCGCGCTATGTCGAAACCCGACTCCAGGCGCTGCCTGGCTGGCGCGCGGCCGCGCTGGCGCCTTCGCTGGCGGCCTTCGTCGCCGGGTGTCCGCGGCTGCAGGCGACCGCAGCCCTGGCGAGGGTCTGCGCGGCCGCGAGCGCGGTCCCGCAGAACGACGAGCAGGCGGCGCGACAGTTCTTCGAATCTAACTTTTCCGGCTACGCCATCGTATCCCCCGAGGGCTCGGATACCGGCCTGATCACCGGCTACTACGAGCCGATCATTGCGGGCAGCCGCACGCGCTCGCCGGCCTATCCGTACCCGATCTACGGCGTGCCCGACGACCTCGTCGACGTAGAGCTCGCCAGCGTCTATCCGGAACTGAAGGGCATGCGCCTGCGCGGCCGGCTGAAGGGCCAGAAGCTGGTCCCGTACTACTCCCGCGCACAGATCGATGCGGGCGCCTCGGAGATTCCGGCGCCGGTGATCGCCTGGGCGGCCGATCCCGTGGAGTTGTTCTTCCTGCAGATCCAGGGCTCCGGGCAGGTCAGGCTGGACGACGGAACGCTGCTGCGCATCGGTTACGCGAACCAGAACGGCTATCCGTACAGTTCGATCGGACGCTACCTCGTCGCAAACGGCGCGCTGACGATCGATCAGGCGTCCATGCAAGGAATCAAGGACTGGGCCGCGGCGCATCCTCAGGAGCTGCAGCAGACGCTCGATCGAAATGCGAGCTACGTGTTCTTTCGCGAACTGCCGGCGGCGGGGGGGCCGACCGGCGCGCTGGGCGTCCCGCTCAGCGCCGGCTACAGCATCGCGGTCGATCGGCGCTATGTCCCGCTCGGCGCGCCTGTCTATCTCGCGACGACGTTTCCCTTGTCCCCCGATCTTCTCGAGCGGCTGACCGTCGCGCAGGACACCGGCGGGGCCATCCGTGGCGCAGTGCGCGCCGATTTCTTCTGGGGTAGCGGAAGCGAGGCCGGCGCGCTCGCCGGGCGCATGCGCCAGCAAGGCAGGATGTGGGTGCTCTGGCCGCGCGGCGAGCCATTGCCGCGGCCCTGAGCGCGCTGCCGCCTACTTCGCCTTGACGTCGCGCGCCACGTCGTCGAGCGTCCTCTCGAGCCCCGCGGTGCTCAGGCCGCCGCGCACGCGTTCTCCGTTGGCGAAGAACAGCGTCGGCGTGGAATTGACCCCGAGCTGAGCGCCGAGCGCGAGGTTCCGGTCGATCGGCGTGCTGCAGCTCGCCTGCGCGACGGGCACCTTGCCGTTGAGCGCCAGATCGAGCCACGCCTTGGCGCGGTCGGGGGAGCACCAGACCGCGCGCGATTGCTCGGTCAACTCCGGGTGGATCACGGGGTACATGAACACGTAGACGGTGATGTCATCCACGCGCGCCAGCTCGCGCTCGAATTTCTCGCATGCCGGGCAATGCGGATCGGCGAACATCGCCAGCACCCTGCGGCCGTTGCCGCGCGTGATCTTGACCGCGTCCTGCAGCGGCAGCGAATCGAACTTGATCGCGAGCAGCTTGTTCATCTGCTCTTCGGTCAGATTGCGATTGGTCTTGGTGTCGTAAATGCTGCCGACGATGATGTTGTTGGCCTGGGCGTCGGTGTAGACGATCTGCGGCCCCTCGTGCGTGCGCAAGCGCACCTCGAACAAGCCTTTCACCGGCGCGGGTTGCACGCTTTCGATGCGCACGCCACCGAGCTTTCCCTCGATGACCTTGCGAATTTGCGCCTCGTCGGCGAACGCCGGCAGTGCGACCAGACAAGCGAGCAGCGTGACGAGCGGTCGGACAATAGTCATGGTTCTCCGGAGCGCGCCTCAGCCCATCGCCTGGCGCATGAGAATGTTCTTTAGGACCGCCAGATGGTTGGTCAAGTTCAATCCGGCGTTGCGCAGGCGCGTTGCGGCGCCGCCGCGCGCCTGGAACAGCCGGTAAAGGCCATGGACGGTGAGATCCATCGCCAGCACCGGCTCGGCGCGAGCACGCTCGTAGCGACGCAGCAGGCGCAGATCCCCCGGATCGCGCACGGGCTCGCGCGCCGACAGGATGCGCGCGAGCTCGGCTGCGTCCTGGAACCCCAGGTTAGCGCCCTGGCCCGCTAGCGGATGTACCACGTGCGCCGCGTCGCCCATCAGGGCCACGCGATCGCCCACCATGCGGCGCGCCGACACGCGTCGCAGCGCGAAGCCGCGCGGCGCGCCGACGACCGTCATCTCCCCCAAGGCACGCCGGGACGCGACCTCCACCTCGCGCGCCAGTTCGGCCGGAACAAGCGCGAGCACGCGCGCCGCTTCGGCATCGGGCAACGACCACACCATCGACACGTGGCTGCCGGGCAACGGCAGCAACGCGAGCACCGGCCCGCCCTGAAACCACTGGTAGGCGACGTTGCGGTGGGGACGCTCGCAGGCGAAGTTCGCCACCACGGCGGTCTGCCCGTAGGGCCGCTCGCTCGCGGCGATGCCCGCCTGCGCGCGCACGAAGGAGCGCGCCCCGTCCGCCCCGACCACGAGCCGCGCGCGCAGGCTGCGCCCGCCGCGCAGGGTCACCGCGAGGTGTCCGTCGGTCGGTTGGAGCCGCTCGCACTCGCCGCCGGCGAAAATCTCGAGCTGATCGCGCGCCTCGAGCCCGCGCCAGAGCGCAGCCTGCAGCGGCGCGTCCTCGACGATCCAGGCAAGTTCCGGCGCGCCCGCCTCGTACGCGTCGAACTCGAGCACCGAAGCGCCGTCGTCGCCGTGTACGCGCATCGCGTGCACGGGCGTGAGACGCTCTGCCGGCATGGCCTGCCATACCTTGAGCGCGCGCAGCAGCGCGACGTTCGCCGGCGTGAGCGCGTACACGCGCGAATCGAAATGTCC
>JBLMWT010000187.1:0-27991 GCA_050257375.1 Sphingomonadaceae bacterium
CGGCGCCTCAGCTCCTGATTCCGGTAGGGCACGCCGTGGCGATGCTGCACTTCGTGGTGCCATGGCAGCGGCGCGGAGTGCGCCACGCGCGGACGATAGTAGTAGTTGTTCACGTACACGACGTCGACGCGGTTCCGGTGCCAGTCGAAGGTGCCGAAGAAGAAATTCGTCGACAGCACGATGCCGGTGCCCCAGTAGATTCCGACCGACACGCCCGGGTACACGTAGCCCGGCCAGGGCGCCCAGTACACCGGCGGATAGGCCGACCACCACCAGGTGCCGTACACGATCCACGGATCGTAGTAGGGCACGTACACGACGGTCGAGATTGCCGGCGCGATGAGGATCGACGACCCCTGCTCGGTGACGACCGTGTCGGCGTTCGACCTCAGATTGCCCGCTTCGTAAGCGCGCCGGCGCAGCGACTGGATCGTCTCCAGCACGTACGGCTCCTGCGACAAGAACGCCTCGCCGAGCTGCTCGGTCCAGTCGATGCGCTCGTCCATCACCGCGAGCACGCGCGGGAAGGCGACCAGCGACTTGACGCTCGGGTCCCAGTCCTCGTTCTCCACGGCGCGCACCGCCTCGTCGCCCTGCAGTCCGGGGTGAGCACGCGACCAGCGCGCCGCCTTCACCACTTCGAGCGGGTAGGTCGCCGCCATGAGGATTTGCGTCAGCAGCTGATCCGGATAGAGCGCGATCGGCGCCAGCATCTGGTCCAGCTCCTGCTGGCTATAGAGATGCTCCGGCTGCGCCTCAGGCACCGGGGCCGGAGGGGTCTGCGCCTGCGCGAACGATACCGCCGCCGCGGCGAGCAGCAGTCCGGCGGACCAGCTCTTCATCGTCCTGAACATGATCGTCTCCTGTTCGATCACCCATTTGACCGCGATCAAAAGCGTCCTGCTTTGACAAAGCGCAAGCAGTTGTAACGGGCCCATCGATACAATTTGTTACCGAATTGCCGTCGAACTTGATGCACAGTGAAACGGTCGAAAATGGAAGGGTCTTTCCCTATGGAGAGAATCATGAAAGCGGCAAGAGCGGCGCTGGCGGTCGTCGCGCTCTGCGCGCTGTCGCTCGCGGCGAGCGCGCCGGCGCAGGCCGACCGCGGTCACTATCACGGTGGCCACTATTACGGACATTCCAACGTACACTGGGGCTTTTACTTCGGGTGGCCGTACTACAACTCCTGGTACTACCCGCCGTATGCCTACTCCTATCCGTATGGGTACGGCTATCCGTATGGGTATGGCTATCCGTACTATCCGTATTACGGCAGCACGGTGGTGGTGCCGAGCGGCCCGACGACCTACGTCGAGCGCGGCGACCAGCAGCAGGCGGCGCCCGAGCGCCCAGCGCAGAGCTGGTGGTACTACTGTGCGGAATCGAAGACGTATTATCCGTACGTCAAGCAATGCCCTGGCGGCTGGCAGAAAGTCGAGCCTCAAGCGCCTGCGCAGTAACGAAATGAAAGGAAACCCATCATGAAACGCCTGCTCGTCCTTGCGCCGTTCGTGCTGCTTGGCGCCTGCACGGTGATGCCGACCGGCCCGAGCATCATGGCGCTGCCGGGAACCGGCAAGAGCTTCGACCAGTTCCGCCTCGACGACTATCAGTGCCGCGAGTACGCGAATGCGCAGATTGGCGGCGCGACCGCGCAACAGGCGGCGACGCAAAGCGGGGTGACGAGCGCGGCGGTCGGCACGCTGATCGGCGCTGCGGCAGGCGCGGCGATTGGCGGGCGCGAGGGCGCAGCCACGGGCGCCGGGGTGGGCCTGGCCACCGGCGCACTCGCAGGAACCGGCGCCTCTCAGCAGTCGGGCTACGACCTGCAGTGGCGATACGACATGAACTACGCGCAATGCATGTACGCGAAAGGCAATCGCGTGCCGGTGTCCGGCAATTTCGAGTACAGCAGCGGGCAATCCGGCTACGCTGCGCCGCCCGCGCCACCGCCGCCTCCGCCTCCGCCTTCTTCGCGCTGAGCGGCGCGCTCAGGCCTGGATCGAGTAGCCGCCGTCTACCGGTATCGCCGCCCCCGTGATGAAGTCCGAGGCGGGCGCGGCCAGGAAGACGGCAATACCACGCAGGTCGTCGGATGTTCCCCAGCGCCCGGCAGGGGTGCGCCTGAGAACGCCCTCGTGCAGCCCGGCGACCTGCTCGCGTGCCTTGCGCGTCAATTCGGTGTCGATCCATCCGGGAAGAATCGCGTTCACCTGGATGTTGTCCTTCGCCCAGGCCGAAGCGCAGGCGCGCGTGAACTGAACGATACCGCCCTTGCTCGCGGCGTAGGCGGGGGCGAAGCCCGCGCCGAAGATCGACAGCATCGAGCCGATGTTGATCACCTTGCCGCCGCCCGCCTTCTTCAGGTACGGATAGGCGGCGTGCGAGCACAGATAGGCGCTGGTGAGGTTGGTATCGATCACGCGGCGCCACTCCTCGAGCGAGATGTCCTGCGGCGGCTTCCTGATGTTGATGCCGGCGTTATTCACCAGGACGTGCAGCGCGCCGCAGCGCTCGAGCGTCTGCGCGAGCAGGGACTCGACGGAGCCTTCGTCGGTGACGTCGGCTTCGATCGCAAGCGCTCCGCCTGCGCCGAGCCGCGCCAGCTCGTCGACCGCCCGAGACGACTTGTCGCGGTTGCGCGCCGCGATCACGACGCGCGCGCCCGCCGCGGCCAGCCCGCGCGCCATGCCCAGGCCGATGCCGCCGTTGCCGCCGGTGACGATCGCCACCTTGCCGCGCAGATCGAACATGAGCGTCTCCTTCAGCGCGCCGGCGCGTGCGCTGCGCAAAACGCCGTCAGCTCGCCGAGCATGCGCGCGAGCGCCCGGTTGGCGGCAAGCACGCCGCCGTAAGGATCGTCGCTCGGTGCGTTCTCGGTCAGTGCGAAATTCTGCGCCGCGAGCACGCGCCCATTGCGCAGGTCGATGAGCTGAGCGTGCAGCGCGAGCTCGATCCGGCTCGGCTGCGCGCGGAAGTCCTGCACCAGGCGCTCCAGATCCGTATCCAGGCGCAGGTCGGCTGCCGCCGGGCTGCGCGTACGTACCACTGCGCGGAAGGCGCCCGAGCGCTCGAGCGCCTGGGCCAACAGGGGCGTGATCATGCGTGCGGGTGGCTCGGCCCAGCGGTTCCTTGCGAAGAATTCGATTTCGTTGGTGCGCTTGGTGTAGGCCATCGCGGAGCCGTCGAAGCCCGGCCAGGCGCGTGTCTCGCCGACCGCGAGCGCGAGATCGTGGCGCGCAGTCTGCTGCGCCACGGGCGGCTGCGCGTCGAGCAGAAACGTGCTCTGGCTCTCGGGCTGCGGCAATTTGAGCGGGGTGCAGGCGGCAAGCACGGCTGCGGCGGCGAGCGGTACGAACTTGGATTTCATTCTCCGGGTCCCGGTTTGGCGGGCGGCCTGCCCTGCACCAGCAGGGCGGGGTTCCTCTCCAGCTCGTCGCTGAAGCGACGCAGCGAGACGCTCAGTCCGCGCAGTTCCGCCACCAGCGCGCGGGTCTCGGGCAGCGTCTCGTCGGTGAAGCGGTGCACGTCGGAACCCGCGCCGCGCACTGTCGCGGCGACGTCCGAGCTCGCCTGACTGACGCGCGCCGACATGCGATCGAAACGATCGGCGCTCGCCTGCACGCGCTCGACCAGCGCCGAGAGCTCGCCGCTCAGCCTGGCGACGTTTTCCATCGCGCGTGCGGTGCTCGACAGGGCGGCGTCGATCGACTTCGAGCGCTGCGCGAGCGTGCGCGTCACGGTCTCCAGGTTGGCGAGCGTCTGCGCGAACGCCTTGCGGTTGTCGGCGTCGAGCACGGCATTCAGGCTCGAGCTGGACTTGTTCAGGTTGTCGAGCAGCTCGGTGACGGCGGTATCGAGGCGCGTGAGCAGCGAAGGCCCCGAAGGAATGACCGGGTACTGCTCGCCGGGCTTCGCCGTGAGCGGCGGCGAGGACGGGCTGCCGCCGGAGAGCTCGACGTGCGCGATGCCGGTCAGCCCCTGGGTGCGCAGCACGGCGATCGTGTCCTGCTTGATCGGCGTTCCTTTGACGATATCGAGGGTCAGACGAACGAGCTCGCCGTTGTTCGGCGCGAGCTCGATCTTGCGCACGCGCCCGACCTGGACGCCACGATAGCTCACGGTCGCGTCAGGACTGAGGCCGGCGACCGATTCGCTCATGTACACGAGATACGTCTGGTAGCTCTGGCGGTACGCCTCGCCGCTGCTCAGCCACAGCGTGCCACCGACCAGAGCGGCACCGAACAGCAGCACGAACGCGCCGACGATGGCGAAGCTTACTTTCGATTCCATGCCTGCTCGCGCGCGGCGCGGCCGCGCGGCCCGTAGAAGTACTCGCGGATCAACGCATCGTCGGACTTGGACAGTTCGTTCATCGTGCCGATTCCCAGGATGCGCCCATCTCCCAGCACCGCGACGCGGTCGGCGGTGCGCCACAGCAGGTCCAGATCGTGGGTGACCATCATAATAGTCAAGCCGAGCGCGTCGCGCAGGTGCCGCACCAGCTCGTCGATGCCGGTGGCACTCAAGGGATCGAGCCCCGCAGTCGGCTCGTCCAGGAACAGCAGCTCCGGGTCGAGCGCCATGGCGCGCGCGAGCGCCGCGCGCTTGCGCATGCCGCCGGAGAGCTCGCTCGGGTACTTCGGTCCGGCGTCCGGCGGTAGCCCGGTAAGCGCGATCTTGAGCGCTGCCATCTCGGCGCGCAGCGCCGGGCCGAGGTCGGTGTGCTCCTCGAGCACCATGGCGACATTTTCGCTCACCGTGAGCGCGCTGAACAGCGCGCCGCGCTCGAACATGACTCCCCAGCGGCGCCGCAGCGCAAGCGCGGCCTCGTCGTCCATGCCGACCACTTCCTGGCCGAAGACCCGGATCGAGCCGGACTGCGGGCGCTGCAGTGCGATCGTCTCGCGCAGCAGCGTGGACTTGCCGCAGCCGCTCGCGCCGACCAGCGCGAAGATCTCGCCGCGCGCCACCGAGAATCCGACGTCGCGATGCACCACCGCGTCGCCGAAGCGCGTGTTCAGCCTCTCGATCGCGATGACCGCGTCGCTCACAGCTTGAGCCGATTGAACACGATCGAAAACAGCGCATCGACCAGGATCACGAGGAAGATCGACTGCACGACGCTTATCGTAGTGCGACGTCCGACGCTCTCGGCGCTGCCAGTGACCTGGAAACCCTGATAGCAGCCCACCAGCGCGATGATTACCGCGAATACCGGCGCCTTGCCCACGCCGATGAGGTACGACGACAGGGTCACTGCGTAGCCGAGGCGCTCGACGAAGGTTCCGAAGCTGATGCCGAGCTGCGGCCGCGCCATGACCATGCCGCCGAGCACGCCCATCACATCGGTATAAACCGTGAGCAGCGGCAGCGCGAGCACGAGGGCCAGCACCTTGGGCAGCACCAGCAGGTCGAGCGGGCCGACGCCGATCGTGCGCAGCGCGTCGACCTCCTCGGTGACCTTCATGGTGCCGATCTGCGCCGCGTAGGCCGATCCCGAGCGGCCGGCGACGATGATGGCGGTGATGAGCGGCGAGAGCTCGCGCACCATGGAAAGGCCCACGAGGTCGACGACGTAAATGTTCGCGCCGAAGCGTTCTAGTTGCGCGGCGCCCTGGTAGGCGATCACGATGCCCATGAGGAAAGCCAGCAGCCCCGTGATCGGCAGCGCCTCGAAGCCCGCGGTCTGGATGTTGTACAGGATGGGCCGCCAGCGGATGCGGCGCGGATCGGCGAGCGCGCGCGCCAGTGCGAGCGTCGCCTCGCCGACGAAAGCGAGCAGGCCGAACGCGGTGACGGTCTCCTCCCAGGCCCTGCGACCGATGCGCTCGAGCATGCCCGGCAGGCGCGGCCGCACGGCACCCTCGGCGCGCATGCGCTCGGCGATCAGCTTGACCAGCGCGTCGAACTCCGCGCGCAGCCCCTCGAGGCGCACCGCGGCGCCGCGCGCCTCGAGCGCGCGCAGGGTGCGCACCAGAAGCCAGGCGCCGGAGGTGTCCATCGCCGTCACCGCGGAGGCATCGATGCGCAACTCGCGCTCGCGCGGGGCGGGCAGCGCGTCGATCCGGCGCTCGAGGCCGGTGAGCGCGTGCAGCACCCAGGCGCCGGAGCAGCGCAGCTCGCCGGGCGCCGCGCCCGGCGCGATGTCCGGGCGCTCTGCGTCCTGCGGTATCGGTGTGGGCGTCATCGTGCGGCGGCGGGTCAGGCGGAATCGTACATGCGTATACTGCCGGAATGAAGCCACGGATTTCTGCGGCCTCCGCGGGTGAAATTCGGCTCGGCGGACTGCAGGTGCGCCGCATGGGCTTCGGCGCGATGCGCGTGTGCGGACCGGGAGTGTGGGGCGCGCCGCGCGAGCGCGCGAGCGCGCACAAGGTGTTCCGTCGCGCGATCGAGCTCGGGGTGAACTTCTTCGACACCGCCGACAGCTACGGACCGGAGGTCGACGAGGAGCTGATCGCGGAAGCGCTGCATCCCTATCCCGAAGGACTGGTAATCGCCACCAAAGGTGGCCTGGTGCGCCCGCATCGCAATGCCTGGGACCCCGACGGCCGGCCCGAGCATCTGCGCCGGGCGCTCGAGGGAAGCCTGAAGCGCCTGAGGCTTGAGCGCATCGACCTGTATCAGCTGCACGCGCCCGACCCGCGGGTACCGTTCGCCGACTCGGTGGGCGTGCTCGCCGACATGCAGCGCGCGGGAAAGATCCGCTACATCGGTGTGTCCAACGTCTCGCTCGTAGAGCTCGAGGCCGCGCGCCGCATCGCGACGATCGTCTCGGTGCAGAACGAGTACAACGTCGGCGAGCGCTCGTCGGACGATGTGCTCGCCGCCTGCGAGCGGCTCGGCATCGCGTTCCTGCCCTGGTATCCGCTCGGCGCCGGCGCGGTGCTGCGCTCTGCCGGCGTGAAGCGCATCGCCAAACGCCACGGCGCGAGCCCCGCGCAGGTGGCGCTCGCCTGGCTGCTCGCGCGCTCGCCGGTCGTGCTGCCGATCCCTGGCACCGCCTCGCTCGAGCACCTCGAGGAGAACGTCGCCGCGGCGGCGCTCGCGATCCCCGCCGGGGACCTCGCGCAGCTTTGATGTCCGTGAATCCAAGGCTGAATTGGCTCCTGGCGGGCGCCGTCGTGCTGGCGGCAGCACTCTATCTCGGGCGCAACCTGATCCTCGGGACCCCGGTTCGGACCGTGACTGCGGCGCGCGGCCCGCTGGTTCAGACGGTCGTGGCGAGCGGGCGCATCATCACGCCGCAGCGCGTCGCGATCGGCGCGACGATCACCGAGCGCGTGGCGCGCATACCGGTCGACGAGGGCCAGACGGTGAAGAAGGGCGAAGTGCTGATCGCCCTGGACGACAGCGACGAGCGCGCGGCGCTGGCGCAGGCGCAGGCGGCGCTGGTGCAGGCCGAGGCGAAAATGCGCCAGATGCGGGAGCTCGCGCTGCCGGCGGCCGAGCAGGCGCTCGAGCAGGCGCAGGCGAACGCGGTACAGGCGCGCCTGAGCTACGAGCGCACCGAGGCGCTGCGCAAGCAGGGCTTCGTCGGCCAGGCGCAGCTGGACGACGCCAGGCGCACGCTGGATGTCGCGGAGAGCCAGCTGCGCGCGGCGCGCCTGCAGGTGGAGACGAGCCGCCCGAGCGGCAGCGACTTCGCGCTCGCGCGCGCCGCGCTGGAGCAGGCGCGCGCCAACGTCGCCGCGGCGCAGGCGAAGCTCGCGCAGACGGTGATCATCGCGCCGGCGGACGGCGTGCTGATCACGCGCAACGTCGAGCCGGGCGACGTGGTCCAGCCCGGGAAAGAGTTGATGGCGCTCGCCCCGGCGGGCGAGACGCAGATCGTGGTGCAGATCGACGAGAAGAATCTCGGCCTGCTCGCGGTCGGCCAGAAGGCGATCGCCTCGGCCGACGCCTATCCCGCGCAACGCTTCGCGGCCGAGGTGTTCTACATCAATCCGGGCGTCGACCCGCTGCGCGGCGCGGTCGAAGTGAAACTCAAGGTTCCCGACCCGCCCGCCTTCCTGCGCCAGGACATGACGGTGTCGGTGGACATCGAGGTGGCGCGGCGCGCGGACGCGCTCGTCGTGCCGAGCGAGGCGGTGCACGATGCGACCGGGGCGCATCCCTGGGTGCTGGCGGTGAACGGCATGCACGCGGTGCGCCGCCCGGTGACGCTCGGTCTGCGCGGTGACGGGCGCATCGAGGTCCTCGCCGGAGTCGCGCCGGGAGACCGGCTGATCGCGAGCGACCAGCCGGTCCTGCCCGGGCAGCGCGTGCGCGCCGTCCAGTGAACCGCTACACACCTTTCGAATGGATCGCCGCCGCGCGCTTCATGCGCGAAGGCCTCGCGCAGACGCTGCTTATCGTGCTCGGCGTGGCGCTCGGCGTCGGCGTGATCGTGTTCATGTCCGCGCTCATCGCCGGACTGCAGTCGAACATCATCCGCCGCACGCTCAATTACGTGGCGCCGATCGAGATCGTGCCGCCGGAGCAGGTCGCTCGGCCGCAGCGCGCCGGCGAGCCCGGCTCGGTGGCCGAGGTTGTGCAGCCGCGTTCGCAGCAGTTGCGCTCGATCGACCAGTGGCAGAAGGTGCTCGCGACCGTCGAGCGCACGCCCGGCGTTGCGGCGGTCACGCCGATCGTCGCCGGGCCCGGCTTCGCGCTGCGCGGCGACGCCAACAAGGCCGTCAACATCACCGGCATCGACACCGCGAGCTACGTGCGCGTGATCGGGCTTGCCGACAAGATCGTCGCCGGGCGCCTGCTGCTCGGCACCTCGGACATCGTGATCGGCATCGAGCTGGCGAAGGATCTCGGCGCCGGGGTGGGCGACAAGCTGCGACTGACGACCGCCGGCGGTGCGGCCGAGACGCTCACCGTCGCGGCGCTGTTCGACTTCGGCAACAAGGGCGTGAACGAGCGCAACGTTTACATCGCGCTGCGCACGGCGCAGAACCTGCTCGATCTGGTGGGCGGCGTGTCGAGCATCGAGATCAAGGTCGAGGACCCTTTCGCGGCCGAGACGATCGCGCAGGACATCCAGGCGCAGACCGGCCTGGAGGCCGACAGCTGGATCAAGACGAACGCGCAGTTCTTCACCGCCATGGCCGCGCAGAGCCTGTCGAACACGCTCATCCGCTTCTTCGTCGGGCTCACCGCGGCGCTCGGCATCGCCAGCGTGCTGGTGGTCTCGGTGGTGCAGAAATCCAAGGAGATCGGCATCCTGCGCGCGATGGGCGCCTCGCGCGGCCAGGTACTGCGCCTGTTCCTGCTGCAGGGCGCATTCATGGGGCTGATCGGGTCGCTGTTCGGCTGCGGCCTGGGCTGGGCGTTCCTCCTTGCGTGGCGCGGGGTGGCGCGCAATCCGGACGGCACGCCGATCTTCATCATCGTCGTCGAGCCGAAGCTTTTCATCACTGCCGCGCTCGGCGCGACCCTGGTCGGCACGCTCGCGGCGGTGATCCCGGCGCGCCGCGCCGCGCGACTCGACCCCGCGGTGGCGATCCGTGGCTGAAGCCGGCGAGACGCTGCGCCTGGAGGGCGTGCGCAAGTCCTACAACACCGGTACGCCGCTCGAGACCGAGGTGCTGCACGGCATCGACGTCGTGCTCGTCCGCGGCGAGTTCGCCGCGCTGATCGGGCCTTCCGGCTCGGGCAAGAGCACGCTATTGAACGTGATCGGGCTGCTCGATCCGCCGAATGCGGGGCGGCTGGTCATCGAGGGCCGCGAGACGAGCGCGCTCGGCGATGCCGAGCTGACGCGCCTGCGCGGGCGCGCGATCGGCTTCGTGTTCCAGTATCACTACCTGCTGCCGGCGTTCACGGCGCTAGAGAACGTGATGATGCCGGTGCTCGCCGCGCGCGGCCGGCCCGACGAGGAGATGCGCGAGTCGGCGGCGCGCCTGCTCGAGCAGGTGGGCCTCGCGCGCTGGCGCGACAAGAAGACCGGCGAGCTCTCCGGAGGCCAGCAGCAGCGCGTCGCGGTGGCGCGCGCGCTGGCGATGAAGCCGCCGCTCGTGCTCGCCGACGAGCCGACCGGCAACCTGGACACCAAGTCGGCGGACGGCGTATTCGAACTGCTGCGCAGCGTGAACGAGACGAGCGGCACGACTTTCCTTATCGTCACGCACGACCCGCGCCTCGCGCAGCGCTGCGACCGCATCGTCGAGCTGGTCGACGGGCGCATCGTCGCCGACCGCCCGAACGTGGCGCCTAGCCGCGGCCCACGAACGGCATCTTGGTCGCCATGATGGTCATGAACTGCACGTTCGACTCGAGCGGAAGATTCGCCATGTGCAACACCGCGGCGCCGACATGCGCGACGTCCATGCGCGGCTCGACCATGGTGCTGCCGTTGGCCTGCGGCACACCCTTGGTCATGCGGTCGGTCATCTCGGTCGCCGCGTTACCGATGTCGATCTGGCCGCATGCGATGTCGTACGCGCGCCCGTCGAGTGAAATGCACTTGGTGAGCCCGGTCACGGCATGCTTGGTCGCCGTATAGGGCGCCGAGAAGGGTCGCGGCGCATGCGCGGAGATCGAGCCGTTGTTGATGATGCGGCCGCCGCGCGGCGACTGCGCCTTCATGATGCGGATCGCCTCCTGCGAGCACAGGAACATGCCGGTGAGGTTGACGCTCACCACCGCCTGCCACTGCTCGAAGCTCAGGTCCTCCATCGGGATCGCGGGTGCGCCCATGCCGGCGTTGTTGAACAGCAGGTCGAGGCGGCCCCACGTCTGCTTGACCTTCGCGAACAGCGCCTTGACGGTCTCCGGCTTTCCGATATCGCCCGCCAGCGCGAGCGTGCGCGCTCCGGCGCCCGAGTCCGCCGCGGTCTTGTCGAGCAGTTCTTTGCGTCGGCCGACCAGCGCTACGTTCCAGCCGTCGCCGAGCAGCGCTAGCGCCGCCGCCTTGCCGATTCCCGTCCCCGCGCCCGTGACGAGCGCGACCTTGACCTGCGTTGCCATGTGACGATCTCCTTTGACGCCGCGTGCCGCCTCGCGTACAAGAAATCTTAACGTAACCCGGCCACGAGGGCGGAATGCAGTTCACGGTCAATGGCAGGAGCATGCAGGCCGACGCCGATCCGGCGATGCCACTACTGTGGGTGTTGCGCGACCTGCTCAACCTGACAGGCACCAAGTTCGGTTGCGGGATCGGCGCCTGCGGTGCGTGCACGGTGCTGGTCGACGGCCGCGCCATGCGCAGCTGCGTGATGATGGCGCGCGACGCCACGGGGCGCGACATCCGCACCATCGAAGGCCTGGCCGGAGACACATTGCACGTGCTGCAGCAGGCCTGGATCGACAAGCAGGTGCCGCAATGCGGCTACTGCCAGTCGGGCATGCTGATGGCGGCGGCCGGGCTGCTCGCGCAGACCGCGAGCCCGAGCGACGCGCAGATCGACGCGGCGATGACCAACATCTGCCGCTGCGGGACGTACCAGCGCGCGCGCGAGGCGATCAAGCTCGCAGCGCGCTCCGGGCGGCGCAGCCAGTGAAGCGGCGCGCGTTTCTCCTCGGCGCGCTCGGCGCCGGCGGCGCGCTGATCGTCGGCTGGAGCTTCCTGCCGCCGCGCGGCCGCATGGGCGGCCGGGACACGCTGCCGCCGCTCGACGGCGCGGTGACGCTGAACGGCTGGCTGCGCGTCGAGCGTGACGGCGCCGTCGTGGTGGTGATGCCACGCTCCGAGATGGGGCAGGGAGTCTATACCGGGCTTGCGATGCTGGTGGCCGAGGAGATGGACGTGCCGCTCGCGCGGGTGCGCCTCGAGCAGGCGCCGATCGACGCGATCTACGGCAACGTCGCGATGCTGGTCATGAGCCTGCCGTTCAATCCCGACGACGAGAAGAGCACCGAGGCGCGCGCGGCCGCGTGGTTCACCGCGAAGGTTGCGCGCGAGCTCGGCCTGCAGGTCACCGGTGGCAGCTCGAGCGTGCGCGACGCCTGGCTGCCGATGCGCCGCGCCGGTGCCGCGGCTCGCGCCATGCTGCTCGAGGCCGCGGCGCGCATCTGGCGCGTGCCACCGGGCGAATGCAGCATGGTCGAGGGCGAGGCGCGGCATGCGGGCGGCAGACGCCTGCAGCTGGGCGACCTGGTGGGCGCGCTGCGCGACGTGCCGCTGCCTTCGCGCGTGACGCTCAAGGACCCGAAACGCTTCCGTCTCATCGGCACGCGGGCGGCGCGGCTCGACGTGCCGGACAAGGTCACGGGGCGCGCGCGCTTCGGCATCGACGTGCGATTGCCCGGCATGCTGTACGCGGCGCTGCGTCCATGCCCGGCGCTCGGCGGTACGCTGCTCGGCTTCGACGGCGACGCCGCGCTCAGGCTGCCCGGCGTCGTGCGCGTTTCGGCGCTCGCCGCGGCGGCGGGCTGCGCACCGGCCGTGGCGGTCGTGGCGAACAGCTGGTGGCGCGCCACGCAGGCGCTCGGCGCGGTACGCGCGGACTGGGACCCCGGTCCGTACGCCGACTTCGACAGCGCACGCGTGCTCGCCGAGATGAACGCTGCCCTGCAGAACGGCGGCGGATTCACCTACTACAAGCGCGGCCGCGGCGAGGCGGCGCTGCTCGACGCCGTTCAGGTGTACGGCGCCGACTACAGCGCGCCTTACCTCGCGCACGCGACCATGGAGCCGATGAATTGCACCGCTCAGTTCGAGCGCGGTCGGCTCAGGATCTGGGCTCCGACGCAGGTGCCGAGCATCCTGCGCGACGTCGCGGCGCGTGCCGCGGGCCTCGACGCGGCGCGCGTCGAAGTGAACGTGACGCTGCTCGGCGGCGGCTTCGGGCGGCGGCTCGAAACGGACTTTGTGCCGCAGGCGGTGTGGCTCGCGCGCGATGTGTCGCCCGCGCCGGTACAGGTGATCTGGACGCGCGAGCAGGACATGGCGCACGACTTCTACCGGCCGGCCGCGGTGGCGCGCCTGCGCTCGGGTCTGGACGGGAAGCGCATGCCGTTTTCATGGGTGACGCGCTCGGTGAGCGACGCGATCGTGCCGCAGTACGTCTCGCGCGCCTATCCGGCGATCGCTATGGACATGCCCGACCGGACGACGGTGGAAGGGCTGTTCGATCAAAGGTACGAGTTCGCGCACCGCCAGTGCACGCACCTCACCTGGAAGTCGCCGGTTCCAGTCGGCTTCTGGCGCAGCGTCGGGCACTCGCACAACGCGTTCTTCGCCGAGAGCTTCATCGACGAGCTGGCGCACAACGCGAAGCTCGACCCTCTGGACTTCCGCAGGCTGCTTCTCCCGCGCCACGCACGGCATCGCACGCTGCTCGAGTACGCGGCGCTCAAGGCGGGCTGGGGCCGCGTGCCGAACGGCCATGCCCAGGGCATCGCGCTACACGAGTCCTTCGGCACGATCGTCGCCCAGGTCGCCGAGGTGTCGGTGGCGCGCGGCGCGATCCGCGTGCACCGCGTGGTGTGCGCCGTAGACTGCGGCACCGTCGTCAATCCGGAGCTGATCGCGCAGCAGATCGAAAGCGCGGTGTTGTTCGGTCTTTCCGCGGCGCTCTACGGCGAGATCACATTCAAGGACGGCCGGGTCGAGCAGCTCAACTTCCCGCAGTACCCCGTGGTCGGGATGGCCGAGGCTCCGGTGGTGGAGACCTACTTGCTGCCGAACGGCGGCACGCCGGGCGGCATCGGCGAGGTCGGCACTCCGCCGATCGCGCCTGCGGTGGCGAACGCCGTGTTTCGCCTGACCGGGCAGCGATTGCGCTCCCTTCCGCTGCGGCTCGAGGTCTAGCGCGGGGCGGCGAGCTGCCGCGCCCGCTCGACGAGCGCTGCGGTCTCCTTGGCGGCTTGCTGCGCGCGCGCGCGTGCGTCGATCGCCAGCTGCTCGTCCACCACGGCCGGCGCGCCCAGCAGCGCCGCCAGCTGCTTGCGGCTGTCCAGGTAGGTGCGTGCGAGGTCGCCGAAGCCGTCGCTCGCCATGCGATAGTCGAAGTACTTTTTCTCGAGATCGTCCTTCCTGCGCATCGCCTCGCCGATCCAGCCGCGCGCGCGGCGGTCGGCGTTGCGCATGTGCTCGTCCAGCGCCTGCACGGCGCCGTTCACGTCGATGCGCATCCGATGCATGCGCGCCTGGTAATGCGTGAGCTGGCGCGCGGTGCTGAGGTAGTCCTCGGCGGCCTCGGCAAGCGCCTTGTCGCGGCTGGTGTCGAGCGCGTGCAGCGCGGCCAGCTGCCGGTCGAAGGCGGCGCTGTCCTGCTCGAGCTGCGCCACGCTGTCGGCGGTGTCCGCGGACTTCTGGTCGGCTTCCAGGCCGAGCGCGCTGCGCAACCGCGCGCTCGCGTCCGCCACCAGCGTCGCGATGTCGCCCCGCAGTTGCGCCTTCTTGTGCTGGCCCCAGTAGAGGCCCGCGCCGGCTGCGATCACGAGCACGGCGGCGACGGCTGCAACGATCTTGAAAGACTTGCTCACGGCGGCATTGTCGCCTGCGAGGCTGGGCGTGTATATATGAGATATTTCCGCATGCGCAGGAGAAGGCGATGCCCTGGGAGTGCTTCGAGGTTTCGGTCGCGAACAAGGTGGCGCACGTCACGCTGTCGCGCCCCGAGCGCATGAACGCGATGACGCTCGCGTTCTGGCGCGAGCTGCCGGCGATCGTGCGCGAGCTGGATGCGGGCGGCGGCGTGCGCGCCGCGGTCCTGTCGTCGAGCGGCAAGCACTTCAGCGCGGGTATGGACCTGTCGGTGTTCCAGGACGGCGCGGCACTCGACACCTCGACGGTGGCCGCGCGCCGGCGCTTCGCGGCGAAGCTTGCCGAGCTGCAAGGCTCGCTCAGCGCGCTCGCCGAGGCCCGCTTCCCGGTAATCGCCGCGCTGCACGGCGCCTGCGTCGGCGGCGCGGTCGACCTCGCCACCGCCTGCTGCCTGCGCTATGCCACGCGCGATGCGTACTTCGTCATCCAGGAGATCAACATCGGCATGATGGCCGACGTCGGGACGCTGAACCGCATGCCCAGGCAGCTGCCCGAGGCGGTGGTGCGCGAGCTCGGCTACACCGGCGACCGGCTCGGCGCGGAGCGGGCCGAGCGCCTTGGCTTCGTGAACGGACTGTACGACTCGCACGACGAGCTGGTGGCGGGCGCGCTCGCGGTCGCGGCGAGAATTGCCGCCAAGGCGCCGGTGGCGGTCGCAGCCACCAAGCAAATGATCTCCTACGCGCGCGACCACAGCGTGGCCGAGAGCTTCGCCTACCTGAACGCGCTGCAACCCGGCATCTTCGACCCGCAGGACATCAAGCGTGCGCTGACCGCCGCGAAGAAAGGCGAAGCCGCGGCGTTCGACGACTTGCCGCCCGTCTGAGTCCGCCGTGCGCGGCAGAGCAGGCCTCGTATTCGCCATTTTGCTGGTGCTCACCGCGATGACTGTGTTCGCCACCTCGGACGCGCTGCCGCAGGCGGTCGCAGCGCACTTCGGCGCAAACGACCTCGCCAACGGCTGGATGAGCCGCGACCGGTACCTGGTCTTCATGCTGAGCTTCTGCATCGGCCTGCCGCTCGCGCTGGTCGCCGCGCTCGGCTGGCTGCCGCACCGGCCGGCGCTGCGCACGCACGCTTACCGGCTCGGAAGCCTGATGCTGATGCTTGCTCTCGGCGTTCATCTGCTGGTGCTCGAGGCAAACGCTGCGCGCCCGCCGCGCCTGGCGAGCGGGCTGTTCGGTGCGCTGCTGCTGGCGTTCCTCGCGGCGCTCGTGCTGTGGGTATTCGGCTTGGTGCGCGGACTGCGTAAAGCCTAGTGCGCACGAGCGAAGCGCGCATCCTCACGACGCACGCTGGGAGCCTGCCGCGCCCGCGCGAGCTGGTCGAGCTGCAGCTGCGCGCGGCGCGCGGCGAGGCGGTGGACGCGGCGGCACTCGCCGAGGCGGGTGCGCGCGCGGTGCGCCGCGTCGTGGCGCGCCAGCTCGAGTGCGGCATCGACGTAGGCAACGACGGCGAGCAGCCGCGCGAGAGCTTCTTCACCTACGTGCGCGGGCGCATGAGCGGGTTCGCAGGCGCGAGCCGTCGGCCGCCGATCGCCGACCTGGTGCGTTTTCCAAGCTATCGCGCGCTCACCGACGCGCAACTGCGCGTGAGCCTGCTCGCCGCGCCGCCGCGCGCGGTCGGGGAGGTGCGCTACGTCGATCGTACGCCGCTCGAGCGAGAGCTGTCCGACTTCGCGCGCGCGCAGGGCGAGCAGGGCGCGCGCTTCGCCGAGACCTTCTGGACCGCGCCTTCGCCCGGGATCATCGCCTGCGCGATGCAGAACGACCACTACGCGACGCTCGCCGATTACGTCGAGGCACTGGCGCAGGCGCTCGCGAACGAGTACCGCGCGATCGTCGCCGCCGGGCACGTGCTGCAAATCGACGCGCCCGATCTGGCGATGGAGCGCCACCGCCTGTTCGCCGAGCGCCCGCTCGACGAGTTCCTCGGCTTCGTGCGACTCACGGTGGCCGCGATCAATCGCGCGCTCGAAGGTCTCGACCCTGGGCGCGTGCGGCTGCACGTGTGCTGGGGCAACTACCAGGGGCCGCACGTGTTCGACGTGCCGCTCGAGGAGCTGCTGGCCGAGCTCGTCCAGGCGGGCGTCGGCGCGCTCGTGCTTTCGATGGCCAACCCGCGGCACGCGCACGAGCATCGCGTTCTCGCGCGCAGGCCCCTGCCCGCAGGATGGCTGCTGTGCGCTGGCGTGATCGACACGACCACCAACTACGTCGAGCACCCCGAAGTGGTCGCCGACCGCATCGAGCTCGCGGCGCGCGCGGTGGGCGACCCGCGGCGCGTGCTCGCCTGCACCGATTGCGGCTTCGACACGTCGACCGGCTTCGGCATGGTGGCCGAGGAGCTGGCGTGGGAAAAGCTCAAGGCGCTGCGCGCGGGCGCCGAGCTCGCGAGCGCGCGGCTGCTCTGAGCGTGTGCCTCAGTACACTTCGCAGATGTCGCAGCCGGCGCCGAGCAGGTGGCGCAGCTGGCCGCCGATCGAGCCCAGTCCGAGGCTGGGAAGGAGTCCCGCGCGCCGCGGCAGCACGATCTGCGCGCAGCGCACCTTGCGCGCGAAGCCGACGATCGTCTCGGCCTTGCGGCCGACGAGCACGTGGTCCAGATGCGGAATGCCGGCTTCGTCCAGGCGCGCGATCGCGCGCCCGAGCGCGCGCATGCCGTTCTCCCGGTGGAAATCCTGCAGCTCGTTCTTCGCGATGAAACGCGCCACGTAGCGCGGCATCGGCGGCTGCACGTTGAGCAGGTACACGCGCAGCGGCTCCTTGCGGTACAGCCCGATCACGTGCTCGACGGCCCAGTCGCCGTCGCGTCCTTCCTCGATGGGCACCACGACGCATTTCATGCGAGTCTCCTAGGAGGAAGCGGCGTGCGGCACCGCACCGTTGCGCCGGCGCGCGAGCAGCGTGCCGATCACCACCACCGAGGCCGCACCGATCGTGGGCGCGACGAAGTCGAGGTAACCGGCGTTCGCCGAGATCGCGCCGTGCAAGGCGGGGTCGGCGATCGCCATCTCGCCCGCTACCCAGCCGAGCAGGCCGGCACCCAGCTTGATGAATACGGGAAAGCGCTCCATCAGCTTCATGATCAGCGCGCTGCCGAACAGAATGATCGGGATCGTGATCACCATGCCGACGAATAGCATGCCCAGGTGGCCGCGCGCGGCGCCCGCCATGCCGAGCACGTTGTCCAGGCTCATGACGATGTCGGCGACGACGATGGTTTTCACCGCGCCCCAGAAGTGGTCGCTCGCGCCGACTTCGGCTTCCTCGTCCTCGGGCGCGAGCAGCTTGACGCCGATCCACAGGAGCAGCACCGAGCCGATCATCTCGATGTAGGGCAGGCTGAGCAGGTACGCGGCGCAGGCCGTGAGGATCGTCATCAGCACGACGATGCCGGCCGCGCCGATGATGAAGGCGTTGCGCGCCTGCTTCGCGGGCAGCGAGCGGCAGGCGAGCGCGATCACTACGGCGTTGTCGCCGCTCAGCAGGATGTTGATCACGGCGATCTGGAAGAGCGCCACCCAGATTTCGGGGCGGGAGAGGGATTCGAGCATGCCCCTACTATGCGGGCCCGGGCTTCCGGGCCCCTTGCGGGCGCATTACCGGCAGCTTGCGCCAAGATTACGATGGCGTAATCTGCTCCGCGGGCGGGAAGCTCACCGTGAAGGTATTGCCGATGCCGTCGGCGTCGTCCTGCAGGGTGATCGAGGCCTCATGCAGCGTCGCGATGTCGCGCACGATCGCGAGCCCGAGGCCGCTGCCTTCGGCCTGCGTGCCGAGCAGGCGGTGGAAGCGCTCGAACACGCGCTCGCGCTCCTCGGGGGGAATCTTCGGTCCGTCGTCGCTCACCGAAACGCTCGGGCGGCCCTGCGGCGCGACGCGCACCGTGACGCGCCCGCCGCGCTGGGTGTAGCGGATCGCGTTGTCGACCAGGTTATTGAGCAGCTCGGTCAGGCGTACGCGGTCTCCGCGGATCATGGCCGGGCGCTCGGTACCCTCGAAGCCGAGGTCGATGTCCCTGGCGTAGGCCTGCGACACCCATTCCATCGTGGTGTCGAAGGCGAGTTTGTTGAGGTCGAGCGGCGCAAACGCGCGCGTGGTGGCCGCGTGCGGCTCGTTGCGCGCGAGGGAAAGCAGCTGTGTCACCAGGTGCGCGAGACGCTCGGCGCTCACGTACAAATGAGCGAGCGCGCGTCGGGTCTGCGCCAGGTCCTCCTCGCGCAGCGCCACCTCGATGTGGGCCTTCAGGCCGGCGACCGGGGTGCGCAGCTGGTGCGCCGTATCGGCGATGAAGCGGCCCTGCGATTCGAGCACGCCGTTCAGGCGCTGCATGAGCTCGTTCACCGCCGCGACGAGCGGCCGCACTTCGGTCGGCGCGTCGCCCGCGGCCACCGGGCTCATGTCGAGGTGCGAGCGCGCCGCCACGTCGACGCGCAGTCGCTCGAGCGGCGCCAGGCCGCGCGCCACGCCCCACCAGAGAAGCAGCCCGGCGGCGGCGATCAGCACGACCTGCGGTAGCGCGAAGCCGAGCAGCAGCTCCTCTGCCAGACGCTCGCGCTTGACGCGCGTTTCGGCGACCTGGACGACTGCGCCGGCCGGGGCCTGCAGCGAAGCGATGCGAACCGCCCGGCCGCCGACTTCGCCATCGCCGAATTCGGTCTTTCCCGCTGCGGGCGTGCGCGGCGGGAGCGGCAGCGCCGCCGTGCCGGCGAGCGTGGCGCCGCCGGGCGCGCGCACCGCATACGTGACCCGATCGTATTCGTCGAGCAGCAGCGTGCGCTCGGCCTCGGGCGAGAGGTCGAACTGCGCGCCCGCGCGGTCCTGCCGCACGTGCAGGAGCAGCTCCCGCCCGATTTCGGCCAGCTCGCCGTCGTAGACGTGGTCCGCCACCGCGCGGGCGGCAACGTAGGCGCCGGCCATGCCGGCGAGCAGGAGCAGCGTGAGCGGTGCGAGCAGCCCGCGCAGCAGCCGCGCGCGCAGGCTCGCCGGCTCAGTCCGCACGCGCCTTCTCGAGCAGGTAGCCCATGCCGCGCACCGTGCGGATGTCGATGTCGAAGGGCTCGAGCTTCTTGCGCACGCGGTGCACGTACACCTCGATCGCGTTGCTGCTCACGTCCTCGCCCCAGCCGAACAGGCGGTCGACGAGTTGCTCCTTGGTCACCACGCGCCCCTGGCGCGCCATGAGCAGCTCGATCACGCCGAGCTCGCGCGCCGAGAGCTCGACGGGCTGGTCGCCGTGAAAGACGCGTCGCGCGGCGAGGTCGAGCCGCAGCCGCCCATGCGTCAGGCTGTCGCCTGCCTGGTACTGGCCGCGGCGCAGCAGCGCGCGCACGCGCGCCTCGAACTCGGGCAGGTCGAAGGGCTTGGTGAGGTAGTCGTCCGCGCCCTCGTCGAGCCCGGCGACCCGGTCCTCGAGCGCGTCGCGCGCGCTCAGCACCAGCACCGGGATGCGCGAGCGCCGGTCGCGCAGGCGCCTGAGCACGCGCAGGCCATCGACGCCGGGGAGCGCCAGGTCGAGCACCACCAGGTCGTAGCTGTCGGAAGCGAGCGCCGAATTCGCGTCCTCGCCGGTGGCGACGTGGTCGACCGCGTAGGCGGACTGGGTCAGCGCCCGGGTGAGGGCGGCGGCGAGAACGAGATCGTCTTCGACTACCAGGATGCGCATGCGGGCTCGCGACAGCTCGTGTCAGCCTAGCAAGAAGCGCCCGAGCGCAGCTGACGCCTAGCTGACGGCCGCGCGCGGCACGCCACGGGCGCGCAGCAAGAGCCCGCCCGCGATCGCGAGATTCAGCAGGTTCCAGCCGATGCCGTTGAGGAACGCGGCGCGGTAGGAGCCGGTGAGGTCGAAGATCTCGCCCGACATCCAGCCGCCGAGCGCCATGCCGAACAGCGTCGCCATCAGCACGGCGCCGGTGCGCGCGCCGGCTTCGCGTGGCGCAAAGTACTCGCGCACGATGATCGCGTAGGAGGGAACGATTCCGCCCTGGAACAGACCGAACAGCGCCGAGACGACGTACAGCGAGATCAGGCCGTCGAAAGGCAGGAACAGCGCCAGCGCGATCGCCTGCAGCGTCGAGCCGAGCAGCAGCGTCCTCAGCCCGCCGATCCGGTCACAGATCCAGCCGGAGGCGAGCCGGCTGATGATGCCGGAGCCGAGCATGAGCGAGAGCATCTGCGCGCCCCGCGCCGGGCCGAAGCCGAGATCACCGCAATAGGCGACGATGTGCACCTGGGGCATCGACATGGCGACGCAACAGGCGACTCCGGCGACGCACAGCAACCCAGTGAGCTGATTCGGCGTGAAGCCGAGCGGCAGTGCCGGCTGCAGCACGTTCCTCGGTTGATGGCCGCGCGGCGGGGCGCCCAGCGCGGGCGGGCGCCGGCGCAGCATGAGCGCGAGCGGCAGCATCGCTGCGAAGCACGCGATGCCGACGCCCACGTAGGTCGCGCGCCAGCCGACTGTGTCGAAGAAATGCTGCATCACGGGCGGCCACAGCGCGCCGGCCAGATAGTTGCCGCTGATCACGATCGCGACCGCGATGCCGCGGCGGCGCGTGAACCAGAGAGAGATGTCGGCGACCAGCGGTGCAAAGGTCGCCGCAGTGCCGAGCATGCCGATCACCAGGCCCTGTACCAGGCTGAACTCGAGCAGGCTGCCGGCGTGACCCGCGGCGACGAAGCCCAGCCCGAGACTCGCGGCGCCGATGAGCACCGGCACGATCACGCCGAAGCGGTCGGCGACGCGTCCCATCAGCACGCCGCCGATTCCGAAGCCGAGCATGGTGAGCGTGTAGGGCAGCGAGGCGGCTGAGCGCGCGACGCCGAACTCGGCCTGGATCTCGGGCAGAACGACGGTGACGCCGTACATGCCCGCGCCGCCGAGCGTCATCAGCGCGAGCGCGGCGAGCATGCGGGCCCAAGCGTAGTGCGATTCCGTCTCGTGCATGGGTGGAATCGGATTATGCCCGACCACATCGACATCGTTGCCTGTTCCGCCGAATGCGCCACGAAATGCTATCGTTCCCTGGCCCGGCTCAGGGAGGAGCGGGAGAGGATGGCCGGAACGGACCTCGAGCACATGCAGATGCTGCCGGACAGCGTACGCGCGGCCAACCTGCGGCTGGCCTGAGAAGCGGCGCGCCGGCGCATGCCCGATTCGCTCGCCATCGCGGTGATCGCGGGAACGTTCCTGTTCGCGGGGGCGGTGAAGGGCGTGATCGGTCTCGGGCTGCCGACGGTGAGCCTGGGACTGCTCACCGCCGCGCTCGACCTGCGCACCGCCATGGCGCTGCTGATCGTGCCTTCGCTCGTCACCAACCTGTGGCAGGCGGCGGCCGGCGGGAACGCGCGCGCTGTGCTAGCGCGAATCTGGCCGTTCCTGCTCGCCGCCACGGCGACCGTCTGGCTCGGCGCGCTCGCACTGACGCGCATGGATGCATCGCTCCTGTCGGGACTGCTCGGCGCGCTGCTCGCGCTCTATGCCGCGGTCAGCCTCGCCGGCGTGCGTCTTGCGATTCCGGCACGGCGCGAGGCCTGGGCCGGGGCGCTCTTCGGAACCGTGAACGGCATTCTCACCGGAATGACCGGCTCGTTCGTCGTGCCGGGCGTGATGTACCTGCAGGCGATCGGACTGCCGCGCGACCTGCTCGTGCAGGCGATGGGGATGCTCTTCACGGCGTCCACTGTCGCGCTCGCGGCCGCGTTGCGGAGCAACGATTTGCTCGGCGAGCAGCTCGGGCTGATTTCCGCGGGTGCAGTGATCCCGGCGGTTGCCGGCATGCTTGCCGGCCAGCGCCTGCGGCGGCGCCTCTCCGAAGAGAAGTTCCGCCGCGCCTTCTTCGTCGCAGTGCTGGCGCTCGGCGGCGCTATCATTGCGCGCGCCGCCTACGCGTCGGCGATCTAGAATCGACTCATGCCCGGCCACATCGGCATCGTTGCCTGCTCCGCCGAGGGTGCGGCGCTGTGCTACCGAACGATCTGCGTCGAGGGCGCCGCGCTGTTCGGGCGGCCGCTCACGCATCCCGAGGTGACGATGCACACTCACTCGCTCGCCGCCTACATGGACCGCATCTATCGCGGCGACTGGCAGGGGGTGGCCGAGCTCATGCTCGCGTCGGCGCGCAAGCTCGCCGGCGCCGGCGCTGACTTTCTGATCTGCCCCGACAACACGATTCACGAGGCATTGCCGCTCGTCGAATCGAGGTCGCCCCTGCCGTGGCTGCACATCGCCGGCGAAGTCGCGGCGGAGGCGGCGCGCCGCGGCTTGCGTCAGGTCGGCCTGACCGGCACGCGCTGGCTGGTCGAGAGCGAGGTCTATCCTGAGAAGCTCGCCGCGCGCGGCATCGCCTGGCGGCGCCCGAGCGCCGCCGAGCGCGACGAGATGAACCGCATCATCATGGACGAGCTGGTATGCAGTGTGTTCCGTCCGGAGTCCGTCGCCTTCCTGCAGCGGGTGATCGCGGGATTGAAGGCTGGCGGCTGCGACGGCGTGGTGCTCGGCTGCACCGAGATTCCGCTCGTCATCGGCGACGTCAACTCGCCGTTGCCGACGCTCGACTCGACGAGGCTTCTGGCGCGCGCGGCGTTGCGCCGGGCGGCAGGCGACGCGCCCGCAGCCGCATCGTCAGCCCGACCGGCGCCATCGTGATCGACAGACGCTCGCGCGGCTCTTTGCCGTCGGGAGCGTCCACACTCTCGATCTCGAAGCGGCCGAGCAGCGTCGCCATGGCCACCTTCATCTCGAGCAGCGCGAGATAGCGTCCCGGACAGATGCGCGGCCCGGCGCCGAAGGGCATCGAGACGCGCTTGGCGGAGCTAGCCGCCTGGCCGGGCGCGCCGTCCGTCAGCCAGCGCTCGGGCCGGAACTCTGCGGCCTGCGGCACGTGCGCCTCGCTCACGCTGTCGCGGCGCATCAGATTGATGACGACGACGCCCGCCGGCACGCGCACGTCGCCGATCGTCGTGTCGCGCAGCGTCTCGACGGGCAGGAGCGGCGCGACCGGCTTGAGGCGCATCGTTTCGTGCGCGCACGCCTCGACGTACTCGAGCCGCGCGATGTCCTCGAGCGTCGGCGCGGAAGGGTCCGGCAGCGCGGCGCGCACCTCGGCCACGGCGCGCGCGAGCGCCTGGGGGTGACGCCAAAGCAGATGGATCATCCAGGCGATCGTGTTGGCCGTAGTGTCCTCGCCCGCGAGCAGCATCGTGAGCACGTTACCCGCGACCAGGCGGTCGTTCATCCCGCTGCCGGGCTCGTCGGCCGCGACCAGCATTGCCTCGAGCAGGTTCGGCGGATGCGCGGCGCGCGACGGGTCGCCGGCAAGCCGTGCGCGCGCCTGTGCGATGAAGCGCCCAACGGCTGCGTTCACCTCCTCGATGCTGCGGGCAAGCTCGCGGTCGGCGCGCGAGGTCCATACGCGCCACAGCGGGATCGTGGCACCGAGGCGGCGGGACAGCGTGGGAAAGATCTTGTCCAGGTGCTTCTGGATCACGTCCTCGTCCGAGCTGAGCGTGTCGACCTCGGCGCCGAAGGCGAGGCCGGCGATCGTGTCGACCGTGTAGCGCATCAGATCGGACTGCAAGTCGATCGCGCGCGATTCGTCGGCGCAGCGCTGCCAGCGCGCCGCGAGGCGTACGGCCACACCGCGCAAGGCCGGAAAGTAGCTCTTCACGTGCGCCGGGTCGAAGCCGGCCATCACCATGCGCCGCTGCCGACGCCAGGTCTCGCCGTTCGCGCCGAACACGCCTGGCGCGAAACCCATCTCGGTCCAGATCTGTTCGAAGCGCGTGGTTCGCCGAAAGCCTTCGGGCCGGTCGCGCAGCACGGCGGCCACCGCATCGTGCTCGCCGACGGCGAGGATGCGGCGCCGGCCGACTCTGAATTTGAAGTAGGGGCCGAACTCGCGGCACCACTGCTCGAGGCGCAGGTGCATCGCTCCGCCTTCGAACGCGAAAGCGCTGCCGAATAGCGGAAGTCCGCGAGGCCCGGGGAGATCTTCGTAGCGGCGCAAGTCCATGGCTGCGGCACCGTACCACCGCCCAAACGGTGCAGCAATAGCGGTCGCGTTAGACGCGCGATGCGCGCGAAACCTTACGCACGGCGCGCAGTGTAAGGAAAACCCCGATTCGTCGGTCTAATCCGGCGTAGTGCCCCCTAAACCCATTCGGAGATCGAGAACATGGACCGTGATCAGGTGATTCGTTCTGCAGTGGCGGCGGTAATCGTGGCGGGCGTCGCGTTCAGCCAGAGCGCGTTCGCGCAGGGTGACAAGAGCATGGAGAAGTGCTGGGGCGTGGCGAAAGCCGGCCAGAATGACTGCGGCAGCAACGCGACCGCGCACGCCTGCGCGGGACAGTCCAAGATGAACTACGACCCCAACGACTTCAAGGCGGTGAAAACGGGGACCTGCGTCGCGATGGGCGGCAGCCTCACCCAGGGCGTGCCCGGCAAGCTCGCCAAAGAGCACAAGAGCTGAGCTTGCTCCCGCACTGCGCAGGCATCGGGCTGCGCGCGCTGCATTACCGGGATTTCCTGGCGGCGCGCCAGCCCGTCGGCTGGCTGGAAGTTCACAGCGAGAACTACTTCGGCGCGGGCGGCTACGACCTGCACGTGCTGGAGCGGGTCAGGCGCGACTATCCCATCAGCTTGCACGGCGTAGGCCTCGGTATCGGGTCCGCGCTCGGCTGGGACAGCGAGCACCTCGAGCGGCTCGCCGCTCTGGCCGAGCGCATTCAGCCGGCGGTCGTGTCCGAGCACCTGTGCTGGACGTCAGTCGAGGGCATGAGCCTGAACGACCTGCTGCCGCTGCCGTACACCGCGCAAGCCCTGGGACTCGTCGCGGAGCGGGTGGCGCGGGTCCAGGAACGGCTGCGCCGCCCGATCCTCGTCGAGAACATCTCGGCCTACCTCGAACGCGCCGAAAGCGAGATGAGCGAAGGCGAGTTCCTGCGCGAGCTCGTCGCGCGCACCGGCTGCGGCGTCCTGCTGGATGTGAATAACCTGTACGTGAACCAGGTGAACCTCGGGACGGACGCGGTTGCCGTGATGGCCGCGCTCGCGCCTGCCTGCGTCGGCGAGATCCATCTCGCCGGCCACCAGGCGGCGGGCGGCATGCTCATCGACACCCACGGCGCGCGCGTCGCGCCGCCGGTATGGAGCTTGTACGAGCACGCGCTCGAGCGCTTCGGACGCGTTCCGACGCTCATCGAGTGGGACACCGACATTCCGGAACTCGCCGTGCTGCTCGAAGAGGCGGCGCGCGCACACTCCATCATGGAGGCGCGACGTGCGCTCGCTGCGTGAGTTCCAGGCGGAGTTTGCGCGCGCGCTGCGCGCACCGGCGTCTGCGGGCGAGGCGGCCGGACTCGGGGCCTACCGCACGAATGTCGAGGGCAATCTCGCCGGCGCGCTCGCCGGCGCCTATCCGGTCGTGCGCAAGATCGTCGGAGACGGCTACTTCGCGCAGCTCTGCCGCGCCTATGGCGCCGGCCACCCGTCGGCGAGCGGCGATCTGAACCGCTACGGAGCCCGGTTCACAAGCTTCCTCGCGCACTACGATGAAGTCGCGGACCTGCCCTATCTTCCCGACGTCGCGCGCATGGAATGGCTCGCACATCTCGCTTATTTCGCGCAAGACCCCGCGGACTTCGACCCACGCGCGCTCGCCTCGCTGGCTCCCGAGCGCTACGCGTCGCTGCGGCCGCGGCTCGCCCCGGCCTGCGCGCTGCTAGCGTCCAGCTGGCCGCTCGGGCGAATCTGGGCGGTGCACCAGGAAGATTACCAGGGCGAGTTCGACATCGACCTCGGATCCGGGCCCGACCGCATCCTCGTGCACCGGCCGCGCTGGCGCGCGAGCGTCAGCTCGCTCGGCGCGGGCGATTTCCATTTTCTCGAGGCAGTCGGCCGCGAGGCAGCGCTCGGCGCAGCGTTCGATGCCGGGCTAGCCGCCGACCCCGCCTTCGACCCTTCGAGCGCGCTATTGAGGTGGATTCATGCCACAGTCATCGATCGCCTTGTATGACCGCGTCCTGCGCTGGCTGCGCCCGCTCGGCCATATCGTCGATCTCGTCATCCGGCTGGACGTCGCGCTCGCATTCTTCAAGTCCGGGCTGGTGAAGATCGGCAACTGGGACGGTACGCTCTACCTGTTTCAGAACGAGTACCACGTTCCGCTGCTGCCGCCGCACTTTGCAGCGGTGGCCGGGACCTTCGGCGAGCTCTTCTTTCCGCCGTTGCTCGCCCTGGGCCTCGCGGCTCGGTTCAGCGCGCTGTCGCTCTCGGTGGTGAACGTCATCGCGGTGGTGTCGTACTGGCACGTCCTCGGCACGAACGAAGCCGCGCTCTCGTCCCACTACTATTGGGCGCTGCTCCTGTTGATCACGCTCTCGCACGGTCCCGGCAAATTGTCGCTCGACCACCTCGTTGCGCGGCGTGAAAGGAGGTAGAGTTCCCCGGTCCGCGATCAGGAGGTCACCATGGCTGAGAACAGCCCGCCCCTGGCCATCAACGCCATCGACGTCCCGCCGCGCGCCGCGGTGTCGTTCTACCCGGAACCGTTCGCGACGCGCATGATCGGCCGGCAGAAACGCTTGCTCGGCGATTTTTTCGGGCTGAAGAACTTCGGCATCAATCTCACGCGCCTTGCGCCGAACGCGATGTCGGCGCTGCGCCACTCGCACACGAAGCAGGACGAGTTCGTTTACATCGTCCAGGGGCACCCGACGCTGCGCACCAGCGAAGGCGGCATGCGCCTCGCCCCGGGGATGTGCGCGGGCTTCCCTGCGGGCACGGGCAACGCGCATCATCTCCATAACGAGACGACGGACGAGGTGCTCTATCTCGAGGTCGGCGACCGGACCGCAGGCGACGCGGTGGATTACCCGGACGACGACATCCGCCTCGTGCGCGAGGACGGCAAGTTGAAGTTCTTGCACAAGGACGGCGCGCCGTATTGACACTAGTTGGTTTGCAGCGGCTTCCCCGCAGCGCCTTACCAAGCCTAACAATTCGCGCGGTATCCACAGATCCCCGCGTGAATTTGTGCATAGTGGATCGCGAGGTGCGCGTGCATAAATGCGCGCATGAAAGATTTAACGGACGGCGTCGCGGTTCGATCCGAACGGATCGTGGACATCGGAGTGGCGGCTGTTGCGCGCACAGCGCCGGTCGCGCGGCACAAGCCAGCCTCCGTACGGCTGCTGCGCCCCTCGGTCAGTGTCAATGCGCCAAATCATTCGCGCCCGCAGGAGGAGGCGCCGCCCGTCGCGCGGCGTGCGAACCTGCTCGTGAGCTGGCCCGCGCCGAGCGTGTCGCCCTGGGCGCCGGCGCAGCTGACCGACGGACCTGAGCGCGCGCGGCTCGAAACGACGTTTGGCGGATCCGCGGCTGGAGAGGTGCTGCTGCTTGGGGCGGACGATGGCCTTTTCTTCAAGCCCGAAGGCGGCCACAAGGCATATTGGATCGCGATATCGAAAGTCAGAAGCCTCACGCTCACGCGGCCTCTCG
>JBLMWT010000188.1:0-3550 GCA_050257375.1 Sphingomonadaceae bacterium
AGAACATCGCGACGCCGCGCGGCGCCATCCAGATGCCGGCATCGAGGGCCGGGAAATTGAGCAGGCTCTCGAAGAACTCGGGCATCAGCAGCTGCGCGCCGTACATGCCCATGCCGACCACCGCCATCAGCGAGCAGGCGATCGCCAGGTTGCGGTCGCGCAGGACCTGCAGGCGAAGCACCGGGTGCGCGCTCTGGGTGAACGCGCGCCACAGGAAGAAGGCGAAGCCTCCGCCGGCGACGTACGCGCAGGCGCGGATGAACGTCGAGGAGAACCAGTCGAGCTGCTCTCCGCGGTCGAGCAGCAGCTGCAGCGCGGTGAGCGAAACGGCGAGCGCGCCGAAGCCGAGCCAGTCCATGCTGCGGTCGCGCCGCTCGGTGTCCGGGATGAAGCGCGCGGAAAGGAGCAGCGACGCGATACCCACCGGCAGGTTGATGTAGAAGGTCCAGCGCCAGCTGAAGGACTCGGTGAGCCAGCCGCCGAGCGTCGGTCCCAGGATCGGCGCCACCATCACGCCCATCCCCCAGATCGCCATCGCGCGGCCGCGCTCGTGCGCCGGGTACGTCTGCGCCATCACGGCCTGCGCGAGCGGCACGATCGAGGCGCCGAACACCCCCTGCAGGAAGCGCAGCAGCACGATCTCTGCGAGGTTCGTCGAGATGCCGCACAGGCCGGAGGCAACCACGAAACCCGCCACGCTGCCGAGAAGGAAACGGCGTCGCCCGATGCGCTCGGTGAAGTACCCTGTGAGCGGCATCATGATCGAGGCGCCGATCAGGTAGGAGGTCAGCACCCAGCTGATATTGTCGAGCGTCGCGCCGAGGCTTCCCGCCATGTGCGGCAGCGAGACATTCACGATCGTGATGTCGAGCACTTGCAGCACCGTCGCCGACATCAGCGCGACGGTGATCAGAAAGCGGTTGACTGCCGGCGCCGGGGACACGGCTGCGCTAGTCGAGGTGCACGGTCACCGTGGCGGTGGCGCCGATGCGCAAGGGGTACTTCGGGTCGTAGTCGTCGATCGCCACCTTGACCGGAACGCGCTGCGTCACCTTGACCCAGTTGCCGGTGGCGTTCTGCGGCGGCAGCAGCGAGAACGCCGTGCCGGTGCCCTGCGACAAGCTCTGCACAACGCCACGAAAGGCGCGCCCTGGATACATGTCGACCGCGATGTCGACCTTCTCGCCCGGACGGATGCCGTGCAGCTCGGTCTCCTTGAAGTTCGCGTCGATCCAGAAGCTGTGGGCGCGCACTAGCGCGAACAGCGGGTTGTCCGCGGTGACGATCGTACCCGCGGCGAGCGTCATGTTGCTCACCCAACCGTCGTCAGGCGCGTCGACCACGGTGTGCGACAGGTCGAGCTTCGCCTGCGCCAGCACGGCGCGTGCGGCGCGCACGTCCGGGCTGTCGGCGACGCCGCCGCGCGCCTTGACCTCGGCGTGCTCCAGCCGCGCCTCGGCCGCCTCGAGCGCCGCGCGCTCGGTGCGCACCTTCGCCAGCGCGTCGTCCGCCGACTGGCGCGACAGGAACTTGCGCGCCACCAGGTCCTCGGCGCGCTTGAGCTGTACCTCGTCGTTCTCCAGCGCCGCGCGCGCGCGCGCCACGTCCGCCTTCGCAGCGGCGACGTCGGTGCCGTCCTGGCGCGCGCCGCGCTCGGCCTGTGCGAGGTTCGCCTCGGCCTTCGCCACCGCGACCTCGAACGGCCGGGGATCGATGTCGAACAGCCGCTCGCCCTTCTTCACGAACTGGTTGTCCTTGATATACACCTTGGTGACCGGCCCGGTGACCAGCGCGGCGATCTGCGCGACATCCGCGTTCACGTAGGCGTTGTCGGTCGACACCTCGCCGCGCGTGAGCAGCCAGTAGCCGATGGCCGCGCCGCCGGCGAGCAGTGCGACGACGACGAACAGCAGCACGCGCGATCTCATTGGCGCGCCTCCAGGCCCGCCTTGATCTTCGCAAGCACTGCCGAGGCGGCCTCCAGCTCGCGCGCGCTGACGCCGCGGAACACCTCGCCGCGCAGCGCCGCCGCGACCTTGCGGATCTCGGAGGCGACCGCCGCGCCCTTGTCGCGCAGATGGATGGTCTTCACGCGCCGGTCGACGCCGGTCCGGCGCTCGATCAGGCCCTCGCGCTCCAGCCGGTCGACCAGGCGCACCACGCTCGCGCCCTCCAGGCCGAGGCGCGAGGCGAGCTCTGTCTGCGACAGTCCTTCGCTGCGCGAAACGATCGCGAGCAGCAACCAGGTGGCGCGCGACAGCCCGAGCGGCCGCAGGCGCCGGTCGAGCGCGTTGCGCCAGTCGTGCGCAGTCAGGTGCAGCAGCAGACCGAAGCTCTCCGAACTGACCGTCATGTTGAGTGTCACGCTAATAATTAGAATGCTAAGTATTTTAGCATTGCGCTACCATCCATGCCATGCCGATTCCCGCGCAGCGCGCCGAGCCGGACGCCTGGGACACCTACCTTGCACAGGTGCAAGCAGTCGCCCCGCTGCTGCCCAAGGCCCTGCATCCGTACATCGAGACGCTGCGCCGCCCGAAACGCAGCCTGATCGTCGACGTGCCGATCCGCATGGACGACGGCAGCTACGCCCACTTCGAGGGCTACCGCGTACAGCACAGCCTGTCGCGCGGCCCCGGCAAGGGCGGCCTGCGCTACCACCCCGGAGTGACGCTCACCGAAGTACAAGCGCTCGCCGCCTGGATGACCGTCAAGAATGCGGTGGTCGGCCTGCCCTACGGCGGCGCCAAGGGCGGCGTACGCGTCGATCCGAAGAGGCTCTCGCGCGCCGAGCTCGAGCGGCTCACGCGCCGCTATGCGAGCGAAATCGGCGTTCTGCTCGGTCCCGACCGCGACGTGCCGGCGCCGGACGTCGGCACCAACGAGCAGGTGATGGCCTGGATCATGGACACCTACTCGATGAACATGGGGCGCACCGCGCTCGGAGTGGTCACCGGCAAGCCTGTCTCGATGGGCGGCACGCTCGGGCGCAGCGACGCGACCGGGCGCGGCGTCGTCGCCATCGCCCAGCGCGCTGCGCAAAAGCAGGGCTTCGACCTGCCCGGCACCCGCATCGCCATTCAGGGCTTCGGCAACGTCGGCGAAGCGGCGGCGCGCCTGTTCGCGGAGCGCGGCGCGAAGATCGTCGCGGTGCAGGACGAAACCGGCTCGGTCTACGCCGCCGGCGGCATCGATCCGCTGGCGCTGCGGCGCCACCAGGCCGAGGCGCAGCGCCTCGAGGGCACGCCCGGCTGCGCGCCGATCGCGGACGAGGACTTCTGGCAGGTGCCGTGCGAGATCCTGGTGCCCGCCGCGCTCGAAGGACAGCTCACCGAGGCGCGTGCGCGGCGCGCCGCATACCGCATGGTGGTCGAGGGCGCCAACGGCCCCACCACGCCCGCTGCCGACGAGCTGCTGCTTGAGCGCGGCATCACCGTGGTGCCCGACGTGCTCGCGAACGCGGGCGGCGTCACCGTGAGCTACTTCGAATGGGTGCAGGACTTCTCGAGCTATTTCTGGCGCGAGGAAGACGTGAACGTGAATCTCGAGC
>JBLMWT010000189.1:0-4163 GCA_050257375.1 Sphingomonadaceae bacterium
CTAAGCCGACTCAGAAACCTTTACCGAGGGAGCCCGCCATGAGCGCCAAACACCTCCTCCGTGCAGCACTCGCCGGCGCGGTTCTCCTCGGTGCCCACCTCGTCCTAGCCCAGCCGACCGACGGGCATCCGGCGCCTACCGCCTCCTACGAGTCGCTCTCCATCCGCGCCATCGATCGCACCGACGTGCCCTGGCAGGCCCCGGCGATCGAGGACCTCGACCACATCCGCGCGTTCTGAGAACGGCGCCAAGGTGCCGGATCGAACCGGTGAGGTTCGCGACTGACGGTGGCGTCCGGAGCGTACAATCGCCCGCGAACGACCGGAAGCCGACAGCGTGCCGATTGCGGCTCGCAGCGAGGAGGAGATGCCCGTGAGTCGAATGAAGCTTTACGCCCACCCGTTTTCGAACAACTCGATGCGCGCGCAGCTCGGTCTCGATGAGAAGGGTCTCGACTACGAATACGTAAAGGTCGACCTCTTCAAGGGCCAGCACAAGCAACCCGAGTTTTTGGCGATCAATCCGCGCGGCCAGGTGCCGGCGCTGGTGGACGGAGACGTGCGCATCTACGAGAGCGTCGCGATCCTCCAGTACCTCGAGTACCGGTACCCCAATCCCCCGCTCATCCCGAGCGAGCCGAAAAATATGGCGACGTGCCTCCGTCTGATCGGCGAATTCAACCAGAAACTCGACCCGACAAACATCTTCGGTTCGGTGAAGTTCGGCGGCAAAAGACGCGCGGATCTCGGCGACCGCGTCGACAAGTTACTGGCGGAGTGCCGCATCTGGGAAGGGTACGTCGGCGCCGGGCCCTATTTCACCGGAGAAGCGTATTCGATGGCCGACATCGTGGTGCTGCCGTTTTTCGGCATAGTCATCGACGGTCTCGGGCTGCCGAAAGCCGACTACCCGCAGCTGCATGCCTGGTACGAACGCTGCAAGTCGCGACCTAGCGTCGCCAAGCAGCCCTGGTTCGAAGCCTTCGCTGGCGAGAAGAAGAACCTGCAGCAGCACATCTTGGCGGCCGCGAGATGAACCGGTTCCCTGCCGTTTCCGTCCGTTGGACTCCTGTCCTAGCGGCTGGCTCGCGGGTTCACCCGTCGGCGAAAGCATTCGCAGGAGCTGCTATCGAGGACGCGTACTCGAATCCGTCGGCTCGCGTATTGATCCAGAACAACACCGACTTCCCTGGTCTGGAGTAGTCTGTTATCTAGGATTAAGCAAAACAGTGATAACCATGGCGGTCGCGGCGCACGACTGAGGCGAAGCACCGCCGGGACCTCGGGCCTGCAGGGCCCACATTCTCGGTACAGGTCTGTACCACTCTGCGAAGCAGCGAACGGGCCGAGCGCGGCGACGTTTGCTTATTCGCGTCTCGGCGCACCCGTCCGCGTCCTCAACCGACGCTTGATGGGAGGGCGAGATGAACCTCCGATTCAACGGCAAGCTGAAAGCGACCGGCGCGCTGTTGGCGACCGCGCTGGCGGTTGGAGCCTGCACCGCGCTGGTGATTGCGAGGATCCTCGAGCAGCGCGCCATCGGGCCTCCGCCTTATGAGCAGGGGTTCGACGCGCAATGGCTCGGCCGGTCGGGAGTGACTGGCGAGGACTTGTTGGGGCCGGGCTATGTGTCCATACAGAGGGATCGCACCGACGTGCCCTGGCAGGTTGCCCCCACCGAGGACCCCGATCGCGTGCGCTCGTTCTGAGCGACCACTCTCGAGTCGAAACCGGGCATTCAACGGACTAAAGGTTCGATGGCTCTCGTCGGCGCGCGGGCGTCGTGCGCGAGCCCGTTCCCCTCTAGGCCGCCGCGAGCAGCTCCACCACGCCGCGCGTGCCGTCGACGCGCACGCGCTGGCCAGGCGCGAGCGCCGACAGCGCACCCGGGACGCCGCACACGCAGGGGATGCGGTACTCGCGGCACACGATCGCGACGTGCGACAGCAGGCCGCCGCCCTCGGCGACCACGGCGGCGGCAAACGGCGCGACCATGTTGAACGCGGAGCTGCCCGCGCCGACCACGAGCACCGAGCCGGGCGCGATGTCGCGCGCGTCGTCGTGCGAGTTGACGAGGTGCACCGGCCCTTCCCACTTGCCGCTGCTCGCGGGGAAGCCGTGCAGCTCGTCTGCCGAGGCCACGGCCACGCGCGTCTTGAAGAGGAGCTCGATCACTGCGAGCGTGCCGGCCATCAAGCGCCTCAGGCCGGGCGGCAGCAGTGCCGGATCGGGCGGCGGCCCGGCGGGTGCGCCGAGCGTGGGCGGCGCGTCGCGCGACGTGTACGCGCGCACGTAGGCGGCGCGGCGCTCGAGCTCGGTCGCCGACGGCCCGGGCCGGCCGGCGAGCAGCGCCTCGATCTCGGCGCGGTCCGCGTGGATCAGGTCCTCGGGATGCACGAGCAGCGAGGGGTCGCGCGCGATCAGGCGCCGGCCGATCGCGAGCACGATCGTGCGCGCGATGCCCCAGGCCCAGACATCGGAGTACAGGGCGCGCTCGTCGCGCAGGCCGACGACCGCGCGCGCCTCCGTGATCATCGAATCGAGCTCGGCGTGCTGCGCCGCCGGCACGGCCGCGCGCACCTGCGCGAGCGCTGCGGCGTCGATCGCTTCGTCGCCGGCGGCCTCGCGGGCGAGGGCCGCGCTGCGCAGCGCGTCCCACAAGAGCGACGGGCACTCGCGCAGGCACGGTGCCGCGAGATCGAGCCCGTCTACGAGGCGCAGCTCGCGGTGCGCGAGGAAGGCCCGCGCGCGCTCACCTGCCGCGCCGGGCAGCGCGCGCAGCTCGGCGAGCGCCGCGACCGCGGCCTCGTCGTCGAGGCCGGCGTGCTTCTCGTCGAGGCGCAGCAGCCGCCGCGCCGCGGGATCGGCGGCGACCGCGTCACCGAGCGCGCGCGCCTCGGGCGAGCGCAGGTCGGCCGACACCGGCGAGGCGCCCGCGAGCAGCGCGCACACCTCGCCGTCGGAGACCTTGCCGCCGCTCCAGCGCCGCACGTGCGCGATCAGGTCCCCGGTCGGCACCATCCCGGCGAGGTTGTAGCTGTGGTGCTGCGTGATCATGGCGCGCACGTTGTCGAGCGCCGCGGCGAAGTGCGTCGCGAGCGCCGCGTCGTCGAGCGCATCGGGGTCGATCGCCTGCAGCCGCGTGTGAGTCTCGATCGAGCGCGCCTTGGCGGCCTGCCATTCCTCGAGCTGCGCGCGCCACTCGCGCGTCTGCCAGATCCGCTCGGCCGTCTTGACGCGGCGGCGCAGCGGCGGCACCAGCTTGAGCATCAGCTTGAAGACCGCCGGGGGCGGCGGCGCCTTGGCGGTGGCGTCCTCGGGCGCCGCGACCAGGCGCAGGCGCTGGTAGGGGAAGCCGTTCACGAACACGTAGTCGAGGTGCGAGACCAGCGCGCCGTAGCGCGCGGTCCCGGCCTTGAAGCCGGCCGCCATCGCCGCCGGGAACACCTCCTGGAACAAGCGCGTCACCGGCCGCTGGAAGTGCGCGGTGTCGAGCTCCCAGGCGCCCTTGCCCGGCGGTGCGAACGCGGGCAGGGGCGGCGCGGTCACGGGCAGCGAGGCGGTGACGTCCCGCGTCTGCAACAGGTACAGCGTGTCGCCGTCGACCGAGAACTCGCAGTCCTGGGCGCGGCCGCCGCAGGCCTCGGCGATGCGCGCGCAGATGCCGGCGATCTCGAGCACGTGCGCGTGGCCGAGCGCCGGCTGCGTGTGCTCGGCGGCGGGGACGTTCTCGTGCACCAGCGCGCCGCCCGGCACGGATCCGAGCACGCGGCGCGTGGCCTTCGCGGCGATCGCCGTGGAGTCGATCCGCCCGCCGGCGACCTCCCAGCGGTCGGCGAGCGCCTCGCCGCTCACCAGCGCCTCGCCCTGTCCGAGCACGGCCTCGACGATCACGCGCCGGCGATCGCCCATCGCGACGCCGCTCGCGCGCGAGGCGAGCTGGCGCTGGATCACGACCGCCATCTTGAGCGCCTCGGCCGCGAGCCCCCCGCGTTCCAGGTAGTGCACGACGTTGTCGGCAAAGGCGGAGGCCCACACCCGCCGCACCGCGTCCTCGACCCCGTCGGGGCCGACGTCGAGCACGGTGAGGAACTGCCCCGCGAACGAGTGCGTGCGCGCATCCTCGAGCGTCGCCGACGAGCGCACCGAGACCCGGCCACCGAG
>JBLMWT010000190.1:0-4161 GCA_050257375.1 Sphingomonadaceae bacterium
GCCTCCGGCGCAATACCTTGCCGAGCGGGTTCTTCGGCAGCGCTCCGCGGAATTCGACGTGCGCCGGCAGCTTGTAGCCCGTCAGATACTGCGCGCAGTGGCGCCGCAGGGCCTCGGCGCCGAGCGCGGGGTCGCTTCTCACTGCGAACAGTGCCACCGCCTCGCCGCTGCGCGCGTCGGGGACCCCGATCGCTCCGGCGTCGAGCACGCCGGGACAGCGCAGCGCGACCTCCTCGATCTCGGTCGGATAGGCCTTGAAGCCCGAGACGACGATCACGTCCTTCTTGCGGTCGACGAACTCGAGGTAGCCGCGCGCGTCCATGCGTCCGATGTCCCCGGTCTTGAGCCAGCCTTGCGGCGTAAACGCTTCGGCGTTCTCCCGCTCGCGGTTCCAGTAGCCGCGCGTGACCTGCGGTCCGCGCACGCTGATCTCGCCTTGCTCGCCCGGCGGCAGTTCCGCGCCGTGTTCATCGAGAATAGCGACTTCGGTCGAGGGTAGCGGCAGGCCGAGCTTGCCGCTGAATTCGCGCGCGGCAAACGGGTTCGCGCAGACGTTTGGGGAGGCTTCGGTCAGGCCGTAACCTTCGATGAGCGGCACTCCGGTCGCACGCTGCCAGCGCTCGGCGACCTCCTGCTGGACGGCCATGCCGCCGGCGACTGCGAGCTTGAGTGCGCCGCGATTGGCGGTGCATACGCGCGTGAAGCCCGGCGCGTCGAGCAGCGCCCGGTACAGCGTGTTCACGCCGGTCATCGCCGTGAAGCGCAGGCGGCGAAGCTCTTTGAGCATGGCGGACAGATTGCGTGGGTCGGGAATCAGCAGGTTGTGGCCCCCGAGCGCGAGGAACAGCAGCAGGTTCGCGGTCAAGGCGAACACATGATAGAGCGGCAGTGCGGTGACGACGATTTCCCGCGCTTCGCGCAGCGTCGTACGGCCCCAGGCCTGCGTCTGTGCGAGATTGGCCAGCATATTGCCGTGCGTCAGCATCGCCCCCTTGGGACTCCCGGTCGTGCCCCCGGTGTACTGCAGAAAAGCGACGTCGTCCGGGCCGACTGGTGCGCGTTCCAGCGCGCGCCGCCGGCCGCGCGCAAGCGCCCGGCGCAGACTGACGGCGCCGTCGATGCGCCAGGGAGGAACCATTCGCTTCACGTACCGCGCGCCCAGGTTCACCGCCCAACGCCGCGGCGCCGGGAGCAGATCTCCCGGTTGTGTCGTGATTACGTGCCGCAAGGGGCTCGTCCCGAGCACCCGCTCGAGCGTATGCGCGAAGCTCTCGAGCACGATGATCGCTCGCGCCCCTGAGTCCGTCAGCTGTTGCTCGAGCTCTGCGGCGGTATAGAGCGGGTTGATGTTCACCACCACCAACCCGGCGAGCAATGCCCCGAAAAGCGTGACCGGATACTGCAGAAGATTCGGCAACATGAGCGCGATGCGCTCGCCGCGCCGCAACTGGGCCTCCGTCTGGAGATAGGCCGCGCAATCGCGCGCGCGGCGCTCGAGCTCGCCGAAGTCGAGCGTGGCACCCATGCAGCTGAGCGCGGGCCGACTCCTGAAGCGATCGCAACTGCGCTCGAACAGCTCGCACAGCGAGGCGTGCTCGAGGGGCGCGATATCCGCCGGTACTCCGGGAGGATAGGAATCGAGCCAGATTCTTCGCATCTCACCGCCGCAAAAGCGCAAAGGCCGGCGCAAGGCCGGCCTTTTCGTCGTCGCTTGCGCGCCTTTCGCTATTTGCGCGTTTCGATCTGCACCAACTCGCCGGCGGGCTGTTCCTGGGTCCGCTGGCGACGTGGCCGACCGAGCCGGGGCGACTGCTCAGGTTCAGTCGGCGCGGCGTGTGATTTGGTCGGATCCGTTTCGATCATGACCAGGCCGGCCCCTCCGAGGAGCGCCTTGGTATCGACGCTCGGGGCTTCGGCTCTGGGCGCTTCAACCTTGTGCTCCGCGATCCTGATCTCTTCGTGCCGAGGCTCCGGCAACCGGGGTTCTTCCACCCGCGGCGGCTCGCTCACGACCATCGAGGGCTGCTCGAGCGCGGTGGATACGGGCACGGGGTGCGCCGGCGGTGCCGCCGTTACCACGCTTGCCTGTTCGGATTCGACCGGCGCAGCCGCCTGCACAGGTTGCTCGGGGCGACGCTCGCGGTGCCGATCGCGCCGGCCGCGGCGGCCGCGCCGCGGCTCCTCGCCTTCGCGCTCGGGGGCCGCTCCGGCGGGCGGTTGCTGCGCCGCCTGCGGCGGGCGAGGGGGGCGCTGCTCCTGGCGGCGCTCACCGCGCTGCTGCTGCTCGAGCCGGCCGTGCTGCGGCTCGCGGCGCTCGCCGCCGCGCTCGCGCTGATCGCGGCGTCCACCGCGCTCCCCGCGTTCTCCCCGCTCACTGCGCTCGCCGCGTTCACCGCGCTCCCCGCGTTCGCCTGTCCTGCGCTGATCGGGGCGACGGTCGCGCCGCTCGCCCCGCTGCGGCTCCGGCCTGCGCGGGCCGCGCGCCTCGGGTTGTGGCGCCGCTGCTGCGGGTGCGCCCGCAGCGGGCGCCTGCGCCGGCTGCTCGAGCCGGAACCAGCCGAGGATTTTGCTGATGATGCCCGGGGCGGCCTCGGGTCGCGGCATGGGTTGCGGCGCGCGCGGCGCCTGCTGTTGCGACGGCGCCCGGTGCTCACGCGCCACGGGCTCGGGAACCATGGGCGCAGGTTGCGCGGGGGTGATCGCCTTGACCACCGCCTCCTGGCGCTCGCGCACGGGCTCGGCCTCGGCGCCGGGCTTGGGCTCCTCGGGCTGCTCGACCAGCTCGTAGCTGGCGGGCACGTGTTCCATCTGGTTCAGTTCGTCGTGACGCAGCCGCTGGACCTTGTAATGCGGGGTTTCCAGATGGGGATTGGGCACCAGCACAACATTGACCTTGAGGCGCCCTTCGAGCTTCTGGATCTCGCTGCGCTTCTCGTTCAACAGAAAGCTCGCGACGTCCACGGGTACCTGGGCGTGCACGGCCCCGGTGTTCTCCTTCATCGCCTCTTCCTGCAGTATGCGGAGCACATGCAGCGCGGTGGATTCCGTGCCGCGGATGAAGCCCGTTCCACTGCAGCGCGGGCAGTTGATGTGCGCGGTTTCCTCGAGCGACGGGCGCAGCCTCTGGCGCGACAGCTCCATCAGGCCGAAGCGCGAAATCTTGCCGATCTGCACGCGCGCGCGGTCGTAGCGCAGAGCCTCGCGGAAGCGATTCTCCACCTCGCGCTGATTGCGCTGCGACTCCATGTCGATGAAGTCCACCACGATCAGGCCGCCCAGGTCGCGCAGCCTCAGCTGGCGCGCGGCCTCGTCGGCGGCCTCCAGGTTGGTGCGCAGCGCCGTCTCCTCGATGTCGTGCCCCTTCGTGGCGCGCGCCGAGTTCACGTCAATGGCGACCAGCGCCTCCGTGTGATCGATGACGATCGAGCCGCCAGAGGGCAGAGTGACCTGGCGCGCGTAGGCGCTCTCGATCTGGTGCTCGATCTGGAAACGCGAGAACAGCGGCACGTCGTCCCGGTACAGTTTCACCTTGCCAACGTTGCCGGGCATCACCGTCTGCATGAAGGCGCGCGCCTGCTCGTAGATTTCCTCGGTGTCGATCAGGATCTCGCCGATGTCGGGCTGGAAGTAATCGCGGATCGCGCGGATCACCAGGCTCGACTCGAGATAGATGAGGAACGGCTTGGCGACGTACTTGCCGTCAGGCCCGGGGGTGCGATCCGTGGCCGCAGCCTCGACCGCCTGCCACAGTTGCATGAGGTAGTTCAGATCCCAGTCGAGCTCCTCGGCGGAGCGGCCGATCGCCGCAGTACGGGCGATCACGCTCATGCCTTCGGGGAGCTTCAGCTGGTCGAGCGTGTCGCGCAGCTCGCTGCGGTCTTCGCCCTCGACCCGGCGCGAGACGCCTCCGCCACGCGGATTGTTCGGCATGAGCACGAGGTAGCGACCGGCGAGGCTGATGAAGGTGGTGAGTGCGGCACCCTTGGTGCCGCGCTCGTCCTTTTCCACCTGGACGATCAGCTCCTGTCCTTCCTTCAGCGCGTCCTGGATCTTGGCGCGCCCGACGTCGACGTCCGACCGGAAGTAGCTGCGCGCCACTTCCTTGAACGGCAGGAAGCCGTGGCGTTCCTCGCCGTAGTCTACGAAGGCCGCCTCGAGGCT
>JBLMWT010000191.1:0-7233 GCA_050257375.1 Sphingomonadaceae bacterium
GGCGCCGAGGCCCTGCGGCGCCACTGCGCGCAGTATCTGACGGGCTACAAGCTGCCGGCGCACGTCGAATTCCGCGGAGCGCTGCCGAAGAACCCGCTCGGCAAGGTATTGCGCCGGAGGCTTCGGGAGGAATGGATCGCCGCACATGGCTGACTATCCCACCCACCTAGAGCACCGGCATACGCTGTTCGACGGCCGGACGGTCACGATCCGGCCAATCCGGCCGCAGGACGATTTGCGCGAGCGCGATTTCCTCGCGCACGGACTGTCGGGCGAGACGCGCTACCTGCGCTTCCAGAAGTGGGTCGGCGCGCCGTCGGACAATCTGATCCATTTCCTCACCGACGTCGACTACGAGCGGCACATGGCCTTCGTGTGCGTCGTCGGCGAAGGAGACGAGGAAGAGGTCGTCGGCGAGGCGCGCTATGTCGCCAATCCGGACGGCAAGAGCTGCGAGTTCGGCATCATGATCGCCGACGCCTGGCACAAGAGCGGGATTGCGGGCTTGCTGATGGACGACCTCATACGCTCGGCCCGCGAAGGCGGATTGCAGACGATGGAAGGCATCGTGCTGCGGAACAACGCCACCATGCTCAAGTTCGTGCGCGCCCTCGGGTTCGAGGTGCACCACGTGCCCGAGGACCCGGTCAACGCGCGCGTGATCAAGAAGCTCTGAGGGCGGCGCGCAGCTCGGCGAGCACGCCGCGCGCTCCCGCCTCGATCATGTCGAGCACCCGCTCGAAACCGGCTTCCCCGCCGTAGTAGGGATCGGGCACCTCGCTCTCGCCCCAGCCATCGGCGAACTCCATGAACAGGCGCAACTTGCGACGATGCTCCGCCGGCGCCGCGCTCTCGAGCAGCGCGAGATGGCCGCGGTCCATGGCGAGGATTAGATCGAAACGCTCGAAATCCGCCCTCTCGACCTGGCGTGCACGCAGTTCCCCGAGGTCGTAGCCGCGGCGCAGGGCATGGCGCTGGGCGCGCTCGTCCGGCGCCGCGCCGACGTGGTAGTCATGGGTGCCGGCCGAGTCCACTTCGATCAGCCGCTCGAGGCCTGCATCGCGCACCAGCCGGCGCAGCACCCCGTCCGCGGTCGGCGAGCGGCAGATATTGCCGGTGCAAACGATCAGCACCGACGCTTTTGTCCCCAGAATCATGCCGTTAGAAACCAAAAGGTGTCCTTTCGACCGCACGCGGCCTCTAATCTGTGTATGTGGGACAATACGGCAGACGCATCGCGATGAACGAATCCAGGAATACGAAGAAGCCACGAGCAGGGCGGCGGACGCTTGTCGACGTTCCAGGGCGGGAATGGTTCGCTGTCGGCAAGTATCGCGTCCTAAGCGAGCCCCTTCCGGGTGCAATGCAGATGCGGCGGTACAGCATTTTTTCCAACGGACGCAGGATTGGCGCTACGGTGAGCATGCCGACAGAGTCGGATTGCCTGCACCTCGAGCGGCCTCGGCCAGTTCCGCCCCTTAAGCCGTTCTTCGTTGCGTACCGTCCCGGCCGCCCTAAGAAGGGCGCTACGCCCCCCGCCGCCGCGGCCGCATTTTCAGAGAGAACTCACACTGTCTCTCGCGAGGACCTGCCCCCAGGAGCGCCGATCCGCGAGTTCGCCGCATCGGAAGAAGACGGCTGAGCGCCTTGCCGAACTAGATCCTCAGCCGGGAGGAATGTTCGTCGGCGAGGCGCCGGCCAAGATCGGCTGCGAACCGAGCTGCGGCCTTCGCGGTGTGGAACGCAGGCGACAAACCGGGAAATGACTGACACTTCTCGAGGACGCCTGCGTGGGCGACCCGCGTCATCATGAGCCTCGGCTGCCACAGGCCACCCGGCAGCTGAAACGCTGTCGCCTCGATCAGATAGCCTCCATGTTGCGCGCGGTAAATTGGCATGTCGATGATCTTCTCTCTGCGGCCACTGTACCATCGTTGGGAGACAACCCTGCCGAGCGCGTGTCGAGCAGCTCGGCGCTCGGCATTGCAGGCACCTCTACGCACTGGGAGCCGAGGCGTGCCATACTGCGTGCGCAGTGATCTTCAAGCAGTGAAATGCGCAGTCCCTCACTCGCCGCACCAAGAAAGGAAGCATGAGCATGTCTACAGGTACCGTGAAGTGGTTCAACGACGCCAAAGGCTTCGGATTCATTACGCCGGATGACGGCGGCAAGGATCTGTTCGCGCACCACTCGTCGATCCAGGGCACCGGGTTCAAGTCGCTCAAGGAAGGTCAGAAGGTCTCGTTCGACGTGACGCAGGGCCAGAAGGGCCCGGCCGCGACGAACATCAAGCCGCTCTAAGCGCTTCGCGGGTAGTAGGCCCGGGTTTCCTGGGCCTTTCTCTTTTGCGCGCTCACTCCGAGGCGAGCGCGACGCCGAACACCCGCTTCTTTAGCTCGGCGAGCCGGTCGCGCAGCTTGGCTGCCTGCTCGAATTCGAGGTTGCGCGCGTGCTCGAGCATCTTCTTCTCGAGCTGCTTGATCTCGCGCGCGACCTGCTTCTCGCTCATCGCCTCGTAGCGCGCCTCGTCCTGCGCGGCCGCGAGTTGCGTCTGAGCCTGCTCCGCGTCGTACACGCCGTCGATCAGGTCCTTGATGCGCTTGGAGATCCCTTTCGGGGTAATGCCGCGCGCCTGATTGAACTCGACCTGCTTGCGCCGACGCCGCTCGGTCTCGTCGATCGCGCGCCGCATCGAATCGGTCACGACGTCCGCGTACAGGATGGCGGCGCCGTTGATGTGGCGCGCCGCGCGTCCGATCGTCTGGATCAGCGAGCGCTCCGAGCGCAGGAAGCCTTCCTTGTCCGCGTCCAGGATGGCGACGAGCGACACCTCGGGCAGGTCGAGGCCCTCGCGCAGCAGGTTGATGCCCACCAGGACGTCGAACTCTCCCAGGCGCAGGTCGCGGATGATCTCCACGCGCTCGACCGTGTCCACCTCCGAGTGGAGGTAGCGCACTTTGACGCCGTGCTCCGACAGGTACTCGGTCAGCTCCTCGGCCATGCGCTTGGTGAGCGTGGTCACCAGCACGCGCTCGTGCTTCGTCACGCGCTGGCGGATCTCCGACAGCAGGTCGTCCACCTGGCGGCTGGCCGGCCGCACTTCCACCGTCGGATCGACCAGGCCCGTCGGGCGCACCACCTGCTCCACTACTTGCGCGGACTTCCGGGCCTCGTAGTCGGCCGGCGTCGCCGAGACGAAGACCGTCTGGCGCACCACTTTCTCGAATTCATCGAAGCGCAAGGGGCGGTTATCGAGCGCAGACGGCAGCCGAAAACCGTATTCGACCAGATTCTCCTTGCGCGAGCGGTCGCCGCGGTACATGCCGCCGAGCTGCCCGATCGTCACGTGGCTCTCGTCGATGAACATCAAGGCATCCGGCGGCAGGTAGTCGATGAGCGTCGGCGGAGGCTCGCCCGGTTTGCGTCCGGAGAGATGGCGCGAGTAATTCTCGATGCCCTTGCAGAAACCCAGCTCGGCGAGCATCTCGAGGTCGAAGCGCGTGCGCTGCTCGATCCGCTGCGCTTCGACCAGCTTGCCCGCCTGCTGGAAGAATTCGATTCGCTCGCGCAGCTCGGCCTTGATGGCCTCGATCGCGCGCAGCGTGGTCTCGCGCGGCGTCACGTAGTGGCTCGACGGATACACCGTGAAACGCGCCATCGGGTGCAGCACGCGCCCGGTGAGCGGGTCGAACACCTGCAGCTCCTCGATCTCGTCGTCGAACAGCGAAATGCGCACGGCGTGCTCCGCGTGCTCGGCCGGGAAGACGTCGATCACATCGCCCCGCACGCGGAACGTGCCGCGCCGGAAATCGAGCTCGTTGCGCTCGTACTGCATCGCCACCAGCCGTGACAGCACGTCCCGCTGCGCGAGCTTCTCGCCGCGGCGCAGGTGCAGGATCATGCCGTGGTACTCGGAGGGGTCGCCGATGCCGTAGATCGCCGACACCGTCGCCACGATCACCACGTCGCGCCGCTCCATCAGGGACTTGGTCGCCGACAGGCGCATCTGCTCGATGTGCTCGTTGATCGAGGAGTCCTTCTCGATATAGAGATCGCGCGACGGGACGTAGGCCTCGGGCTGGTAGTAGTCATAGTACGAGACGAAGTACTCGACCGCGTTCTCGGGAAAGAACTCGCGGAACTCCGAGTACAGCTGCGCAGCGAGCGTCTTGTTCGGCGCGAGCACCATCGCCGGCCGCCCGAGGCGCGCGATGACGTTGGCCATGGTGTAGGTCTTGCCCGAGCCGGTGACGCCGAGGAGCGTCTGGAAGGCGAGCCCGTCGTCGATTCCGTCGACCAGTTTTTCTATCGCCTCGGGCTGGTCGCCGGCCGCCGCGTAGGCGCGGTGCAGCTTGAAGGGACTTTGCGGAACGGGCTCCTTCGGCATGCTTGTCGGGTCTCGGACAAAGCAAACATTTTCCCACAGCGGCGCGCCCGGTAGAATACGCGCATGACTCTCACCTCCTCCGCCATGAGCGCATCCATCCTCGCGGCCGTGCCGATGGCGCCGCGCGACCCGATCCTCGGTGTCACCGAAGCCTACGTCGCCGACCCGAACCCCAGGAAAGTCAACCTCGGCGTCGGGGTGTACTACGACGACAACGGCAAAGTACCGCTGCTCGAGTGCGTTCGGAGCGCCGAGCGTGCGCGCGTCGAAGCCGCGCCGCCGCACAGCTACCTGCCGATCGACGGGCTGCAGGCCTACGACCGCGCGGTGATGCAGCTGGTGTTTGGCAGCGAGCTCGCCGCAAGCAGCCGCGTCGTCACGGTGCAGGCGCTCGGCGGCACCGGCGGGCTGAAGATCGGCGCGGATTTCCTGCGCCTGTTCGATCCCAAGGCCCAGGTCTGGATCAGCGAGCCGAGTTGGGAGAATCACCGCGCGTTGTTCGAGGCCGCGGGCTTCAAGGTCAACGCGTATCCGTACTACGACGCCAAGACGCACGGCCTCGATTTCGAGAGCATGCGCGCCGCGCTGGAAAAGCTCGCGGCGGGATCGATCGTGGTGCTGCATGCCTGCTGCCACAACCCGACCGGGGTCGATCTGAACGAGGCGCAGTGGCGCACGGTGCTCGACATCGTGCGCAGCCGGCGGCTGGTCCCGTTCCTCGACCTGGCCTACCAGGGCTTCGCCGAGGGCATAGACGCCGACGGCTATGCCGTGCGGCTATTCGCCGGCGCCTATGCGCCCGTGTTCGTCTCGAGCTCGTTCTCGAAGTCCTTTTCGCTGTACGGCGAGCGGGTCGGCGCATTCAGCGCGCTCACCGAAAGCGCGGACGAGGCGGCACGCGTGCTCTCGCAGGTGAAGCGCATCGTGCGCACCAACTACTCCAACCCGCCGACGCACGGCGGTCAGATCGTCGCCACCGTGCTCGCGACGCCCGAACTGCGCGCGCTGTGGGAGAAGGAACTCGCCGCCATGCGCGAGCGCATCAAGGCGATGCGCAAGGCGCTGGTGGAGAAGATCAAGGCTCGCGCGCCGAACGCGGACTTCGGCTTCGTGCTCGCGCAGCGCGGCATGTTCTCCTACTCGGGGCTGACCAAGGACCAGGTCGCGCGCCTGCGCGCCGAGTTCTCGATTTACGCCATCGACACCGGGCGCATCTGCGTCGCCGCGCTCAATTCCAAGAATATCGATTACGTCGCGGACGCGATCGCCAAGGTGATCTAGGCCCCCGGCGCCTCCCCTACTTGCAGGCCGAGACGGAGTCGAGCTTCGCCCCCGCGGTGGCGCCGACCGTGGTGCCGACCCCGGGCAGCACCAGCGTGCCGAGGACCGCGCCGATCTTGGCGGCACGCGTGAGGCCGACCGAGGGCTCCGAGAGCGTACCGCCGAGAGCGAGGGGCACGCCGACGATGCCGGCGGTCTTGGCCACCGACACGTCGAGCAGGCCGCTCAATGCCTCGTCGGGGGCGACCTCCACGTGCCCGCCGGCGACAAGGTCGGGCGAGCGCGCACAGATGTCGTCCAGGCGCACCGTCTTGCCGCGCAGCGCGACGATCGCGCGCAGCGTCTCGAACGGCGTCTCGCCCCCATCGGACAGATTGCCGAGCGGCATCTCCGCAGCGCGCGCCAGGTCGATGCCGTGCCAGGCGCCGCCCTGCACCGCGGCCGGCGCGTCGAGCACGAGCGCATCTCCGAGCTGAGCGGCGGCCTTCGCGCGGGCGGAGAAGACCACCTGTGTATTCAGCTTCCCGCTCAGCCTGGCCGGCTTGCCCAGATCCTTGAGCAGCGGCACGAGCGCCACGCTGGCGATGTCCGCTCTTCCCCCCAGTTGCCAGCCCCTCGACCAACTCAAGTAGAAACTTCCCGCGAGCGTCCCGCCATACAGGCGGCTCGCCACCGTCGGGAGCTCGAGGTGACCGGCGTGCAGCGTGCCGCTCGCCTCGAGCGACGCAAAGGCGAGCGGCGCGACGCGCAACGGCAGGCGCCAGCCGCGACCATGAAGGGTCACGCGCGCCACGCCGTCCCCCTGCGGCTCCAGGCGCGCCTCGAGCGCGTCGTCGACCGTGCGCAACTCGGCGCTCCGAGGCGCGTAGTCGGGTCCCAGATCGACGCTCAGGTTGAAGGGAGGCGCCTTGAGGATCCGGTAGTCGAAGCTCACGTGGCGCAGATCGATCCGCTCGACGCGCACCTGCGTCCCGCCAGGCTTGGACTTCGGCATGCGGTCCAGCATCGCGAGCGCCGCCTGGCGCACGCGTACGCCGTCGGCGCGCATCAGCCGGATCACGATGCGCTCGCCGAAGAGTGACGTGAGCGCCGGCACGACGCGCAGCTCGTCGATCGCGAGCGGCGCGCCCCTGCCGACCTTGATCCCGTAAAGGGCGATTCGCGGCGTCGGCAGGAGGTGCAGCCGGATGCTCTGCAGCGTCACCGGCTGGCCCAATCGCCGCTCCGTCGCTCGCGTAACGTCCGGAATGTAGGCGCTCAACGGCACCAGGAACGGCGCTGCCAGAGCCAGAGCCAGCAACGCGCCCGCGATCGCCGCGGGTCGGGACCATCGACTGCGGGCGAGGCGACTAAAACCGGACATTCAATTGCTTAGCCAAGCGGAAATCCATAAAATACGCGGCTTTCCCAGATCCCCGATAGCTCAGTCGGTAGAGCGACGGACTGTTAATCCGCAGGTCCCTGGTTCGAGCCCAGGTCGGGGAGCCAAGTCCCTTTAAGAGGTTACGAGACGCGCTGTCAAGCGGCTATTCCCGTTTGGCTGTCCTTGTGCAGTAGTTGCGCA
>JBLMWT010000192.1:0-7976 GCA_050257375.1 Sphingomonadaceae bacterium
CGCCAGATGGCGCACGTGGATCGCGGCCAGCCGGCCAGCTTCGAGGAATGGATCGATCGGCCGAACGGCCTCGCGCGGGTGAGCTACCGCGGCGCGAGTTGGGAGGCGACCGTCGAAGGCGACGCGGCGCTCGAGCGCGGCACACTCGTCTACGTTCTGAGCAGCCATGGCAACACTCTCCAGATCTCCAAGACCCGCCCCGCCTGAGACGGCGCGCCCGGCGGGCCTCGCGCTTCCAGTTAACTTCCGCTTCGGGAGAATGCCGATGTTCATCAAGCTGCTGATCGCCGTCGTCGTCTCGATCGCCGCAGCCTTGTATCCGCCGACTTCGGGCTACGCGCCGTGGATACTCGTCGCCGCGGTAGTGGTGGCTTTCGTCGTCGAAGGCGTGCGCATCGTGCCTCAGCAGTACGCCTTCGTCATCGAGCGCCTCGGGCGCTATCACGCGACGCTCGAGCCCGGGCTCAATCTGATCATCCCGTTCCTCGATCGCGTCGCCTACACGCACTCGCTCAAGGAAGTGCCGCTCGACGTTCCAGAGCAGGTATGCATCACCAAGGACAACACCCAGCTCGCGGTCGACGGCATCCTCTACTATCAGGTCACCGATCCGCGGCTCGCCTCGTACGGCTCGCAGAACTACATGCTCGCGATCACCCAGCTCGCGCAGACGACGCTGCGCAGCGAGATCGGCAAGATGGAGCTCGACAAGACCTTCGAGTCGCGCGAAGGCATCAACCGCCAGATCGTCGCGGCGCTCGACGAGGCGGGGCGCAACTGGGGCGTCAAGGTGCTGCGCTACGAGCTGAAGAACCTGACGCCGCCCGAGTCGATCCTGCGGGCGATGCAGCAGCAGATCACCGCCGAGCGCGAGAAGCGCGCGCTGATCGCCAAGTCCGAGGGCGAGCGCCAGCAGGAGATCAACCTCGCCGACGGCGAGAAGCAGGCGGCGGTGCTCAAGTCCGAGGGCGACAAGCAGGCGGCGATCAACAAGGCGCAGGGCGAGGCGACGGCGATCCGCGTCATCGCCGAGGCGAACGCATCCGGCCTGCGCGCGGTGGCCGAGGCGATGGCCGACCGGGGCGGCATGGACGCGGCCAATCTCAAGGTCGCGCAGCAGTACGTCGACGCCTTTGCCAATCTGGCGAAGACCTCGAACACGCTGGTCATCCCGGCGAACGCGGGCGATCTCGCCGGCTTCGTCGCCACCGCGATGACCGTGCTCGACAAGGCGAGGCCGGCCCAGGGTAAGGCCTGAGCCGGACGGTCCCGCTCTACTGCTTCGGTTCGGTCTGGGCGGGCTGCTGCGGCGCAGGCGGCGCGACGGGTCGTTCCAGCTTTTCCGGGGCGCTCGGTTTCCCGACCGCGGGCTCGCCGCGCGGCAGGTTGATCGCCACGAACAGCACCAGGAAGGCGATTCCCGCGACGTACAGGGCTCCGCTCACGCCGATGAACGAGTGGAGCACGCCCTGCGCGTCCCTGTCGCTCTTGGAGTGAGAACGCCCGGAGTCGTCGAGCGTCGCGAGCGAGTACTGTCCGTAGAGGAACGAGCCGATCGTCGCGACGATGGTCAGCCCGAAAAAAGTCCACGCGAGGTAGAGCAGCCCTTTCGGGCTCGCCGATTGCATGTCGACGACCTGACCGATGAAGGCTAGCGACCCGCCGAGAAACGCGCTGGCAAGCACGAGGAGGGTGCGGTGGAAGGGTTCCGCGTCGTCGTCCGCTGTCGAAGGACCGCTCTTTGCCCGTCTCATGCGATTGTCCGCCATATGCGGACTCTACGACGATTCGCGTCGTTCGGGTCGCGCCGAGCGCGCGAGGCGCACAGGGCGGGCGGTCCCCTCCCAGAGTCCGCCCGCCCCTTCTCAGTGCGCGATCTGCTCGAGCGCCTGCTCGCGGGTTGCCGGTCCGAAGACTCCGATCGAGACGATCACCACCAGCATCGCCACGCCGATGAAAGCCGCGACGCCGGGCACGCCGGCTACGTTCAGGATGTAGCCGATCGCCAGGCCCGCGAAGGCCGCCGAGATCCGGCTCCAGGAGTACACGAAGCCGATCGCGCGGGCGCGGATGCGGGTCGGGTACAGCTCGGACTGGTAGTTGTGGAACGCGTAGGACAGCGTGTTGGCGCACAGCGTGAACAGCACCCCCACGACGATCAGCGCGGTGGGATCGTTCAGCTCGGAGAAGATCGCCATGAACACGCCCATGCCGAGCGCCGCGAACACGATCTGCCACTTGCGCTCGATGCGATCGGAGAACAGCGCCCCGATCAGCGGCCCGAACGGGTTCGCGATCGCGATGATGAACGCGTACATCAGGCTCTGCGTGATGTGGATGCCGCGGCTGATGAGCAGCGTCGGCACCCAGGCGGCGAAGCCGTAGAAGCCGATCGTCTGCGCGAAGTTGAACACCGACAGCATGATCGTGCGCGCGCGATACGGCGGCCGGAAGGCTTCCGCGAGCGAGCCGTGGCCTTCGGCCTCCGCGGGCCCCGGCACGGGCGCGGGCAGGGCACGCCCGGTCTCGGAAGCGACCTGCTGCTCGATCTCGGCGACTACCCGCTCGGCCTCTTCGGTGCGCCCGTGCTTGAGGAGCCAGCGCGGGCTCTCCGGCAGCCCAAGGCGCAGGAACCACACCACGATCGCCCCGACCGAGCCGATCAGCACGACCCAGCGCCAGCCGTCGAATCCGAGCGGCGCGATCGGCACCAGCTGCCAGGCGAGGAAAGCCACGATCGGCACCGCGCAGAAGGTGATGAACTGGTTGATCGAGTACGCGCGCCCGCGCTCGCGGCGCGGGATCAGCTCGGAGATGTACGCGTCGATCGTCACCAGCTCGACGCCCAGGCCGACGCCCGCGATGAAGCGCCAGATGTTGATCGCGAAGCCGGTGGTCTGGAACGCCATGATCGCCGAGCAGACCATGTACCAGATGAGCGCCCAGGTGAAGATCGCGCGGCGGCCCATGCGGTCGGCGACCTGGCTGCCGAACAGCGCGCCGGCCCACAGCCCCGCGAAGGTCGCGAACACGAAGGTGCCGAAACCCGCCACCGCGATCACGTGCAGGCCGGCGAGCGGCCCGAGCGACTCGGGCGAGAACAGCCCCGACTTGATCATGCCCGGGGCGACGTAGGCGGTGAAGAACAGGTCGTAGAACTCGAACAGCCCGCCGAGCGAGATCAGCACCACCATCCGCCAGACGTGCCAGGAGCGCGGAAGACGATCGAGTCGCGCAGGAATCGTGACGCTCGCCGCGTTTGCCATGGGATCCCCCTCCCTTATAGTCGCGTGGCGCAGATCTTAGACCGTGCGCCGGCGGAGCGGCGTGCGTCAGTTCGCTGCAAGCTTCAGGCGTCGCGGGGAGCGTGAGAGGCGTCCCACCGGAATTCGGCCAGCACGCGCGCCATCAATTCGCCGCGACTGTGGATGCCGACTTTCTCAAATATCCCCTTGAGGTGCTGCTGCACGGTGAGCGGCGAAATACTCAGGCGGCGTCCGATCGTCTTGTTGCTCATGCCGCGCAGCACGCATTGCGCCACGGTCCGCTCTCGCTCGGTCAGGCCGTACGCAGACAGGAGCAGCGGGGCCATCTCGTCGGGACGAGCCGGCTCCAACACAACCGCGATCTCGCCGCTCCGGGCTCCGTCCGAGAGCCTTAGCGCATGCAGCGTCAACCAGCGGCCGGCGCGGGTCCGCACCCGCACGCGCGGCGTCGCGGCGGCGACCGAACTCTCGCCCCGCTCCTGAGCCAGCAGCCGTGCGGCGACGCCCGCGATCGCTTGCGCAGGCGCGGGCCCCGAGGGTGAATCGGCCATCTCATCCAGCCAGGCGGCGGCATTGGGTGTAACGCTGACGAGCGAGAGGTCACGCGAGAGCGTCACGACCCCGGGCGGCTCCGCTCCTGCGCGCGAACGCTGCAGATCGAGCAGGAGCGCGTTGCGCATTCCGGCAGCGAGGCGCGGCCCAACCCCCTGCATCTGCGTCATGTCCTCAAGAGTGAACGGGGTCGCGGTGCCGGCGCGGTGCAGGCATATGTATCCCCAGCACATTCCGCCCTCGACCAGTGCGGCTCTGAGCTCGTCACCCATGCCGAATGGATGGAGAATCTTGCGGTAGCGCGAGCTGCGCTGAGGGCTGCCTCGCGTCGCAGCGTAGAGCGTCCCGACCGGGCAGGCCTGCGTCGCAAGCTCGCTGAACTTGTTGAGGTCGTCCTCGAGCAGCTCGTTATCGACGAAGAGCGGCGTCGCGTCGCCGGGAATGTCCTGCGAGAGCCCGCCGGTGAAGAGCAGCGTCGCCGGATCCGCGGTCGCCCACCACGCGCAGTCGAAAGGCACGAGCGTCTGCACGTATTGCAGGGCCCGCGTGCGCAGGGCCCAGGAATCGAGTCCAGAGGAGCACAGGCGGGAAAGCGCGTTCAGGGCCCTCTGCGATCCGCTGTTCGTCATCTTGCGTGCCTCGCGCTACCACATCCGTGGTATGGCCGGCCGACGCGCACGCGACGACCATGGCCTTCACGAGTATCCACTCTTGCAGGAGGAGAGGCAATGTTCGCTCGCATCGGAATATGGCGCGGCAACGCGGAAGACCTCGAGCGCTGGGTCACGCGATCGAGGCGCGAGGTAAGGCCCATGGTCGAGACCCTGCACGGCGTAAAGGGGGCCTTCTGGCTGCTTGACCGGGAGGGCGCGAAGGCACTGACCATCACCCTCTGGGAAAGCGCGGAGGCGATGCGCAAATCGGACGAGCGCGCCGCGACCATCCAAATGGGCACCTCGGAGGCAAGCGGTGCGCGTTTCACCACCGAGCGCTACGAGATTGTCGAGCACTTCCTGAAGGGCTGAAGCGCGGATCGCGGCGCCGAAGGGCAGTCTGCCGGCGCCCGTCCCGCGCCGAGCGTCGCCGGCTACGCCGCGGCGTAGCGCTCGCGGCGGTACACCAGCCAGGTGAAGATGAGCATCGACCCGAGCACGATGAACGAGCCCACCGCGGCGAAGGCCTCGCCTTCCGTGTGTCCGGTGAAGATCCTGGCCACGCCGTAGGCCTGGATCACGACGCCGACCATCCAGATCCATACCTGGACGAGCGCCGCGCGGCTGCGGTCGATCGCCGGGTGCAGGTGGTAGAAGACGCCGAACAGGAACAGCGACACCCAACCGAGCAGGTTGAGGTGCGCATGCCCCGGGTGCGTGGCGTGGTTCTCCGAAATCGCCATATACAGGCCCCAGATCATTCCTGCGATCACGAACAGCACGGCTGCGCGAAAGCAAAGCGAAGAAGCTTTCATGGACACACCCTCCCTCGTTGGTTTATTTGAGTTGTTTGACTGCTTCAGTACGTCGGGGAGTATAGGCCATCGAAGCTCTTCACGTCGGCGTCGCCGCCTGCGCGGATCACCGCCGTTTGCCGGTCGCGTCCGGCGATGCGTAGTCCGGGGGCGGCGGGATGTCGAGCCGCCGCTCGAGCAGGAGCCTGTCCAAACGCTCCTTCTCCGCCGGCTCGAGCGTGACGATGCGGGGGAACGCGATGATGAGCGCGAGCGCGATGACCTGGATCGCGATGAAGGGGGCGACGCCCCGGTAGATCTGCGAAGTGCGCAAGCCAGGCGGCGCAACGCTGCGCAGGTTGTACAGCGCCAGCCCGAACGGCGGGTACATGAACGAGGTCTGCATGTTCACCGCGAGCACCACCGAGAGCCACAACGGGTTGATGCCGAGCTTGGCCGCCACGGGTTCGATGAGCGGCACGACGATGAAAGCGATCTCGAAGAAGTCGAGAAAGAACGCCAGCAGGAAGATCAGCACGTTGACCGATACGAGGAAGCCCAGGCGCCCGCCGGGCAGGTGCTCGAAGACCGCGTCGATCCACAGCGGCCCGTCGAACCCGCGGAACACCAGGCTGAAGCAGGTCGCGCCGAAGAGCAGGAAGATGATGCAGGAGCACAGAATGCCCGTGGAATCCATCGCCTGGCGCAGCGAGCGCAGGCCGAGCTTGCGGTGCGCGAGCGAGTAGAGGAGGGTGGCGAGCGCCCCGACCGCCCCGCTTTCAGTGGGCGTGGCGATCCCCAGGAAAATCGACGCGAGGATCGCGCCCAGGATGACGACCGGAGGAATTCCCTTCGTGATCGCCCGGCGCGCGCGGGCGGACAGCCGCTCGCCCTGCGCGGACGCCGGCGCCGGGGGCAGGGCCGAGGGGCGCAGGCGCGAGGCAAGGAAGATGAATAGGAGATAGCAGCCGACGATCAGCGCCGAGGGGCCGAGCGCGCCGCGGTAGATCTGCGGCAGCTCGACGTCCATCTGCTCGGCGAGCACGATCAGCACGATGCTCGGCGGGATCATCTGCGCGAGCGTTCCGCTCGCCGCGATGACGCCGCTCGCCAGCGCGGGGCTGTAGCCGTAGCGCAGCATCACGGGCAGCGTGGTCAGGCCCATGGCGACCACCGAGGCCGAGACGATGCCCGTGGTCGCGGCGAGCGCGGCGCCGACGATCACCACCGCGTAGGCGAGGCCGCCGCGCACCGGCGCGAGCAGTCGGCCGAAGGCGTCGAGCATCTCCTCGGCGATGCCGCTGCGCTCGAGCAGCAGGCCGATGAACACGAAGAACGGGATGGCGAGGAGGTTGTCGTTCTGCACGATGCCGAGCACGCGCAGCGGGATCGCGAACAGGAAAGCGGGCGGGAAGGCGCCCATCGCCAGGCCGGCCGCGCCGAACGCGAGCGCGACGGCGGCGATCGAGAAGGCGACCGGGAACCCCGCCAGCAGCGCGGCGAAGAGCGCGAGCACCATGAGCGGCGGAAGGAGGGACATGCTCACCGTCCGTGCGGTCCGTCGATCAGCTGCCCCGCGCGCGGCGCGTAGTCTGCGCGGCCGCGCAGGAAGGCGATTCGCTTGATCGCTTCGGCGAGCGCCTGCAGGGCTAGCAGCGCGAAGCCGAGCGGCAGCAGGCCGGTCAGCACCCAGCGCGGGACGCCGCCTTCCATCTCGGCGGAGACTTCGTGGTGCAGGAGCGCATGCCAGAACAGCGGCCAGGTGAAAACCACCATCGCCAGCGAGAGCGGCACGATCACCAGCAGGCAGCCGAGCGCGTCGAGCCGCGCGGCGTAACGCGCGCCGAAGCGCGCCGACAGGATGTCGATGCGCACGTGCTCGTTGCGCTTCAGCGTATAGCCCGCCATGAGGAGCACGAGCACGGCGAGAAAATGCAGTTGCAGGTCGAGCGCGAAGTTCGACGCGAGGTCCAGAAACTTACGCGACAGCGCGTTGCCGGAGGCGACCAGCACGTCGAGCAGCACGGCCCAGCGTGCCAGGCGCCCGACGACGTCGGTGGCGCGGTCGATCGTGTGCGCTACGCGCAGCGCGCGGTCGAGCCAGGCGCCCATTCCGGGATTCCCGCGCTAGGCGGCCGCGCGCACAAGCTGCGCCAGGTTCGTCGTCGCCAGCCGCACGTTCTCGGTGTAGCGCTTGTGCGCCTGCTGCACGCGCGGTTCGCCGAAGAAGCGCCGCAGGCCGCGCAGCCACCACAGGCGCGCGCCCTCGAGCCATTGCTGGACGTCCGGCTCCTTGGACCAGAGGTACGCCGCCTGCGTCCCGGCGAGCGATCCCACGGCCCAGTCGCGTGGCACGTTCTGCAGGCGCACGGGCGGGCACAGACGGTTTTGCTCCGCGGTCCCCTTGCGCGTTGCCGCGATGTAGGCGATGAGCGCCGCACTGAAGGGCAGGAACCCGGCGAACAGCGCCTGCAGGGTGATGCGCCCGTCGGCGAACACAGGCACGGTCGGCGCGGTGCTCAAGCCCGCGGCGGCGCAGTGCACATGCAGGGTCTCCGCGCTCGTCGGGGCGCTGCCGCCCTCGAGCACGATCCGGTCGCGCTCGATCCTGCGCACGTGGCCGAGGCGCACGACGTCTTCGATCTTGCGCAGCTGCGCGAGCTCGTCCGCGCTCACCGTAGCGCCGCGGTACATGGTCGGAACGGTGCCCT
>JBLMWT010000193.1:0-2643 GCA_050257375.1 Sphingomonadaceae bacterium
CCGGCGTCGATCGCTGTGTCGCTGCATCAGCGCTCGCGGTTCAATCAGCGCCTTGCGAAACTTGCCGCATGCCACCGGAAAACGCAATGCAACTTTTTACGCATCGCGCGATGTCAGGCGCTCGTCAGCACCCCCGGGTGCAATTTGCAGTAGACGAACGTCGCGTGCGCCGACAGAATTTCCTTGCGCAGAACTATAAACAGGGAGACCACTCATGAATCGCACTTGCGCTTCCGCGCTCTTCCTTGGCGTGTCATTGTTAGCGACGGCCGGCGCTCAGGCCGTTCCCCTCGACGTGAAAACGGGCCTGTGGCAATCCACGCTCAAGAGCGAATTGAGTGGGCCGGTGCAGGGTCCGCGCACGATCACCTACAAGAGCTGTCTGACGCCGAAACAGCTGGAAAAGGACCCCGTCGCCGAACCGATGCAACGAGATCAAACCTGCTCGACGAAGATGACTTCCCAGACCCGCACTGTCTGGCAGGGCACGCGAGTGTGTACCGGAGCGGAAGGCAGACAGGAATATTCTGGAAAGCTCACCGCAGTGTCGCGCGAGAGGGTCACGGGTACTCTCCTGGTGAAGATGAGCCAAAGAGGCTACACGATGTCGAACCACGCCAAGTACGAGAGCAAGTGGCTGTCATCGAGCTGCGGTAACGTGAAGTGACCGAGACGCCCTCGGACAAGCCGAGCAGCACCGCTGGCGCGGTCGTCCGCCGCGTGCTGCTGCACGTCGGCTTTCTCGTGATCGCGCTTGCGTCGTTCGCCGCCTACGCGCACTTCAGCGTGCACGGGCAATCGGGCGTGTCGCTCGCGTGCCTGGTCGCCGCGGCGGGCTTCGGCTTCGCGCCGGTGCGCGACGTCGTGCGAGTCGTGCTCTCCGTGGAGGGCAAGGCGCTGCACGTCGTGCACGGCCTTGGCGGCCTCGCGCTCCTCGGCCTGCCGCTCGCCGGCGTCGTGTCCGGCGGCTCGGTGCTGACGCACGCGGCGATGGCGCCGTTCGCGATCATGGGCGCAGCCCAGGCCGTCATGCACCAGGACCATCCGCGCAACGCCGAGCAGGCCGCGGCGCTGCGCCGCTTCGCGACGAGCCTGCCGGAGGTCGCGCAGTTCACCAGCGGCAAGAACCTCGCCTCGCCGGAGAACGCACAGCGCGCCGTCGCGGTGCTCTCCGATATCCTGTCCAAGGCGCAGGCGCTCGGCGAGACCGAGCTGCGCGCCGATCCCGGATTCCAGAGCGCGCTGCGCCAGGTGTCGACGCGCTTCGGGGCGAACCTCGGCCTCGATGCGGTGGACATGGCGCTCGCCAAGCTCGCAGCGAATCCCTCGACCGCCGCAGCGGTGCCTGCGCTACGCAAGCAGCTCACCAAGGCGCGCAAGACGTTCGCGCGCGCCGGCTCGACCTAAGCGAGCGATGGGCATTTCGTCACGGCAGGCTGATATGCACCCAGGTTGATCGGCATCAAAACGAATCGCCGGGAAAGCGAGTAAATAGACCAAAAGTACTCTCGAGACCGCCGGGCCCGGCGATGGGGGGTGCTACGGTCAGGTCTGCGGCAGTTAGGCAAGGAGTCGCGATCGCGTTGGTGGCGCTCGCCATTCCATTCGCGACGTCCGAAACGCAGGCGAGCGTGCGCAGCGGAGAGCAGGTGGTCGAGTCGGTGTGCGCCGCCTGTCACGCGACGGGCGCAAACGGCGCGCCCAGGATCGGCGACGAGAACGCCTGGAAGGCGCGCGCCGCGCAGGGCCTGACCAGCCTCACCCGCCACGCGATCGAGGGAATACGCCGGATGCCGCCGCACGGCGGCAATCCGAGCGTGAGCGACTTCGAGATCGAGCTCGCGATCACCTACATGGTCAACCACTCGGGCGGACACTGGACGATGCCGATCGACAAGTCCGCACCGGCAGTCGAGCGCAGCGGCGAGGAAGTCGTTCGCACGCAGTGCGTCAAGTGCCACGGCAGCGGCGTGGACGGCGCGCCGAAGGTCGGCGACCGCGCGGCATGGATCCCGCGAATGGAGTTCGGCATTAACGCGCTGGTGCGTTCCGCGATCAACGGACACGGCGGCATGCCCCCGCGCGGCGGCATGGCGCAGCTGAGCGCGACGGAGATCCGCAGCGCCATCGTCTACATGCTCAACCAGGGCCTCGCATCGGCCAGCGCGGGCCTGGCGGGCGCCGCGACCCCGGCGACGCGCAGCGCGGGCAACCGCAAGGTCGTGGCCGGAATCGAGATCTACCTCGGCGTCGTCTCGGCGCAGGCGCTGCGCGGGCAACACCGCGGGCGCGTGGACGCCGAGAGCACGATGCACGGCGGCATCCCGCGCGGCGAAGAGTACTTCCATTTGAACGTCTCGCTTTACGACAGCGCGAGCGGCGCGCCGATCACGGACGCGACGGTCGCCGCGACGGTCTCCGACCCGATCATGGGCGGCGAGACCAAGAGTCTCGAGCTGATGGCGATCGGCGACGGTATCAGCTACGGCGACTATTTCCAGGTCGCCGGCCCGAACCCGCACACGGTCACGCTGCGAATCTACCGTCCGAGCGCGCCCGCTCCCGTCACCGCCAAGTTCGACTTCAGTCCGTGAGCGGCAGCGTCAGGGTGAAGCAGGTGCGGCCGGCTTCGGACTCGGCCTC
>JBLMWT010000194.1:0-10223 GCA_050257375.1 Sphingomonadaceae bacterium
TTCTCGCCCACTTCAGGGTCCAACACCCCGCGCAGCGCCTCCCACACGGCGGACTCTTCCGGTATCGTCTCCTCGGCCATTGCCCAAGCCTAGGCCGCCGCAGCGCGCCCGCCTTGATCCGCGTCAATACGTGGATTCTATAATTGCTGCGTCGTGACTGCCGAAAGCGATTTCCAGCAGTTCCTGCCCTCCGGGCGGGAAGGCGATCTTTGGGTGTTCGGCTACGGCTCGCTCATGTGGTCCCCGGGCTTCGCCTACCGGAGTCGGTCCGCCGCGTTCGTACACGGCTACCACCGGTCGCTATGCGTTTATTCGCACCGCTACCGCGGGACCCCTCAGCGTCCAGGGCTGGTGATGGGTCTATGCCGCGGCGGGTCGTGCTGGGGCCTGGTCTATCGCGTAGCACGCACCCAAGCGCGGGAGGTGCTCGAGTACCTCTGGCATCGAGAAATGCGCAACCGCGTGTACATGGCGCGCCGGGTCATCGCGCGCGCGCGCGGCAGGACGCTGCGCGCGCTGGCGTTCGTCGCGGACACCGCGCACCCCCAGTTCGCCGGCGATCTGGGGCTCACGGCAGCTGCAAGGACCGTGGCGCAATGTTCAGGCGAGCGCGGGCACAACCTCGAGTATCTTGCGCGCACCATGTCGCACATGCACGAGCTCGGAGTTCGCGATCCGCACTTGGACCGCGTGCTCGCACGCGCGCAGTCGCTCGTCGGCGGCCGACGCGGCTTGCGCTAGGCGGCCTGCGCAGCACGGCGCATGCGCGCGAGCGCCTCGGTCAGGCGCGCACGCTGGGTGCCGAAATTCAGCCGAACGAAGGTGCTGCGCCCGAACTGCGCGCCGGGCGAGAGCGCGACGCCGTGCTCGAGGAAGCAGGCCTGGGGATCCGCTCGACCCAGCAACGCCGCATCGATCCACGCGAGATAGGTCGCCTCGACATGCACGAGCTCGAGACCGGGCATCGATGAGACCTCCTTTTCGACCAGGTCGCGGTTCTCGGCAAGATATGCAAGCTGCGCGGCGAGCCATTCATCGCCGCCGAGGTATGCGGCCAGCGCGCCGGCGTATCCGAACACCGACGGATCGTGCACCGTGGCGTGGTGGTCGGCCGAAAACGCGCGCCGCAGCGCTGGGTCCTCGATGATGGCGAATGCGCAGCCCGCCGCGGGTATGTTGAAGGTCTTGTTGGGCGACATCAGCGTGACTGTCCGGCGCGATACTTCGGGAGCGAGGCTCGCGATCGGCACGTGGCGCTTGCCGGGATCGAGCACGATATCCGCATGGATCTCGTCGGAACAGATGACGAGATCGCGCCGCAGCGCGATGTCGGCAAGCCGCGAGAGCTCGGCGCGGGTGAAGAGCGTGCCTCCCGGGTTCTGCGGATTGCACAGGTAAAACAACCGAGTGTTCGAGCGCAGCGCCGCGCGCAACGCGTCTTCGTCGAACACCCAGCGTCCTTCCGACAGGACGAGCGGCACGTCGGCATGGGCACGCGGTGCGTGCTCTACTGCGCGCTTGAAGTGATGGTAGATCGGCGTGGGCACCAGCGCGTGGCCGTCCGCAGGCACGAGGTGGCGCGCGGCGAGGTGCAGCCCCGGCACCACGCCCGGAAGAAATACGATCCAGCCGGGCTCGATGGACCAGTTATACAACCGCCGCATGCGCGCGACGATCGCGCTGCGCAGTTCGTCCGGAGGACTTGTGTAGCCGAATATCCCGTGCCGGGTGAGCCTGTAGAAGGCTTCCAGTACGGCCGGCGGCGCGCGGAAATCGGTATCGGCGACCCAGAGGGGAATCACGTCGCGGCCCCGGTAGCGGTCCCAGCGCGAGCTCCAGGTGCCGGTGCGATCGACCGGTGCGTCGAAGTCGTAGTGCATGCCCGGCTTTTAGCATGAACCGGGCGCCCAAAACAAAAACGCCGGGATCCAGTCCCGGCGTCCAATCATGCCGCCCCGCCCTGCGGGCCTGCGGCGACGGAGCTTCTTGTTGTTGAGGGCCTTGTCTCGCCCTGTGGCTTCAAGTCGCCCTTCTCCCTATCGTCTCCTCCCTCCTTCTCCCCCTCATTCTCGCGACAACGTAGACGAAGGGAGCGATCTTATACGGCCAAAGCGCGCTGTCAACCGCGTGACATAACGCCCATCAATCGAGGCGCACCACGATGCCCTCGAGGTCCTTGCGCGGCGCGGGGTATCGCTCCATCACCTTCGGGTCGTGGCCGGGAATGACATGGTCCGGCGATCCGGCCAGCGAGCGCAGCGTCCCGTACCCGGCGACCATGTCGGCCACCGAATAAACGATCGGGAACGGCCGCACCTGCTCCATGTTGGCGTAGAAATGGCTCGCGTCCGATGCAAGCACCACCCAACCGCGGCGCGTGGCGACACGCACGACTTGCAGCCCCAGCGTGTGCCCTCCGATGCGATGCAGCGAGATCCCCGGAAACGGCGCGGCGTCGCCGTCATGGAAGCACACGCGCCCGCGATAGACGTTGCGCACCATGCCAACGACGTCCTCGACATCGAACGCGCCTCTGAACAGCTCGTGGCGCATGTGCCGGCCGGTCGCGTAGCGCATCTCCTCGTCCTGCAGATGGAAGGTCGCCGCGGGAAAGAGGTCGAAATTTCCGACGTGGTCGTAGTGCAGATGCGTGATCACCACGTTGCGAACCGTGGCCGCCTCGACGCCGAGCAGCCGCAGACCCTCGGTCGGACAGCGCAGATGCTCTCGCTGGCGGCGCGCTGCCGTCGCGGCGGAGAAACCGGTGTCTACGACGACCGTGCGCTCGGCGTTGCGTACCAGCCAGACGAAGTAGTCGAGCGGCATCGGCCCGTCGTGCGGGTCGCCTCCGATGAAGTTCTCTCGCGCGCGGCGCTCGTGGCGTCCGTACTTGATGGCGTAGATCTCGTAACGCGGAGCCTCGGCCATCCTTCGCCCCTCAGCGCACCAAGATGCGGGCGAACCTGCGCTTGCCGACCTGCGCCACCACCTTGCGCCCGCGCGCCACGCGCAGCGCCTTGTCAGCCACGCGCGCCCCGTCGAGCTTCACTCCGCCCTGCTCGATCATGCGCAAGGCCTCCGATACGCTCGGCACCAATCCGGCCTGCTTGAGGAGTTGCGGCACCGCGAGGTCCCCGTCGGGTGCTTCGAGCGTCACCTCGGGCATGTCCTCAGGCAGCTCGCCGTGCCGGAAGCGTCGCTCGAACTCCTCGTTCGCCTGCTCGGCGGCGCGCGCACCGTGAAACCGCGCCACGATCTCTCGCGCGAGCAGCGCCTTGATGTCGCGCGGGTTGCGTCCTTCGGCGACCTGTTCGCGCCACGCGCGCACGGTCGTCATCGACTCGAACGACAAAAGCTCGATGTAGCGCCACATCAGCTGGTCGGAAATCGACATGAGCTTGCCGAAGATCTCTCCGGGAGATTCCGCGATACCGACATAGTTGCCGAGCGACTTCGACATTTTGTTCACCCCGTCGAGCCCCTCGAGCAGCGGCATGGTCACGATGCACTGCGGCTCCTGACCGTAGTCCTTCTGCAGCTCGCGCCCGACCAGCAAATTGAACTTCTGGTCCGTGCCGCCAAGCTCCACGTCGGCCTTCATCGCCACCGAGTCGTAGCCCTGCATCAAGGGATAGAGAAATTCGTGCACAGCGATCGGCTGGTTGGCCCGGAAGCGCTTGCCGAAATCGTCGCGCTCGAGCATGCGCGCGACCGTATAGCGCGCCGCGAGCCGAATGATCCCCTCGGCGCCGAGCTTGTCGGACCACGCGGAATTGAACAGGATCTCGGTCCTTTCGGGATCGAGAATTTTGAATACCTGCTCGCGGTACGTAGCCGCGTTGCGCGCGATCTCGTCGCGGGAAAGCGGCGGACGCGTCTGGTTCTTGCCGGTAGGATCGCCGATCATGCCGGTGAAATCCCCGATCAGGAACTGCACCTGGTGTCCGAGCTCCTGGAAATGGCGCAGTTTGTTGATCACCACGGTGTGGCCAAGGTGCAGGTCCGGCGCCGTCGGATCCAATCCGAGCTTGACGCGCAGCCTTCGGCCGCTTGCGAGCTTGCGCGCCAGTTCCTCCTCGACGAGCAATTCGTCACACCCGCGCTTGATGAGGCTCATCGCCTCTTCGACGGATGCCATGCCTCTGCTGCCAGCCGAGACATTATTGTTTTGCATCATGGGGAAACTTTGCTAGACTGCTTTCGTCTTTGAAGAATAACCGGCAGGCGCCTGAAAGAGCGCGGATTTTAGCCCGAAACCAGAACCACAGGCGATCGTGACAGAGCCTCTTCTTTCAGCCCGCGCAAGTATGACCCGGATCGCGCTGCTGTTCGTGCTCGCGTTGTCCGGCGTTGTGGCGGCGTTTGCAACAATTTCGCCTGCTCCCGAGGCGAATGCTGTGCATCGCGAGACGGTGACCGAGCCGATCGCCATCCCGCCGAGCGCTCTGCAGCCGGCGCCCAGCTCCTACGTTTGGGAGTCGCGCTATCGGCGTGGCGAGACGCTCGCGACGCTGCTTCGAAACCTCGGCGTCGAGGAGAACGAAACGGGTCGCCTGCTGCGCCTGGGCACGTTGAAGCTGCTCCGCCCGGGGAGCACGGTGACCGCCAAGGTGAAGAGTGATGGCGAGCTCGTTAGCCTGAGCTACCTTAACGGGGCCGAAACGATGCGCAGCATCGTGCCTGCTCAGGAAAAATTCCGCGTCGTCGACGAGCCGGCGAAGTTCGAGACGAGCACCCTGGTGCGTTCGGCAGAGATCCGCTCGTCGCTGTTCGGCGCGGCGGACGCCGCCGGCATCCCCGACAGTGTCGCGATACAACTCGCGGATGTGTTCGGTGGTGAAATCGACTTCTATCACGAGCTGCGCAAGGGCGATCGCTTCTCGGTCGTATACGAGATGCACTACCTCACGGGACGGCCGGTGCGGGCGGGGCGCGTGATCGCCGCCGAGTTCGTAAACAGGGGCAAGAGCTACCGTGCGGTGTACTTCGTGGACGCACACGGCAAGGGCGGCTACTACGGGCCCGATGGCCAGAGCCTGCGCAAGGCCTTCCTGCGTGCGCCGCTCGCGTTCACGCGCATCAGCTCGCGTTTCGGCATGCGCGAGCATCCACTCTTCCATAACTGGCGCAAGCACACCGGGGTGGATTTTGCGGCTCCGGAAGGCACTCCCGTACGCGCGACGGCGGACGGCGTAGTTCAGTTCGCGGGACGCGAGGGCGGCTACGGCAACGCCGTCATCCTGCGACACAATGGCCAGTACAGCACGCTCTATGGTCATCTAAGGGGGTTTGCACGCGGCATTCACGGCGGAGTTCGCGTCGAGCAGGGTGACGTGATCGGGTACGTCGGGCACACGGGATGGGCCACCGGCCCGCACCTGCATTACGAGTTCCGGATTGCCGGCATAGCGCGCAATCCGCTCGCCGTATCCCTCCCGGCGGCGGTTCCGGTCCCGCAGCGGGAGCTACCGGAGTTTCGGCGGTACGCTTCCCCGCTCATCGCCCAGCTCGATCTGCTCAGCAGCAGCACCGTCGCTCTGCTGGAATAAGACTGCGGTGCGCCGCGAAGGATCGTGCCCAGCCGCGAGTTATATGTCGGCCTGATGTCGGGCACCAGCGTGGACGGCGTCGACGCGGCACTGGTCGATTTCGGCACCGGACGCCCCGCTCTGATCGCCGGCGCGCACCGCACGTTCGAGCCGCGCTTACGCGCGGCGCTGCTCTCGCTCACTAGCCCTGGCCCAGATGAAATCGATCGGGCTGCGATGCTGGGCAACGCGCTGGCGCAGCACTATGCGCAAGCCGTCGCGGAAGTACTGTCTCGTGCCCGGATCGCCGCCGACGCGGTGCGCGCGATCGGTTGCCACGGGCAGACGGTGCGTCATCGCCCGGAGCGCGGCTATACGGTTCAGATCGGCAATCCCGCTCTGCTCGCGGAACTCACGCGTACGCGCGTGGTCGCCGATTTTCGCAGTCGCGACCTTGCCGCCGGTGGTCAGGGCGCGCCGCTCGCGCCAGCGTTCCACGCTTATGCGTTCGGCCAGCCTGGCGAGTCGCGCGTCGTCCTGAACCTGGGCGGGATCGCAAACATAACCTGCCTGTCTGGCGAGCACGCGACTGTCGGCTTCGATTGCGGGCCGGCGAATTGCCTGCTGGACCTGTGGGCCGAGCAGCACCTCGGCACGCCGATGGACCGAGATGGGGCTTGGGCAGCCGGCGGACGCGTCGACGACGCGCTGCTGCACAGCCTGCTCGCGGAGCCATTCTTGGCGGCCTCGCCGCCGAAAAGCACTGGCCGCGAGCTGTTCAATGCCGGCTGGCTCGCACGTCACAAGGTCTCGCGGACCGATCCACGCGCAGTGCAGGCGACTCTCCTCGAGTTCAGTGCGCGCTGCGTCGCACAGGCGCGCGAGCGTTACTGTCCCGAGACCGCCAGACTTATTGCCTGCGGCGGAGGCGCGCGTAACGCGGCCCTGATGGCGCGGTTGCGCGCGCTTAATGCGCCCACTCGAGTCGAATCAAGCGACGATTTCGGGCTGCCTGCCGAAATGGTCGAAGCGGCTGCCTTTGCGTGGTTCGCCAGGCAAGCGCTCGAGGGCATTCCGGCCAACCTTCCCGAGGTTACGGGTTCGCGCGGCGCGCGCGTCCTTGGCGCCGTTTATCCTGGCTAGCTGCTGGAAGTCAAAATGAAAAAGGGGGCCGCAGCCCCCTTCTCACGAGCGTGCCGGCGCGCTCAAGCCGAGAACGAAGACCCGCAACCGCAGGTCGTGGTCGCGTTCGGATTCTTGATCACGAACTGCGCGCCCTCGAGACCTTCCTGATAGTCGATTTCGGCACCGACCAGGTACTGGTAGCTCATCGGATCGATCAGGAGCGTCACGCCGTTCTTCTGCATCGTCGTGTCGTCCTCGTTCTGCACTTCGTCGAACGTGAATCCGTACTGGAAGCCGGAGCAACCTCCACCCGTGACGAACACGCGCAGCTTCAATTCTGCATTGCCCTCTTCCTCAATCAACTCCTTGACCTTGTTCGCGGCGCTATCCGTGAACACCAAGGGCGCCGGCATTTCCGTCACTGCATTCATCGCAAGCTCCAAAAAATCCCTAAAAAATTATCCTGCCAGCGTTCCCACGCAGTCAACGCGGCTATTCATGCGAATCCAAGGCTCAGCTCCCGGAAGCGAGCTTCAACTCCATCGCCTTGACCTCTGTGCCCTCGTGCATGAGGCGCCCTTCCACCACTGCGCCTTGCTGCATTTCGATACTCTTGTAGTGCACGTCGCCTTTGACCCGCGAGCCGGCCTGGAGTTCGAGCGATTCACTGGCAGTGATGCCGCCATTGATCGTGCCGCTGACGACGATGTGCGTCGCCTGCACATCGCCTTCGACGCGCCCATGCTCGGATATCACGAGCGTTGCCGGTTGATCGGGGAGCCCGGAGACGTTGCCCTGAATCACCCCGTCTACCCGCAGTCCACCGCTGAAAAAGAGGTTTCCCTCAATGCGCGTTGTGGAGCCTACCAAGCTGTCGACGCGGGTTTGCGGCTTGCTCGTCCTGTTGAACATGGTCGTATGCCCTCTCAGCCAAGAGTCAAAATCTGCGTCGCGCGCACCTGGTTGGAGCCGTCTTCGATCACGCGGACCTGCACCTGTTCCAGCCGAGCGCTCGGCGCGATGCGGAAAGTGCCCTCTACACGCCGGAAGTACTTGAATGACAAGCCAAATCCAGAATTCCCGGCATCCCCTTCTTGAGGCAATCTGATGATAGCACTTTTGCCCTGGTCCGTTAGGCTGAGCACCAGCTGCAGGTGCCCCTTGAATTCGCGGTCGCGCTGGCTGCCCGAAGAGATCAGGAGGAGGCGATAGCGATACTCGCCGGGTAAGACGTCGGGCGTGACCTTGAACCGGTTAACAGAGATCGCGGGAGCCGAACGCGGGTCGGAGGACAGCATGCGCTCGAAGATCGCGAGCTCTTCGCGCAGGTTCGAGTTCTCGTCCTCGAGCGCGCGCAATTGCTGCGCGAGGCGCTGCTGCGCCGTGCGTTCGATAGCGATACGACTGTCCGAAGCATTGGCAATCGCGCGCAGCCGCTCCAACTCCTTCCGATCCGCATCGAGCTCTGAGTTGGCAGCGCTGAGCTTGCGCGCCATCTGCTCGCGATCGAAACCCGAAAGACGCTGCCCCGCGTCATACATCCAGGCGCCGACGGCAGCCGTCACCGCGACGAGCGCCAAGGCGATAACCCAGCGCCAATACCAGGGTGTCTCAGTGCGTATGGCGACCCGCGGCGCCGTGATTCCGAACCTCCTACTTATCTTCCGCAGCTTGCGACCCATGGACCTCCGCCCGGAAAAGAAAAAGCCGCCCGGAAGGGCGGCTTTCTGTTGGTCGAGCCCAGAGCGCGCTCAGCGCTTCGAGAACTGCTTGCGCCGCCGCGCCTTATGCAAACCGACCTTCTTGCGTTCCACTTCACGTGCGTCGCGTGTCACCAGGCCTGAAGCACTCAGAACAGGCTTGAGCGAGGCATCGAACTCGATGAGTGCGCGAGCTATGCCGTGGCGCACCGCGCCGGCCTGACCGTTCTCTCCGCCCCCGTAAACGTTCACGTCGATATCGAAGTTGGTCAGATTCTTGGTCAATTCGAGCGGCTGGCGCACGATCATGCGCCCGGTCTCGCGCGCGAAGAATTCATCCACCGGCTTGCCATTCACGACGAACTGCCCCTTGCCGGACTTCATGAAGACGCGGGCGACTGCGCTCTTGCGACGCCCGGTACCGTAGTAATAGTCACCGACCATGTAAGTTGCCTCAGATTTCCAGTGCTTTCGGTTGCTGCGCGGCGTGAGGGTGCGCGCTGCCAGCGTACACCTTCAGCTTCTTGAGCATGGCGTAGCCAAGCGGCCCCTTCGGAAGCATGCCCTTCACCGCCTTTTGCAGTATGCGGTTCGGACGTGTGGCCTGCAGCTTGGCGAAGTTGGTTTCACGGATGCCGCCGGGAAAGCCCGTGTGGCTGTAGTACTTCTTGTCTTGGGCCTTCTTGCCGGTGACCCGGATCTTCGCGGCGTTGACCACGACGATGAAATCCCCGGTGTCGACATGCGGCGTGTATTCGGGCTTGTGCTTACCGCGCAACCGCGACGCGATCTGAACCGCAAGACGACCGAGCACCTTGCCTTGGGCATCGACGACGTACCATCCATGGCGCACGTCGGCGGGTTTCGCAGAATAGGTCTTCATCTTTCGGTCGCAAATGAAAAGCACGCGATTCTATTAAACCCTGCCCGCCGCGTCAAAGCGCGAAACACGGCAAGCAAAAAAAAGCGCAACTCTCGTGAGTTGCGCTGAATCCACCAAAGGAGGAGGGTGGAGGAGACAAAAGCTCAACGCTCATACGAGCGTCGAACTTGCAAGAATCTTAGCTTCTCGTATGGTGCATTGCAAGATCGACTGGGTTATTCTTCGATTATTTTTGTCTATCTCCTCTGCTTTGAAATAGTGCCTTGATTGTACTGGCAGATCGCGCGTCAAAATCCACACTACCTAAAAAAACGCGGCATCGACGGTGATCATCCTCGGAGTCTGATTTTGCACCGCAACAAATCTTTGATTTTATGAGGATTCCCTAATGGAATGCACCGTCCGGTGGGTCGGCGATGCGACCTTTCTAGCGGAAACGGGGAGTAACCACGTCGTGGCGATGGACGGCGCCCCGGATGGCGGAGGACGCAACCTGGCGCCGAGACCGATGGAGATGGTCCTGCTCGGTACCGGTGGCTGTGCCGCCTACGATGTGGTCGTGATCTTGAGAAAAAGCGGCCAGGACATCAAGGGTTGCGAAGTCAAGCTGACCTCGGAGCGCGCGGCGACCGACCCAAAGGTATTCACGCGCATCCACATGCACTTCGTCCTGCACGGCAAGGGGCTCAAGCGCAATCTGGTCGAGCACGCTATCCGCCTCTCGCACGAGAAGTACTGCTCCGCCTCGATCATGCTCGGCAAGACCGCCGAGATGACGAAGGATTTCGAGATCGTCGAGACTTGAGTCGCGCCTGGCGCGGTCGAGTGGCCCCGGCGCTACAGGCGGTAGGCGACGGTCGTCATGACCTTGGCGAGCGCCCGCATGGCGGACTTGACCGCATTCGGCAGCTCCGCAGCGCCGAGCGCCAGCGCGGTGTCCCGGTGCTTAGCCTCGTCGACACGCATCGCCTCGACGACGGCGCGCGT
>JBLMWT010000195.1:0-33761 GCA_050257375.1 Sphingomonadaceae bacterium
CGCCAGCCACGGCGCCGACGAGGCGCGCGACCAGTATTCGTCGGCGTCCCGGAAGCCGTGCAGCGGCGCGGTCACGACGTCGTCGAATTCGTGTAGCGTGCGTGCCGCGGCGACGCGGCGCGCGTCGTACAGCCCCGGGAAGCGGCGCAGCTTGGCGAGCGACTTGCGCTTCAAGCTCGACAGGAACGCGCGCGTGTAGATACGGCGATTGAAGCCGCGGTCCAACGCGCGGCCCGCCGCAGCGAGATCGATCGGCGCCGAGACCGCCACCGCGCGCCGCACGTTGTCGCGCGCCCGTACGCCGTGCTCGCCGAGCCATTTGAGCAGCACGTTGCCGCCGAGCGAAACGCCCGCCGCCGCGACGGGTGCGCCGTGCTCCGTGCGCAGGCGGCGAAGGATCCAGTCGAGCTCGTCGCTGTCCCCCGAGTGGTAGGCGCGCCGCAGGCGGTTGGATTCACCCGAGCAGCCGCGGAAGTGGGGCAGCACGAAGCGCCAGCCGCGCGAGGCGGCGCGCTGAGCGAGCGCGCGCGCATAGTGGCTGCCCGAGCCGCCTTCCAGTCCGTGGAACAGAACCAGCGTTCTGGCCTCGGGGGTCGTCGCTCCGGCGAAGTCGACGTCGATGAAGTCTCCATCGGGCGTGTCCCAGCGCTCGCGCGCGAGCGGCGGCCGCGGCCCGGGCCACAGCGCGGCGCCCAGGGTCTGCGCGTGGCCGCCCGGCAGCCACCAGGGCGCCCGGTAAGTGGAGGAAAGCGGCCGTCCCGCGGGCATGCCGTCAGTGCAGTGTCTTGGGCGATCGGCGCGCGTCGCCTCCGGCCTGCTGCACCGGCTGCTGCGCCGGAAGCGGCGACGCGTGATGCGCGATCATGCGCCAGCCGGCCGCAGTGCGCAGGTATACGTTCGTGGCGATCACCGGCACCGGCATGGGATTGCCCTGCGGGTCCTCGAGCGTGAAGCTCTCTTGCACGCTATGCACCGCAGTCATCATTCCAGAGATGACCAGCTGCTGCGAGACATCGGGGCGAGGACCGGGCCCGCCGGAGAAGATGCGGCGCCAGCCCTCGCGTACCTGCTCCAGCCCCGCGAGGCGCGGCCCACCGGGATGCACGCAGATAATGTCGTCGTCCTCTGCCCATACTGCCATCATCGCTTCGAGGTCGGCGCGCCCGAGCGCCTCGTAAAAGGCGTTCTCCGCGTCCTGAGCGGTCGGAAAGATCCGCGTCATGGCGTGGCGACGTGCCCTGTTTCGAGTTGCGCGATCTCTTCGCGCACCCGCTCTACGGAGATATCCAGCATGCAGCGGAAATGCCCGAGCGGGCACTCGCGCGAGAAGCACGGGCTGCATTCCAGACGCAGCCATACGACGCGTGCGTGCGCCGACAGCGGCGGCGTGTGCTCGGGGCTTGATGAGCCAAAGAGCGCCACCTGCGGCCGATCGAGCGCCGCCGCGACGTGCATCAGCCCCGAGTCGTTGCTCACCATCAGCTCGGCCCCGGCGATGAGCTCGATCGCCTCATCCAGCGTTGTCTCCCCGGCGAGGTTGCGCGCGCCGCCGCCGACGGACGCGCATACCTCGCGATCCTTCGCCGAGCCGAGCAGCACGACCGGCATGTCGAGCATGCGCGCCAGGGCGCCGAAGCGCTCGGCCGGCCAGCGTTTCGCCGGCCCGTATTCGGCGCCCGGGCAGAACACCGCGTAGCGGCCGCCGAGGCCGAACCGTACCGCGGTGGCGCGCGCCGCGCCGGCATCCACCGACAGCTTCGGCCTGGGCAGCGGCTCGACCGGAGCCTTGCCCGGCGGCTCTGCGAGGCGCGCGTAATGCAGCGTCATCGCCTCGCGCGGCGCGTCCTTCGCTTTGTGATGCAGCAGGTTGAGCAGCCCGTAGCGTGATTCGCCCACGTAACCGCTGCGCAGCGGCACGTCGGCGAGATACGGTACCAGCGCCGCCTTCCAGGTGTTGGGCAGTACGATCGCCTGAGCGTAGCCGCGCGCGCGCAGCATGCGGCCCAGGCGCCAGCGCTCGCGCAGGTCGAGCGCGCCGTGCTCAAGGGAGGCGACGATCACCTCGTCGATCTGCGGCATGCGCCGCAGCACCGGCGCGACCCAGGGCGGCGCGAGCGCGTCGAGGCGCAGACCCGGGCGCTTCTCGCGCAGCCGCATGAACAGCGGCTGGGCCATCAGCGCGTCGCCGATCCAGTTCGGGGCGACGACGAGGATGCGCTCGGACTCCTCAGTGGCCCCTTGGCGCAGAGCCCTTGTAGACATACCGGGTACCGCAGTACGGGCACAGCATCTCGCCGGCTGCGGCGACATCGAGGAACACGCGCGGGTGGCGCGCCCACAGCGGCGCTGTCGGCAGCGGGCAGTGCAGCGGCAGGTCCTTCTCGGTGACCTCGACGACGCGCGCGCGGTCGGTCGCCTGAGTGCTCATCGCGCGCCCTTCCTCTTGCCGCCACGCATGGGCACCGGCGTCATCCAGTGCCTGTGCCGCTTGTCCTTGCCGGTGACGACGTCGAAGAACGCTTTCTGCAGCCGCTTGGTGACCGGGCCGGCCTTGCCGGCGCCGATCATGCGGCCGTCGAGCTCGCGGATCGGTGTGACCTCGGCCGCGGTGCCCGTGAAGAAGCACTCGTCCGCGATGTAGATATCGTCGCGCGTCAGCCGCTTGGAGAGCACCTTGTAGCCCAGTCCCTGCGCCAGCTCGATCACCGTGCTGCGCGTGATGCCGGTGAGCGCCGAGGTCAGCTCCGGCTCGTAGATCACCCCGTCCTTGACGATGAACACGTTCTCGCCCGCGCCTTCGGCGACGTAGCCTTCGACGTCGAGCAGCAGTCCCTCGTCGTAGCCGTGCTGCGTGGCTTCCAGCGTGGCGAGCACCGAGTTCGGGTAGGTGCCCGACATCTTGGCGCGCGCCATGGTCACGTTGATGTGATGGCGCGCGTACGAGGATGTCTTGACGCGGATGCCCTTGGCGAGCGCGTCCGGCCCGAGGTAGGCGCCCCACGGCCAGGCGGCGATCGCCACGTGCACCGATGCGCCGATCGGCGAGACGCCCATCTTCTCCGAGCCGTAGAAGGCGATCGGCCGCACGTAGCAGGACTCGTGCGCGTTGGCGCGCACCACCTCGATCTGCGCCGCCATCAGCTTCTCGATCGAGTAGGGAATCTTCATCATGTAGATGTGCGCCGAATTGAGCAGCCGCTGCGTGTGCTCGCGCAGGCGGAAGATCGCCGTGCCCTCGGTGGTCTTGTAGGCGCGCAGCCCCTCGAACACGGCGAGACCGTAGTGCAGCGAGTGGGTGAGCACGTGGGTGGTGGCCGATCGCCACGGCACCAGCTTGCCGTCGTACCAGATCCAGCCGTCGCGGTCCGCCATCGAGAGCGGCGTTTGTGCCTTCGCCATGAGCAGGGTTCTCCTTGAACGTGGCGGCCATCTAACCACAGGCTGGAAAAATCCGCCATACTATTAACATGAATGTTAATGCTCACGAGCGCGTGTTCGCGGCGCTCGCCTCGGCGCCGCGGCGCCAGGCGATCGCGTTTCTCGCGCAGACCGCGCTGTCCACGAGCGAACTCGCGCAACGCTTCGGCATCAGCGCGCCCGCGATCTCGCGCCATCTCGCGGTGCTGCAGCGGGCGGGCCTCGTCTCGGCCGAGCGCCAGGGTCAGCGCGTGCTCTACCGCCTGAACCGCGACGCACTGCTCGACGCGCTGGGCGGGCTCGCCTCGGCGGTCGACGGGCCGTTGCGGCGCGCCGGGCAGCCGCCGCGCGAAGCGATCTAGCCGAACACAGTCGCCCACAGCGCGCGCACCGCGTGCGCGTGCTCGGCCAGCTGCTCCAGCGGGACGCGCGCGTACTGCGCGCCCCCCAGGCGCAGCGCGTGCTGTACGCGCCGGAACTCGCGGTAGGCGTCCTGACCGCGGCGCGCGAGCTCTGCGGGGATGAGACCGAGCTCGCCCGCCATGCCGAGCAGCGCGATGTTGCCGAGGTTGCCGGTAAGGCGGGCATGGCGATGCGCGTGCGCGAGCACCAGGTACTGCACCACGAACTCCAGGTCGATCATGCCGCCTGCGTCGTGCTTGACGTCGAAAAGTCTCGAGGGATTCGGGTGAGCGTCGTGCATTTTGCTGCGCATGGCGAGCACTTCCTTCGCCAGCGCCTGCGGGTCGCGGTTGCGGCGCAGGATGCGCTCGCGAATCGCCTCGAAGGCTGCGCCGACCCCGGCGTCGCCCGCGCAGAAACGTGCGCGCGTGAGCGCCTGATGTTCCCACACCCAGGCTTCCTTTTCCTGGTATTCCTCGAACGCCGCGACCGAGGACACGAGCAGGCCGGAGGCGCCGCTCGGCCGCAAGCGGAGGTCGGTAGCGAACAGCACGCCGGCGGACGTGCGCGTCGTCAGCCAATTGTTGACGCGCGCAGCGAGCCGCGCGTACACCTCCTGCGCCCGCTCGTCGGGATCGTCGTACAGGAAGATGATGTCGAGGTCGGAGGCGTAGCCGAGCTCCTTGCCGCCCAGCTTGCCGTAGCCGATCACCGCGAAGTGCGGCGGCCCCTCGCGGTGGCGGCGCACCTGGCCCCAGGCAAGCTCGAGCGTCGCGCCGAGCGCGATGTCGGCGAGCGCGGAGAGGTGATCCGCCAGGCGCTCGACGGTGAGCAGCCCGGCGAGATCCTGCGCGAGCAGCCTGAACACCTGCGCCTGGTGCTGCTCGCGCAACAGGTTCATCTGCGCCTCGGTGTCTCCGGCGTGCGCGGCGAGCAGCGCGTTGAGCGAGCGGGCGAAGGCTGGCCAGTCCGGCGGTGCGTACAGCACGCGGTCGTCGAGGAGCTCGTCCAGCAATAGCGGATGCCGCGTGACGAACTCGGCAGCCCAGCTCGAAGCCGAGACGATGCGCGCGATGCGCTCGAGCGCTTCGGGATGCTCGGCGAGCAGCGCGAGGTAGGCTGCGCGCCGCGCGACCGCCTCGACCAGGTCGAGGCCGCGCGCGAGCGTGGCGTCCGGGTCGGGCGTCGCCGCGGCGGCGCGCGCGAGCGCCGGCACGAGCGCATCGAAGCGCCGGCGCGAGTCCTCCGGCAGCTGCGCATAGCGTTGGCCCGCGCGCAGCGCGGCGAGGCGCGCTGCGCTCGCCTCGGCGTCGCGGAAGCCGAGTTCGGCGAGCGCCGCCTGCATCGCGGCGCGGTCGTCCTGCCACAGTCCGCCCGCATCGTCGCCCAGGGTCTCGGCGAATACCGACTGGAAGTGGCGAGTTACGCCTGCACGCGTTTCGGCGAGCCGCGCTGCGAAATCGCTCCACGACGCGCAGCCGCACATGGCGGCGATCGTTGCGCGGTCGGCCTCGTGCTCGGGCAGGGTGTGCGTCTGGCGGTCGTCCAGGTACTGCAGGCGGTGCTCGACGTTGCGCAGGAACACGTATGCCGCCGAGAGCTCGCGCACCGCCTGTTCGGGCAGGACGCGACGCGCGCCCAGGCGCTCGAGCACCTCGAGAGTGGGGCGCACCGTCAGCTCGGGGTCGCGTCCCCCGCGCACCAGCTGGAGCGCCTGCGCGACGAATTCGATCTCGCGGATGCCGCCCGGTCCGAGCTTCACGTGGTCGGCGAGCTCGCGCCGCTCGACCTCGCGCCGTACCTCGGCGTGCAGCCGGCGCATCGCGGCAAGGGTGGCGTAATCGAGGTACTTGCGATAGACGAACGGGCGCACGATCGCGGCGAGCTCGGCGTCACGCTCGCCGGTGAGCGCGCGCGCCTTGATCCAGGCGTAGCGCTCCCATTCGCGCCCCTGCGCGACGAGGTAGTTCTCCAGCGCCTCGAAGCTCGCGACCAGCGGGCCGGACTCTCCGTAGGGCCGCAGGCGCATGTCGACGCGGAACGCGAAGCCATCCTCGGTCACCTCGGCGAGCAACGAGATCAGCTTGCGTCCGACGCGCGCGAAGTACTCGTGGTTGGAGAGGCGACGCGCGCCATCGGTTTCGCCTTCCTCCGGGTAGAGAAAGACCAGGTCGATGTCTGAGGAGACGTTCAGCTCGCGCCCGCCGAGCTTGCCCATCGCCACCACCACCAGCTTTTGCGCGCCGCCCGCGGCGCTGCGCGGCTGCCCGAACTCGCGTGCCAGCTGCGCGTCAGCCCATTGGAGCGCTGTCGCGACCGACTCCTCGGCCAGGTCGCTCATGGTGCCGCACACTTCGGCGAGGTCCGCGAGCCCGCCGAGATCGCGCGCCATGACGCGCAACAGGACCCGCTGCCTCAGGCGCCGCAAGCGCGCCTTGAGCGCCGCCTCATCGTCCGCGCTCGCCGCGGCGAGCGCGGCGCGCATCGCCTCGCGCGCGAATGGCGCCGGCGCGGCGAGCTCATCGCCGAGTTCCGGCCGTGCCCGGAGCACGTGCTGCGCGTAGCGCGACGAGGAAAGCGCAATCGCCACGGAGCTTTACGGTTAAAATGAAAAGCGAAACTTATAACATGCAAACCGAGAGCGAACGCGAGCCCCAGCGCCCGGTCGCGGCGCCTGGCCGAGCGGCGCCGTGGCTGATCGGCTTGCTCGAAGTGCTCGCCTGGGCCGCGCTCATCGTGTTCGCAGCGGTGTTTCTCGCCGCGCGCTACTGGATCTTGCCGAACATCGAGCGTTACCGGGACGACATCGTTGCGGTGATCTCGCAGGCGGTCGGCCTGCGCGTGGAAATCGGCGCCATTCGCGCCGACTGGCGCGGGCTGCGCCCGGAGCTCGACTTCAGCGACGTGCGCCTGTACGACAGCCGCGGCCGGGTGGCGCTCGCGCTGCCAGAGGTTGAAAACGTCGTGGCTTGGAGCTCGTTGCTCTTCGGCGACCTGCGCCTGCAGTCGCTCACCGTGAGCGGGCCGCGGCTCGGCGTGCGGCGTGACGCCTCGGGCAGGCTGCATGTCGCGGGCATCGCGCTCGGCCCCGGCGCCGACGAGCGCGGGTTCACCAACTGGCTCCTGCAGCAGCGCGACATCATCGTGCGCGACGCCGAGATCACCTGGGTGGACGAGCAGCGCGGCGCCCCGCCGCTGGTCCTGAGCGAGCTCAATTTCCGCCTGCGCAATGCGGGCGCACGCCACCTGCTCGGTATCGCGGCGCGGCCACCCGCGGCGCTCGGCACCACGCTCGAGCTGCGCGCGGAGCTGCAGGGTTCGAGCGTCACCGAACCGGCGGCCTGGAGCGGGCGCGTGTTCGCGGAGTTCGGCTATACGGATCTCGCCGGCTGGAGCCCGTGGGTGGACTATCCGGTGGAGGTGCGCCGCGGAAAGGGGGCGTTGCGCCTGTGGGCAACCCTCGGTTCCGGCCGTGTTCTGCACGCCACCGCCGACCTGGCACTCACCGACGTGGCTGCGCGCCTGGGGCCTCAACTGCCGCTGCTCGAGCTGAGCGCATTGCGCGGGCGCCTGGAGGGCCGGATGGGCGTCGGAGAGTACGAAGTCGGCGCGCGCAATCTGACGCTGCTGCGCGAGGGCGGGGCCGCGATGCGCTCGACCAGTTTCAGGCTGTCGTGGAGCCCGGCCGCTGCGAACCAGCTCGAACACGGACTGCTCACCGCGAACCTGATCGAGCTCGAGCCTCTGGCCCAGCTTGCCGAGTACCTGCCGATTCCCGGCGAGCTGCGCCAGCGCGTCGGCGAACTCGCGCCACGCGGCAACCTGCTCGACCTGCGCTTCAGGTGGAGCGGACGGCTGCCGGACGCCGCCTCGTTCAGCGCGCGCGGCCGCTTCACCGACCTGGGAATGAAGGCCTGGCGCAACATACCGGGGTTCGAAGGCATCTCGGGCGGCCTCGAGGCCGACCAAGCCAAGGGCACGCTGCGGCTCGATTCGCGCAAAAGCGAGCTCGAGCTGCCGAAGATCTTCCCGGAACCGCGCATCCAGCTCGACGCGCTGAACGGAAACGTCGAGTGGACGCGTCCGAGCCAAGACACGCTCGAGGTGCGCCTGTCGTCGCTCGCGTTCGCCAACGCGGATCTGGCGGGCAGCGCGTTCGGCACCTATCGTTTCGGCGGCGCAGGTCCCGGCGTCATCGATCTGTCGGCGCAGCTCTCGCGCGCCGACGGACGCCGCCTGCAGAAATACCTGCCGCTCGGGCGCATCATGGGCGCGAAGACGCGCGACTGGCTCGCGACTTCGATCCTCGCCGGCGAGGCGAGCGACGTGCGCCTGCGCCTACGCGGCGACCTGCGCGACTTCCCCTTCGCCGATCCGGCGAAGGGAGACTTCCTGGTGGCTGCGCGGGTCGAGAACGGAGTGCTCGACTACGCCGACGGCTGGCCGCGCATCGAGGGAATCGACGGCGAGCTGCGGTTCGAGCGCGACCACATGGAGATCGTCGGGCGCAGCGGCAGCATTCTCGGCGCGGCGCTCGCCAACGTGCGGATCGAGATTCCCAGCCTGCTGGCCGGTGCGAAGCGAATCAAGATCTCCGGCGAAGCTTCGGGGCCGAGCGCTCGCTTTCTCGCGTACATCGCCGCAAGTCCCGTGCGGCGCATGGTCGGCGGGCTGACCGATGACGTGCGCGCCACCGGGGAGGGCAGCCTCAAGCTCAAGCTCGAATTGCCGGTCGCTGATTTGAAGGCGAGCAAGGTCGACGGCGATTTCCGCTTCGCCGACAACACCGTCGACCTCGGGCATCAGTTGCCGCCGGTCGAGCAAGCCGCGGGCCGCGTGCAATTCACCGAGTCCAGCTTCAAGCTGAGCGACGCGCGCGGGCGAATGCTGGGCGGTCCGGTGAGCTTCAGCGGCGGCTCGGCGGCTGGCAACGGCGTGCAAATCGATGCTCGCGGCTCTGCCGACGTCGCCGGACTGACCCGACTGTTGGGCGGGCCCTGGAATAGCCGCATTTCGGGCACTCTCGCCTACGATGCGCGCGTAACGGCGGCCGAGGGCCGCGCGCAGCTGGCGGTCGAATCGCGTCTGGTCGGCGTGAAGAGCGCGCTGCCTGCACCGCTCGACAAGGCGGCCGGCGATGCGCTGCCGTTGCGCGTCGAGATCGCGACGAGCGATGGCGAATTGCGCGAGCGAATCTCTATTTCGCTTGGCGGACGGCTCGTCGCCGAGTTCGAGCGCCGGCTCGAAGGCGCGGCAATGGCGCTGCGGCGTGCCTCGATCGAGTTCGGGCCGACCCCCGGTCGGGCGCTGCGCGTGCCCGAGCGCCCCGGCATATTGCTCTACGGCTCGCTCGCTGCGCTCGATCTGGACAGCTGGCGCGCACTGTTCCCGGACAGCGGCGCGGGCCCCGGACCCACGACCCTCGACCTGACGCTCGGCACGCTCGATGCTTTCGGCAAGCGCCTGAACGACGTCACGCTGCGCGGGAACACCGATACCGGCGGCTGGTCGGCGAACGTGCGGTCCGCCGAAATTACCGGCGACCTCGACTACCGGACGGCGGGAGGCGGCAAGCTGGTGGCGCGCCTGGGGCGCTTGCGCATCCCGGACGATGCGCCGGGCGCCGCCAGCGAGCCGGTCGTCCAGGCGCGCGACCTGCCTGCGGTCGATCTGGTTGCCGACGACTTCACGTTCCGCGGCAAAAACCTGGGGCGCGTCGAGTTTGCGGCGCAGCGCTCGGGCGCTGACTGGCACGTGGACCGCCTGGCGATGCAAAACCCGGACGCCTCGATGACCGGAAAGGGCGATTGGCGCACCGGGGCGCCCGTGGCCACTTCGCTCGATTTCCAGCTCGATGCCAAAGACGTCGGCAAGTTTCTCGAACGCATCGGCTATCCCGGGCTCGTCAAAGGCGGGACGGCAAAGCTGTCGGGTTCGCTGTCGTGGCGCGGCGCACCAATGTCGCTCGACTATCCGACGCTCGCGGGTGAGCTGCAGCTGCGCGCGGACGACGGCCAATTCCTGGAGATCGAGCCGGGCATCGGCAAGCTCGTATCGCTGATGAGCCTGCAGATGCTGCCGCGGCGCATTCAGCTCGACTTCCGCGATGTGTTTTCCAAGGGCTTCCAGTTCGAAAGCATCACCAGCAGCCTGCACGTCAGCGACGGGGTCATGCGCACCTCGGACTTCAAGATGAAAGGCTCGGCCGCCGAAGTCGAGCTCGCCGGCGAAACCGACCTGGTGCGCGAGACACAGGACGTGAAGGTGCGCGTCGTGCCGAGCCTCGGCGATAGCGCCTCCACGGTCGTCGGGCTGATACACCCGCTCGCCGGCGTTGCCACCCTACTCGCGCAGCGCGTTCTGAGAGACCCCCTGGGCCAGATCTTTTCTTATCGCTACTCGATCACCGGAACTTGGGCGGATCCGAAGGTCGAAAGACTGGGAGTGGTCGCGCCCGGCACGGCGCCCGACGGCGGGGAAGGGAAGTAGCGCCCATTTGCTATGATGACCCCGTCCGACGACCGATGCTTGCGACCGGATTGCATACGATGACGCGCACTGCGGAACAGGACATCGTCCTCGGCACCGCCGAGCGTTGCCTGCTCGAACCCTACGAACTGCAGGCCGGCAAGCTCGCGCGCGTGCTGGGCGCGCTCGGCGCGCGCCGCATCGACTACGCCGACCTGTACTTCCAGTACTCGCGCTCGGAGAGCTGGAGCCTCGAGGAAGGCATCGTCAAGTCGGGCAGCTTCAACATCGACCAGGGCGTTGGCGTGCGTGCGATCTCGGGCGACAAGACCGCGTTCGCCTATTCGGACGAGATCAGCTTCGACGCCCTGCAGGACGCAGCACGCGCCACGCGCGCGATTGCGGCAGCCGGCCAGAACCGGCGCGTGCCGGCGCGCCGCAGGCGAGGCGGAACGCCCGCCGTACGGCGATACGATCCGCTCGATCCGATCGCTACGCTCCCGTCGGAGGCCAAGGTGGCGCTGCTCGAGAAGCTCGAGCGCATGTGCCGCGCACTCGATCCTCGCGTCGTGCAGGTCATCGCGCACCTCGGCGGCGAGTACGAGGTGGTGCTGATCGCCCGCTCCGACGGCGTGCTCGCCGCCGACGTGCGGCCGCTGGTGCGCCTTTCGCTTCAGGTGGTTGCCGAGCAGAACGGGCGGCGCGAGAGCGGCAGCGCGGGCGGGGGCGGTCGCACCGGTTATGCGCACTTCAGCGACGCGGTGCTCGAAGGGTACGCGTCGAAGGCCGTGTCGCAGGCGCTCACCAACCTGGAAGCGCGGCCCGCACCGGCGGGCACGATGAGCGTGGTGCTGGGGCCCGGCTGGCCCGGGATCCTGCTGCACGAGGCGGTTGGCCACGGGCTGGAGGGCGACTTCAACAGGAAGGGGAGCTCGGCGTTCGCCGGGCGCATCGGCGAGCGCGTTGCCGCGCCCGGAGTGACGGTGGTCGACGACGGTACGCTGCCCGGCCGGCGCGGCTCCCTCACCATCGACGATGAAGGCAACCCGACGCAGCGTACGGTTCTCATCGAAGACGGAGTCCTGCGCGGCTACCTGCAGGACAGCATGAACGCGCGCCTCATGAAGATGCCGCTCACCGGCAACGGGCGGCGCGAGTCGTTCGCGCACCTCACCCTGCCGCGCATGACCAACACCTGCATGCTCGGCGGGCGGCACGACCCGCGCGAGATCATCGCCGGCGTCGAACGCGGCGTGTACGCGGTCAACTTCGCCGGCGGGCAGGTCGACATCACGAACGGCAAGTTCGTGTTTTCGGCCGCCGAAGCGTACATGATCGAGAACGGCAAGGTGACGTATCCGGTGAAGGGCGCGACCCTGATCGGCAATGGGCCGGACGCGCTCACGCGCGTCAGCATGATCGGCAACGACATGCAGCTCGACAGCGGCATCGGCACCTGCGGCAAGGAGGGTCAGAGCGTTCCCGTCGGGGTGGGGCAGCCGACCCTGCGGATCGACGGCCTGACGATCGGGGGCACCTCGTGAGCGCGCTGCCCGCGAACGACACGCGGCGGCTCGCCGACGCCGAGGCGGTCGCGCGCGAGATCCCGGACGGGGCGAGCATCGGCCTTCCCGCCGACTATTCGCTCGTCGCCATGGAGGTCGTGCGCGCCCTGGTGCGGCGCAGGGCCAGGGACCTGAAGCTGATCGGCGTGCCGACGCTCGGCCTCTGCGCCGACCTCCTGATCGGGGCGGGGTGTGTGCGCGAGGTGGAGACCAGCGCGGTGACGCTCGGCGAGGCGGGCCTCGCGCCGCGCTTCAGCGTAGCGGCCACGAGCGGCACGCTCAAGATCGTCGACGCGACTTGCCCGATGATCCACACCGGCCTGCAGGCTGCCGAGAAGGGGGTTCCTTTCCTGCCGCTGCGCGGCGTGCTCGGCTCGGACCTCGTCGACCACCATCCCGACTGGAAGACGATCGACAATCCCTACGCGAGCGGAGACCCGATTGTGCTTGCGAAGGCTATCGTTCCCGATGTGGCGCTTTTTCACGCGCGCTGGGCGGACGATGCGGGTAACGTGTGGGTGGGTCGACGCGGCGAGCTTGCGACGATCGCGCATGCTTCGCGCGCTTGCTACGTCACTTACGAGGAGATGAGGCGCGGCGACATGCTGGAGGACGAGCTCCTCGCTCCAGGCTGCATCGCCTCGGTCTACGTGAGCGCCGTCGCGCCGGCGACGCGCGGCGCCTGGCCGCTCGGAGTGCCCGAACTTTACGCCATCGATCACGCGCACCTGATGCGCTACGCGGAGCTGGCGCGCTCCGAGCAAGGGTTCCGCCAGTATCTGGAAGAGTCCGTGCTCGGGGCCGTGGCCGCGTGAACTGGGCGGCCGAGGAGTTTCTCGCCGTCACCATTGCGCGGCTCATCGGAGACGCGCGGCACGTTGCGGTTGGCGCAGCGTCGCCGATTCCGGCGACCGGCGCGTTCCTGCTCAGGCAAAGGCGTCCGTCGCTGCGCATCTCGCTGCTGCAAAAGCGCAGCGGCAATCCGTTCACTGCCGGCTCGCGCGAGCTGTTCGATCTTGCCGGCCAGGGAAGGATCGACGTGTTCTTTCTCGGCGGTGCGCAGATCGACGGTGAGGCGAACATCAACCTGGTGCGGGCGGAAGGCAAGCGCTTCCCCGGTTCCTTCGGCTCGGCGTTCATGTATTTCGCCGCCGGGCGGACCATCCTGTTTCGCGAGGAGCACAGCCGCCGGGTGCTCGTGCCGAGGGTCGAGTTCGTCAGCGCCCCGGGTTGGAGCCCCCCGGGCGTGTGGCGCCGCGGCGGACCGCAGGCGCTGGTCACGGGCAAGGCCGTGTTTGCGTGGCAAAAGGAGCGGCGCCGCTTCCGGCTGGAGAGCATCCACCCCGGCTGCGATCTGGACGAGGTGCGGGCATCCACCGGCTTCGAATTCGACTGCCCGGCCGAGGTGCCTGCTACCATAGGGCCGACAAGCGAGGAAATAACGATGCTGCGCGGGCCGGTGAGGAGGGAGATCGCTCTGAACTATCCCGAATTCGCGCGCCGCGTGTGGCCGAAGCAGCCGGAGGCGGCGTGAAGGCGCGGCGCGGATTCCTGGCGCGGGCGGGGATCCTGCTGGCTGCGGCGCTTGGCGCGTGCGACGCCGCGGCCGCGGGAGCTCAGGTCATCGGCTGGGTCGAGCCCGTGCAGGTCGAGGACAAGCTCGTGCTCAACGCGAAGATCGACACCGGCGCCGACAGTCCCTCAATGGATGCGCAGGATCTCAAGATCACGCGCCGCGGCCGCAAGGAGTGGGTCTCGTTCTGGACCAAGGATCGAGACGGCCAACGCGTCGACTTCGACCGCGAGATCTACCGGTACGTCGACATCGAGCGCGCCGGCGGCCAGAACGAGAAACGCCCCGCGGTGATCCTCAACCTGTGCCTGGGAGACGTCAGGCGCGAGGTGGTCGTCAATTTGGTGGACCGCAGCAAGCTCGAGTATCCGATGATCATCGGCCGCAGCTTCCTGCAGAACAAGTTCATCGTCGATCCGACGCACACGTTCACGACCGTTCCGTCGTGCGCGCCGGATAAAGAGAAAGAGACGAAGTGAGCAAGCTGCACCTTTACCTGCTCGCGGGCCTGCTGGTGCTTGCCGGCGCCTCGGCCACCGTCTACAAGGTAGTGGTGCTCGGCTTCCCGCTGTCGCCCAACCAGCGCTCGGAGATCTGGCGCGTAGAGCTGCAGCTCGCCTACGACGCCGATGGCGGGCCGGCCAAGGTTCTGCTCTCGGTGCCGAGTCAAACCGGCCAGGTCTCGGTCATGGACCAGGGCTTCGCCGCGCGCGGCTATGGCGTGACCACCGAGCGCACGCGCCTGAACGAGCGCGCGGTGTTCTCGATCGCCAACGCCCAGGGGCGCCAGTATTTGTATTACCGGGTGGTCGTCGACCTGTCCAAACCTCCGCCTGCCGAGCCTCAGCCGGCGCCGACCTCGCAGGCGCCGAGGTTCACCCCCGACGAGCTGCTGGTGGCGCACAGCCTGGTGGACAGTGCGCGCGCCAAGGCGGCCGATGCGCGCACCCTGGCCGAGGTGATCGTCGAGCGCCTGAAGGCGGCCAAGCCCGGCGACGAAGCTTCCTACCTCCTCGGACGCGATCCGATGCGCAGCCAGGCGCGCGTGCCCGTGGTGGCGGTCAATTTGCTGCGCCTCGCCGGCGTGCCGGCGGAGGTGGTGAACGGGGTGCTGCTTAAGCCCGAGCGGCGCAACGCGCGTTTCGTGCACTGGCTCGAGATCTACGACGAGGACCACTGGTTGCCGATCTATACCGGCGACGCGCTCAAGAGCGCGGGGGCCTATCTGCTGCCCTGGTGGCGCGGACCGGCGCTGGTCGCGCACGTGCAGGGCGGCAAGCATCTCACCACCGATATGACGGTGAGCCGTTCGCTCGAGTTTTCGACGCGCGTCGCGGTCGCGCGCCAGCGCGCACTCGAGCACCGGCTGATCGAGTTTTCGCTGTTCGGCCTGCCGCTGCAGGCGCAGCTGCTGTTCCGCACGTTGCTCGCGGTGCCGCTCGGTGCGTTCGTCCTGGTGGTGTTGCGCAACGTGGTCGGCTTCAAGACCTTCGGCACCTTCATGCCCGTGCTGATCGCGCTCGCTTTCCGCCAGACAGGCCTGACGGCGGGGATCGTGTTCTTCACCATCGTGCTGTCCTTCGGCCTGGTGGTTCGCTTCTATTTCGAGCACCTCAAGCTGCTGCTCGTGCCACGGCTCGCGTCGATCCTCATCGTGGTGGTGATGGTGATCGCTGCGCTCTCGGTGGTCTCGCACCGGCTGGGGGTGGACGTCGGGCTGTCGCTCGGCCTGTTCCCGATCGTCATTCTCACCATGACCATCGAGCGCATGACGATCGCCTGGGAGGAGCGCGGTCCCAGAGAGGCCTTGCAGCAGGCGGGCGGCAGCCTCGCGGTGGCGGCGGTGTGCTACCTGCTGATCCAGCACACCTTGATCCGGCACCTGCTGTTCGTGTTTCCGGAGTTGCTGCTGATCGTGCTGGCCGCCACGTTGCTGCTCGGCCGCTACACGGGCTACCGCCTGGTCGAGCTGCGCCGCTTCAGGGTGCTGGCGAAATGATGAATCCTTTCGCGCTGGCGCGCGCGCTGCGCGAGCGCGGCGTGCTGGGCCTGAACGCGCGCAACGGCGAGTTCATGCTGCCGTGGAATCCGCGACGCTTCTATCCGCTGGTGGACGACAAGGTGCTCACCAAGACGCTGGCGCGCGAGCACGGCGTGTCGGTGCCCGAGGTATACGCCGTCATCGAGATCCCGCGCCAGATCCGCGAGCTGAAGTCGAAGGTCGCCGCGCACGAGGAGTTCGTCGTCAAGCCGGCGCGCGGCTCGGGCGGCGAGGGCATCGTGGTCGTCACCGGTCGCGGGCCGGACGGCTATCGCAAGATCGACGGATCGTCGATTTCCGAGCACGAGCTCGAGTTCCACATCTCCAACATCCTCGCCGGCATCTTCAGCCTGGGCGGCACTCCGGACAAGGCGCTCGTGGAATATCGCGTGAATTTCGACCCGGTGTTCGACGCGGTCACCTACCGGGGCGTTCCGGACGTGCGCGTGATCGTGTTTCTCGGCGTACCGGTGATGGCGATGGTGCGCCTGCCGACGCGCAAGTCGGGCGGGCGCGCCAATCTGCACCAGGGCGCGCTCGGCACGGGGGTCGACATGGCGACCGGCAAGACGCTCTCGGCGGTGCTGCGCACCGGCATCGTCGACGTGCATCCGGACACCGGCGTCCCGCTCGCGGGCATCCAGATCCCGCACTGGCAGACGATGCTCGAGATCGCGACGCGCAGCTACGAGCTGACCGGCCTCGGCTACCAGGGCGTCGACATCGTGCTCGATCGCAAGCTCGGCCCGATGGTGCTCGAGTTGAACGCCCGGCCCGGACTCGCGATCCAGATGGCCAACCGCAGCGGTTTGCGGGCGCGACTGGAGGCGGTGCTGCGCGACCGCGCCGGCCTGGACAGCGCCGCCGCGCGCATCACCTATGCGCGCGAGCGCTTCGCCGCCAGACCCTCCTAATCCGCGCCCCAGCCGCGGCTGCGGCGTACCGCCTCGCGCCAGCGGCCGAGCAGCGCCGCGGCCTCGGAACGGGCCATGCGCGGCTCGAACCGGCGCTCGACCTGCCACTGCGCGGAGATCTGCTCGCGAGACTGCCACACGTTGACGGTCAACCCGGCGAGGTAGGCGGCGCCGAGCGCGGTAGTTTCGAGCACACGCGGCCGCACCACCGGCACGCCGAGGATGTCGGCCTGAAACTGCATCAGCAGGTCGTTCGCGGCGGCGCCGCCGTCCACGCGCAACTCGGCGAGCGATTCGCCCGAGTCCTTCTGCATCGCCTCCAGCACGTCCGCGCTCTGGTAGGCGATCGACTCGAGCGCCGCGCGCGCCAGGTGCTCGCGCGACGAGCCGCGCGTCAGGCCCACGATGGTGCCGCGCGCATGCGGATCCCAGTGCGGCGCGCCCAGGCCCGCGAAGGCGGGCACTACGTACACGCCGCCGTTGTCCGGCACGCTCGCGGCCATCCGTTCGACCTCGGCGGAGGAGGCGAAGAACTTCAGTTCGTCGCGCAGCCATTGCACGACGGCCCCGGCGATGAACACACTGCCCTCGAGCGCGTACTCCTTGTCGGCGTCGCGCGCATCGCGCGCGTGCCCGAGCTGCGCGCAGGCGGTCGACACCAGACCGTGTGCCGAGCGCACCGGCGTGGCGCCGGTGTGCAGCAGCATGAAGCAGCCCGTCCCATAGGTGTTCTTCGCCATGCCGCGCTTGTGGCAGCCCTGGCCGAACAGCGCCGCCTGCTGGTCGCCCGCGATGCCGGCGATCGGCATCGCCTCACCGACGAACGAGGCCGGCAGCATGCCGAAGGCGTGCGCCGAGGGGAACACCTCAGGCAGGATCGCGCGCGGCACGCCGAGCAGGCGTAGCAGCTCCTCGTCCCAGTCGCCCTTCCGGATGTCGAACAGCATCGTGCGCGAGGCGTTCGACGGGTCGGTAACGTGCGTGCTGCGGCTCTGCGTCAGGTTCCACGCGAGCCAGGTGTCCACCGTGCCGAACGCGAGCTCGCCGCGCTCCGCGCGCAAGCGCGCGCCGGGAAGGTTGTCGAGGAGCCACGCGAGCTTGGTGCCGCTGAAATAGGGGTCGATCACCAGGCCGGTCCTCGCGCGCACCCATTCTTCCGCACCGTCCGACTTGAGGCGCTCGCACAGTTGCGCCGTGCGCCGGTCCTGCCACACGATGGCGTTGTACAGCGGCTCGCCGGTCTGCCGATCCCACAGCAGCGTCGTTTCGCGCTGGTTGGCGATGCCGGCGGCGACAATGCTCTTCGGCTCGACGCCCGATCTTCTGACCGCCTCGCGCGCCACCGCGCGCTGCGAGGCGAGGATGTCACGCGGATCGTGCTCGATCCAGCCGGGCCGTGGGTAGATCTGCCGGAATTCCTGTTGGGCCGACGCGCGCGGCGTGCCGGCCTCGTCGAACAGGATTGCGCGCGAGCTGGTGGTCCCTTGATCGAGCGCGAGGATATGCTTCATGCGTGGCTGTTCCGGCGGGCTCGCGCGATTCTAGCAGTGGCACCGGTGCTAGAATCCGCCGCTTCGCGGCACTCTCCCTGCGTCATGCCCCTTCCCGTACCGGACGTCCAGCGCGAACTGACGCACACGCGGCGCGTACGCTACGAGGGCTACAAGCGGGCCGACGGCAACTGGGACATCGAAGCCCACCTGACCGACGTCAAGAACCACGACTACGAGCTGAAGACCGGTGTGCGCCGCGCCGGCCAGGCGATCCACGAGATGTGGGTGCGCGTCACCATCGATCGCCGCATGAACGTGCTCGCGGCAATGGCGGTGACCGATGCGATGCCCTACCCGGGGGGCTGCGACCAGGCACCGGCCGAGTACGCCAAGCTCGTGGGCTTGAACCTGCGGCAAGGCTTCCGCAAGAAGGTGCACGAGCTGCTGGGTGGGGCGCAGGGCTGCACGCATATCACCGAGATGCTCGGCGGGCTGCCGACGGCGGCAATCCAGACCTTCGCGGGCGAGATGAAGGAAGAACGCGACGACGGCTCGAAGCCGTTCCAGCTCGATCACTGCATCGCGCTCGAGACCGGATCCGAGACGGTGCGCAGACTCTATCCCAGATGGTACAGGGGGCGCGGGAGCGCTTGACCGTCGTCAATGCCGCGCGGCGGGGCGCTCGCCGATCATTGCGCGGGGAGGTTCCAGAACGATCATGAAGATCCACGAGTACCAGGGCAAAGAGCTGTTCAGGAAATACGGCGTCGCGACGCCGCGGGGCGTGCCGTGCTTCTCGGTCGAGGAGGCGGCCAGGGCCGCCGAAAGCCTCGGCGGCAGCGCTTGGGTGGTGAAGGCGCAGATCCACGCCGGCGGGCGCGGCAAGGGCGGCGGCGTCAAGCTCGCCCGCTCGCTCAGCGAAGTGAGGAACGTCGCGTCCAAGATCCTCGGCATGCGGCTCGTGACGCACCAGACCGGGCCGCAGGGCCAGAAGGTGCGCCGGCTGCTCATCGAGGAAGGCGCCGACATCAGGAAGGAGCTGTACGTGGGCATGGTCGTCGACCGCCAGACGCAGAAGGTCTGCCTGATGGCCTCATCCGAGGGCGGCATGGACATCGAAGAGGTGGCGGCCAAGACGCCGGAGAAGATCCACAAGGTGTTCATCGACCCGACTGCCGGCCTGACCGACGCCGAGGCATCCGACAGCGCGCGCAAGATCGGCATTCCCGCGGCGTCCGTGCCCGAGGCGGCGAGGCTGCTCAAGGCGCTCTACAAATGCTTCTGGGAAACCGACGCCTCGCTCGCGGAGATCAACCCGCTCATCCTCACCGGCGACGGCAAGGTGGTCGCGCTCGACGCGAAATTGAACTTCGACGATAACGCGCTCTTCCGCCACCCCGACATCGTCGCCATGCGCGACCTGGACGAGGAGGATCCGCTGGAGATCGAGGCCTCCAAGTACGACTTGTCGTACATCTCGCTCGATGGCGAGATCGGCTGCATGGTGAACGGCGCGGGCCTCGCGATGGCGACCATGGACACGATCAAGCTGTTCGGCGGCGCGCCGGCCAACTTCCTGGACGTCGGTGGCGGTGCGACCGCTGAGAAGGTCACCGCGGCGTTCAAGATCATGCTGTCCAACCCGAAGGTGAAGGCGATCCTGGTCAACATTTTCGGCGGCATCATGAAATGCGACACCATCGCCGAGGGCGTGGTCGCCGCCGCGCGCGAAGTGAAGCTCGCCGTGCCGCTCGTGGTGCGCATGAAGGGCACCAACGAGGACCTCGGCAAGAAGATACTCAAGGATTCCGGCCTGCCGATCATCTCGGCCGACAACATGGCGGATGCCGCGAAGAAAGTGGTGGCGGCGGTAAAGAAGAAGAAAAAGCCCGCCAGAAAGAAAATCGTGAAAAAGAAAGCCGCAAAGAAGAAGTCCATGAATAAGAAAATCGCGAAGAAGTTGCCTAAGAAGGCCAAGAGGAAGAAGAAATGAGCATCCTCATCAACAAGGACACCCGCGTCATCACGCAAGGCATCACCGGCAAGACGGGCCAGTTCCACACGCGCACCAGCCGCGAGTACGCGAACGGGCGCGCGTGCTATGTCGCCGGCGTCAACCCGAACAAGGCCGGCGAGAACTTCGAGGGCATTCCGATCTATGCGACGGTGAAGGACGCCAAAGAGAGGACCGGCGCCACGGTGTCGGTCATCTACGTGCCGCCGCCCTTCGCCGCGGCGGCGATCTGGGAGGCCGTCGAGGCGGACCTCGATCTCGTGATCTGCATCACCGAGGGCATACCGGTGCGCGACATGATCGAGGTGCGCGACCGCATGAGGAAGCAGAACCGCCGTACGCGCCTTATCGGCCCGAACTGCCCGGGGCTGATCACGCCGGGCGAGATCAAGATCGGCATCATGCCTGGCCACATCCACAAGAAGGGCCGCGTGGGCGTGGTATCGCGTTCGGGCACGCTCACCTACGAGGCGGTCGGCCAGCTCACCGAGCTCGGCATCGGCCAGTCGAGCGCCGTGGGCATCGGCGGCGACCCGGTGAACGGCCTGAAGCACGTCGACGTGATGAAGCTGTTCAACGACGACCCGGGCACCGATGCGGTGGTGATGATCGGCGAGATCGGCGGTTCGGACGAGGAGACCGCCGCCGAGTGGGTCAAGCACAACATGAAGAAGCCCGTGGTCGGCTTCATCGCCGGCATCACGGCGCCTCCCGGCAAGAGGATGGGGCACGCGGGCGCGATCATTTCGGGCGGTAAGGGCACCGCGCAGGAGAAGCTAGCCGTGATGGAAGCCTGCGGCATCAAGGTGACGCGCAACCCCGCCGAGATGGGCAAGACGCTCAAGTCGGTGCTGAAGTAGTCCGTCTGCCGTGGCGCGCGCGGCCGGGCCCGGCTTCAGTGTGCTGCGCCACGGCGGCTTCGGCCGCTATCTCGCCGCGCGCGTGCTCGGCACGCTCGCGCAGCAGATGCTGGTCGTGGCCGTGGGCTGGCAGGTCTACGAGCAAACGCGCGCTCCTCTCGACCTGGGCCTGATCGGCCTGTCGCAGTTCCTGCCGTTCGTCGTCCTCATCCTGCCCGCCGGGCACGCGGCGGACCATTACGACCGCCGGCGCATCGCGGGGGCCTGTTTCGCGCTGCAGGCGGCCGGCGGGCTGTTGCTTGCCCTCTACACGCACCTCGGCGCCGCCCAGGTGTGGCCGGTGTTCGCGATCATGAGCCTGTTCGGCGTCGCGCGCGCTTTCTCGATGCCCGCGGCGCAGGCGCTCCTTCCGAACGTGGTGCCGGTGGAAAGCTACGGCCATGCGGTCGCGCTCAACTCCTCCGCGATGCAGGTCGCGCGCATCGCCGGCCCCGCGCTCGGCGGTCTGCTCTACTTCGCCGGTGCGGAGGCCGTGTATGTCACGGTCGCCGTGCTCCTTGCCGCAGCGGTCGCATTGATGCTCGCGGCGCGCGTCGTGGGCGGTGCGGCGCCGGGGCGCGCGCCGCTCAGCTGGCAGAACCTCCTCTCAGGACTTGCCTTTGTGCGCTCGCGCCCGGTGATCCTCGGCGCGATCTCGATGGACCTGTTCGCCGTCCTGTTCGGCGGCGCGACCGCGCTGCTGCCGGCGTACGCGTCCGACATCCTGCGCGTCGGCCCGGTGGGCCTGGGATTCCTGCGCACCGCATCGGGCCTGGGCGCCGCGCTGTGCGGCGTCGCGCTCGCCTTGCGCCCGATCCAACGCCACGTAGGGCGCTGGATGTTCGCAGGAGTGGCCGTCTTCGGCGCAGCGACCGTGGTGTTCGGCATCTCGACGCTACTTTGGTTGTCGCTCGCGGCGCTCTTCGTGCTCGGCGCCGCCGACATGGTGAGCGTCTACGTGCGCAACCTGCTCGTGCAGCTCGCCACGCCGGACGCGATCCGCGGCCGGGTGAGCGCGGTGAACGCGGTATTCATCGGCGCTTCCAACGAGATGGGCGAGTTCGAGTCGGGCGTCACCGCGGCCTGGTGGGGCGTGGTGCCGGCGGTGGTCGTGGGCGGCGTCGCGACGATGCTGGTGGCCTGGTCCTGGACGCGCTTCTTTCCGGCGCTGTGGACGACGACGCGTTTCCCCGCGCCCGAGCGCTGATCAGCCGTGCCGGTGCACGAGCCGGCCCGTGGCGTCGGTCACCTGGACCGATACGGGAATGCCCTTGCGGATGCTCTCGGTGACGATGCAGAAATCCTCGAATTGCTCGGTGCAGCGATCGAAGTGCTGGATCGCGCCGACTTCGTCCGACAGCGCGATCGCGACGTCGATGCCGGCGATACGGTAGCGGCCGCGCTCGTTGCGCTCGAGCGTGCCGGTCACCCGGGCCTTGAGCGGCCCGGGCTTCTGCTTGAACTTGCCCTGCATGCAAAACACCAGGCTCGCTGACAGGCAGTTCGCCACCGCAGCGGCCACCAGTCGCGCTGCATTCGGGCCGCGTCTCGCGCCGAGCGGCTCGGGTTCGTCGAGCACCAATTCCGCGACTCCCGGCCAGTCGAATTTGGCGCGGAACTCGTAGCCTTCCTCTTGCTCGAGCGTCAGCGTGAAGCTCTGGGCGTGCAAAGGCGCCTTCGTTCCGGCTTGGTCTTGTGCCATGTGCGTCGTTCCGCTGAAAATCCGATGCATCAAGCCTAGCCGCGCGCTGTCCGGCGCCTTTGCGCTAGATCAAGCCCGAGAATCAGCGCCTGAAGGACTATCGCGGATAGCCATGTGCGAGCTATTTGCCATGTCCAGCCGCCTGGACGCGGACGTCAACCTTTCGCTCGAAGAGTTCTCGCGCCACGGCGGACTGGCGGGGCCGCACAAGGACGGGTGGGGTATCGCGTACTACGCCGAGCGCGACGTGCGGTTGTTCAAGGACACCCGCCCGGCGGCGGACAGCGCCTGCGTGCGCTTCATCCGCGACAACGCCTTCGCGAGCTCGCTGGTGTTGAGCCACATCCGCAGGGCGACGCAGGGCGCGCTCGCGCTGCGCAACTGCCAGCCTTTCGTCCGCGAGCTCGGCGGCGCCATGCACGTGTTCGCGCACAACGGTCACCTTGCGCCCAAGCGCCTGCGCGCGCGCTTCGCTGCGGGCACCTTCCGGCCGGTGGGCGAGACCGACTCCGAGTACGCCTTCTGCGAGCTGCTCGAGCGGATGCGCCGGCTGTGGCGCGGCGCGCGCGGCGTACCGCCGCTCGCGAAGCGCCTCGCGCTCGTGACCCGCTTCGCGCGCGACATGCGCGCGCTGGGGCCGGCCAATTTCCTCTACGCGGACGGCGATGCGCTGTTCGCGCACGGTGACCGGCGCTCGCAGCCCGACGGCCGTGTGCGCGCGCCGGGACTCTGGCTGCTCGCCCGACGCTGCCGCGCGGGAGAAGGGAGCCTGGTCGCCGAAGGCCTGTCGATCGGGTCCGCGAGCGGGGAAGAGCAGCACGTCGCGCTTGCGGCCAGCGTCCCGCTCACCGACGAACCCGGCTGGCGGCCGCTCGACCAGGGCGAACTCATCGCGGCGCGCCGCGGCAAGCTCATCGGGGCGATCCGCTGAGGGCATCTTTCCTGCGTTCAGTGCGCTACCACTTTTTGTACGGCAGGAACTTGCCCGACATCGTGACCCGCACCCGGTCACCTTTCGGGTCCGGCTCTTTATCCACCTCGAGCGTGAAGTCGATCGCGCTCATGATCCCGTCGCCGAACTTCTCGTGGATGACCGCCTTCATAGGCATGCCGTACACCTGCATGATCTCGTAGAAGCGGTAGATGAGGGGATCCGTCGGCACCACCGGCCCGAGGCCTTTCAGCGGGAACTCCGTCAGCGCTTCGGCGACGTCGCGGCCCAGGCCGAGCGCCCGCGTAACTTTCTTCGCTTCTTCGTCCGACGCCTGCGCCTGGCGGTAAAAGAGTGCCGCAATCCACACCTCGTCGCGGCCGACCGTCTTCTCCAGGTCGGCGAAGCTCAGGCCTTTCCTCTTCTTGGCGGCCAACAGCGTTTCGGTCACGTCGGAAGCCTTCATGTCATTCCTCCAGTGTCATGGAATCAATCTCCGTTCGCATTAAGCGAGCCGCGCAGAAACGGCACGATGCGCGCGGCATTGAGAAAATGGCTGGTGAGCGTCTTGAGGCCTTTGGCTTTGTGGACGAGGTGACTTTGCGGCGACCGTTCTTTAGCGCGTAGTCGTAGGCCATGTGGGCGATGAGACCGGCGTGCGTGCGGAGGGCTTCTTGTCATGCCTCGTCGCCGAGCGCCTGGCGGAACTGTGCGCGCAGGCGAGGGTAGTCCGCCTTGTGCACGCGCTTCAGGCGCTCGAGACTCAGCTCGATGTCCCTGGCGAGCGACGCGGCGTCGTCGTGCTTCAGGCCGTCGATGCGCGTCTTGATATCCTTCAGCCGCGCCAGCGAGTCCTTCGCCTCCTGCGACTTCGGCGTCATTTCTCCGGCGAGGTCGATCAGCACCTCGGTGATCAGGCCGAGCTGGCGCCCGTAGGAGGCCACGTCGAACGCCTTCTTCTCGATCGTCGCGTCTCCGGCGTCCGCTGCAATCGAACCGAAGAACCAGTTCGTGTCCGGCTCGATGCGCTGTGCGACGCTGCCGCTCCATGGGAAGTATAGGTGCGGCGCCCAAAATAAGATCCACGGATACATATCAACCTCCTGAAGGTCGATGCGGAAGTTCATGCCGCACGCGTGGCTCCGCCATCGATGGCAATGGTGACGCCGCTGATGTAGGAATTGCGCTCCGAGGCGAGGAATGCGATCAGCGGCGCGATCTCCTCGGGCTGCGCGAAGCGGCCGATGGGGATGTCGCGCAGGAATTCCCCGCGCGCGGCTTCCTCGGAGATGTTCATCATCGCCGCCTTCGCCTTCACCATGTAATCGAGCCGCCGAGTCTGCATGGGGCAGGGGCTCACACCGTTCACCAGGATGCCGTCGCGCACGAACTCGTCGGCGAGCGCCTTGGTGAAGTTGATCAGGCCGGCATTCGCGACGCCGGCCGGCATGGCCTGAGTCTCGGGCTGACGGCCGCGGTGCCCGATCAGGTTCACGATGCGCCCCCAGCGCTGGCGCTGCATATGCGGGATCACTTCGCGGCAGCAGTGCACGATGCCGAACAACTTGAGCTCGACGCTTTCGCGCCACTCCTCCTCCGTCAGACGCAGGAAGTGCCCCGACTTCGCCGCGCCGATGCTGTTCACCAGCACGTCGATGCGTCCGAGGCGCGCGAGCACCTCGTCGACCATGCGCCGGATCTCGGCGGGCTGGGTGCAGTCGACCTGCACGGCGAACACTTCGCCTCGCGTACGGCGCGCGATCTCCTCGGCAGCCTGCGCGAGCGACTCCCTGCCGCGCGCGGCGATTGCGACCCGGCAGCCTTCGGCGGCGAGCTCGAACGCGGCCGCCCGGCCGATGCCCATGCTGCCGCCCGTGACCAGGGCGCACTTTCCCGTCAGGCCCAGATCCATCAATCGCCTTTCAGAACGAGCCTCCCTCGACCTCGTCGGCGAAGGCCCGCGCGGCGTCGACGATCGTCTTGCCGAGATCGGCATACCGCCTGGCGAACGGTGGCAGGCGCTCGCTCAGGCCGAGGACGTCGTTGATCACGAGCACTTGCCCGTCGCAGGCCTTGCCGGCGCCGATCCCGATCGTCGGTACCGCGACGGCGCCCGTGATGGATGCTCCAAGCGCTTCCGGGATGTGCTCGAGCACGATCATGTAAGCGCCCGCCGCGGCGATGCCGATCGCGTCGTGCTGCACGCGCTCGGCGTCCGCGGCTTCGCGCCCCACTTGCTTGAAGCTGGTCGAGGTTTGGGGCGTCAGCCCCGTGTGGCCCATGACCTCTATGCCGTTCGCGACCAGATGGCGGATCACGTCATATTTCGGCCCCTCCAGCTTCACGCTGTCGGCGCCGGCCTCGATCAGAAGCCTTGCGCTGCGCAATGCGCTTGCGGGATCGCGATCGCTGTCGTACGGAAGATCGCCGACGATGTGCGTGTCGCGGGCGCCGCGGCGCACCGCGCCGATGTGATACTGCATCTGCTCGATGGTCACGCGGCGCGTGCTGTCGAATCCCATTTCCACCATCCCCACCGAGTCACCCACGAGGATCAGTGGGATGCCAGCTCGCTCGAGGCACCGGGCCACGGGGGTCGTGTAAGCCGTCAGCATCGGGATCCGGGTCACCGACTTCATTCGCCGAAGTGACTCTGCAGTGTGTTTCACGGTGCCGCTCCTCTTTAGAGGACCGCATGAGATGTTACATTGTTCCGCCATGGAGTCCGGGAGGACGTTCCTCGACAGGCTGGATCGCGAAGCACGCGAGCTTTTGCTCTCGGTCGCCCGCCCGGTGTCGTTCGCCGCGGGGGCGCGGATGCTGCGCTATGGGCAGACTGCGCAGGGTGCGTACGTGCTGCGCTCGGGGCGCGCGCAGGCGCTCGTCGACCTGCCGGGCGGCGAGCGGCTGGTGGTGAACGAGATCGGGGCGGGCGCGGTGCTCGGCGAAATGGCGCTCATCGAGCGCGGCATGGTCTCGGCTACCGTAATCGCGAGCGAGCCCGTGGAGGGCTGGTATCTGGCGCGCGACGATTTCCGCGCGCTTGCCGTGCAGCACACGCCGCCGGCGCTGGCGGTGCAGCACGCGGTCACCGAGGCGCTGTGCGCGAAGATCGAGAACCTGACCGCGCAGCTTCTCGCCGCGCCCGCGGCGGAAGATCGCGCCGCGGTGCCGCTGCCCGAGGGCGACCCGCTCGCGGGCGTGCCACGCGTTGCGCGCGCGTCGTTCCAGTTTCGGCCATTCCTGCCGCTGCTCGCTCTGTTCGAGGGGTTCGAGGCGCAGGATATCGACCGGGTCGTGGCGCGCGCCGCGGTGCTCGAGCTGCCGCGCGGCCAGGTGCTGTACCTGGCGGGGGCGCCGGCGCAGGCATGCTACGCGGTGGTCCGCGGCGCCGTCGAATTATGGGCTCGCCAGGGCGAGCGCGAGCGGCGACTGGTGCTCTACGGCCCGGGGAATCTCGCCGGCTTCGTGCGGCTGCTCGGCGGCGCCGCGCACGGCGCCGCAGCGTTTGTGCGCGAAAAGGCGCTGCTGCTCGAAATCACGCGACCGGCGTTCGACGAGCTCTACTTCCGCTCGGGCGCCGTGTCGGCGCGGCTGCGGCGTGCGCTGCACGGTCGGTTGCTCGCGCTCATGGTGCACACCAATACCCAATTGACGCGCCTCATCAGTTTGGCGCGACTTCGCGGCGCGCGCGCCGAAGGCGACCGGCTCGAGGCCGCGCACGCCGGTCAGATGGTGGCCGCAGGCCCTAGTCGAGAAGACGCTGGCTGATCGTCGGCCGACCGTCCCGCAGCGCGGCGTGTAATACGCCGTACTCCGGCACCTCGACCCACGCAGCGGTGTCGCTGCTCAGCGGCTCGGAGGCGACGAGCAGCGCGTCGGCGTGCTCGGCGCCGCCGGTCATCTTCCACTCGCCGTCGTGCGGGCCGTAGTCGCGCCCGAGCGTATACCAGAGGCTCGCGTAACGCAGGCTGTCGGGGCGCACGAGCGCGGGGTCCTCGGTCGGGAAGCAGCCGAAATCGAAGCAGTAGCGCACCGCCGCAAGCTGCGCGCCGTCGGCGAGAAACAGGTTCACCGAGGACGACTCCGAGATCCCCGCCTCGGCGCGCGCGGCCCGGATCACGCCCAGCGCCGCGGCGATCGCGTCGATCAGTTCGCTCTCGGAAGGGCGCGACCGCGGATTCGGCAGGTGCGACACCACCAGCGCGTAGATCCATTCGCTGTCCGTGGTGCCGCGCACCTGGGCGGCGAACTCGTCCTTTACATGGCGCGCGATGAGCGGACGCAGGCGCGTGAATTGCGCCAGGTCACCGTTGTGCGCCATGACGAGCGGCACGCCGGCGAATTGGAACGGATGCACGTTCTGCATCGAGATCTCGACCGCGGTGCTGTAGGGCACGCCGCGCACGTGCGCGAGCACGCAGGTCGCGGCGATCTTTTCGGCCAGGTTCTTGAGGTTGCGGTCGAACACCGGCAGGGAGTGCGAGGCATAGGCGAACGGCGCATCAGGATCGTGCGAGGCGTGATCCCAGGCGCGCATGCCGAAGCCCGCCAGGTTGAGCAGGTGGAGCATCTTCGGCATGTAGCTCTGGCGCACGAGCGCCGAGTCGGGGCGGAACAGCAGGTTATCGAGCACCACCGGCCGGCCGAGGTACAGGAGCGCACGACACATGTGGACATGGTAGTGGTGATGCAGCGGCCAGCCAAGCGCTTGACCGCAGTCAAGCGTTTCGCGGCACTGCCTGCCGGATAATGGCCCGGCGCAAGCAAGGAGGCACAATAACCGTGAAGGGCAGAGTCCGCTCCACGCCCAAAGGCCGCCGCGTCGATCCCAAAGCGCTCGAAGATGTGCGCAGGCTGCTCGGCCGCGCGCCGCGCCGGCGCGACCTATTGATCGAGCACCTGCACCGCATCCAGGATGCTTTCGGGCAGCTGTCGGCGCCGCATCTGGCGGCGCTCGCGCGGGAGCTGCGGCTCTCGCTTGCCGAGGTGTACGAGGTCGCGAGCTTCTATCACCACTTCGACGTCGTGAAGGAGGGCGCAGGGTCGGCGCCGCGCGTCACGGTGCGCGTATGCGACTCGATCGCCTGCGAGCTGGCCGGTGCGCACGAGCTCCTGCATCGCCTGCCGAACGTGCTCGGGGCGGAGGTTCGCGTGCTGCACGCCCCTTGCGTCGGGCGTTGCGAGGTGGCGCCTTGCGTCGTGGTGGGGCAGAACCCGGTGCCGTTCGCAACGCCGGCGAAGGTGCGCGAGACGGTGGAGGATGGAGCAACGCGCTGCCCGGTTTCGCCCTACGTCGACTTCGCTGCCTATAAGCGGGCGGGCGGCTACCGGCTGATCGCCGACTGCCTCGCGGGCAAGCGCACGCGTGAGGAACTCACCAAGATCATGGAGGACTCGGGCTTGCGAGGCCTGGGCGGCGCGGGCTTCCCGGCCGGACGCAAGTGGCGCATCGTCGCCGGCGAAAAGGCGCCGCGCCTCATGGCGGTCAACATCGACGAAGGCGAGCCGGGCACCTTCAAGGACCGGTGGTACCTGGAGCGCGACCCGCACCGCTTTCTCGAGGGCATGCTGGTGGCGGCGTGGTGCGCCGGCGTCGGCGAAATCTACGTCTACCTGCGGGACGAGTATGCCGGCTGCAGGGCGATCCTCGAGAAGGAACTGGCCAAACTCAAGGCGAAGCCGCCCTGCGCGCTGCCCCCGATTCATCTGCGGCGCGGCGCGGGCGCGTACATCTGCGGCGAGGAGTCCGCGATGATCGAGTCGATCGAGGGCAAGCGCGGCATGCCGCGCCTGCGTCCGCCGTACGTCGCGCAGGTCGGCTTGTTCGGCCATCCGACGCTCGAGCACAACATGGAAACCGTGTACTGGGTGCGCGAGATCGTCGAGAAGGGCGCGGCCTGGTTCGCCGGCCACGGCCGCCACGGCCGTAAGGGCCTGCGCTCGTTCTCGGTCTCGGGCCGGGTGAACAAGCCCGGCGTGCACCTCGCCCCGGCGGGGATCACGGTGAAGGAGCTGATCGAGGAGTACTGCGGCGGCATGCAGGACGGGCACGAGTTCTACGCCTACCTGCCCGGCGGCGCCTCCGGCGGCATCCTGCCCGCGAGCCTGGGCGACGTGCCGCTCGACTTCGACACGCTGCAGCCGCACGGGGCGTTTATCGGCTCGGCCGCGGTCGTGATCCTGTCGGACCACGACAAGGCGGGCCACGCGGCGCAGAACCTGATGCGCTTCTTCCGCGACGAGTCCTGCGGCCAGTGCACGCCCTGCCGCGTCGGCACGGCCAAGGCGCTGGCGCTGATGGGCGAGCGCCGCTGGAACCAGCCGCTGCTCAAGGAACTCTCACAGACGATGGCCGATGCATCGATCTGCGGCCTCGGCCAGGCGGCGCCCAATCCGGCGCTCACCGTCATGAAGTACTTTCCTCACGAGGTGACGTGATGGAACGTGCCACCAGCGACCAGCTGGCGACCATGCCAATCGAGTTCAAGCTGAACGGCAACACCGTGGTCGGCCGGCCCGACGAATCGATCCTCGAAACCGCGCGGCGCCACGGCGTCGAGATTCCGCATCTGTGCTACAAGCCTGGCCTGCGGCCCGACGGCAACTGCCGCGCCTGCGTCGTGGAGATCAAGGGCGAGCGGGTGCTGGCGCCTTCGTGCTGCCGTAATCCCGCAGAGGGCATGGAGGTCACCACCGACTCGGCGCGCGCCCTGGCCTCGCAGAAGATGGTGCTCGAGCTCTTGCTCTCGGACATGCCGGAGAAAGAGTACCGGCTCGACTCGGAGCTCGATCAGTGGGCGCGCAAGCTCGGTCTCGGATTGCCGCGCTTCGCTTCTCGCACTCAACCCCCGGCAGATCTGTCTCACCCGGCGATCGCGGTCAACCTGGACGCCTGCATACAGTGCACGCGCTGTCTGCGCGCCTGCCGCGAGGAGCAGGTGAACGACGTGATCGGCTACGCCTTCCGCGGCGAGCACGCGAAGATCGTGTTCGACTTCGACGACCCGATGGGCGAGTCGACCTGCGTGGCCTGCGGCGAATGCGTGCAGGCCTGTCCCACCGGCGCGCTCATGCCGGCGCGCGAGGCAGGCTTTGCAGTGGCGGAGAAGACGGTCGACTCGCTGTGCCCGTTCTGCGGCGTGGGATGCCAGCTCACCTATCACGTGAGCGAAAACAAGATCCGCTTCGTCACCGGTCGCGACGGCCCTGCGAACCACGGGCGGCTGTGCGTGAAGGGCCGCTACGGATTCGACTACGCGCATCATCCCCACCGGCTGACCAAGCCGCTCATCCGCAAGCCCGGCGTACCGAAAAACGCCGACTTCGTGGTCGATCCGGGCAACTGGTCGGAGGTGTTCCGCGAGGCGTCCTGGGACGAAGCGCTCGATGTCGCTACGAAGAAATTACTTGAATTGAGAAATCAGGATCGCCATGCATTGGCCGGGTTCGGCTCGGCCAAGGGCTCGAACGAGGAGGCGTACCTGTTCCAGAAGCTGGTGCGCACCGGTTTCGGGACCAACAACGTCGACCACTGCACGCGCCTGTGCCACGCCTCGTCGGTGGCGGCGCTCATGGAGGGCATCAATTCGGGCGCCGTGTCCAACCAGGTGAGCGACGTGCTCGAGGCAGACGTGGTGTTCGTGATCGGGGCCAACCCGACCGTCAACCACCCGGTGGCCGCGACCTGGATCAAGAACGCCGCAAAGCGCGGCGTCAGGCTGATCGTCGCCGACCCGCGCCGCACCGAGCTCGAGCGCCACGCGACGCACTTCCTGCAGTTCCGTCCCGACACCGACGTGGCGCTGCTGAACGCCATGATCCACGCGATCATCGACGAGGGACTGGTGAACGAGGCTTTCGTCAGGGATCGCACCAGCGGCTTTGCGGAACTGAAGAAGAACGCCAAGGCGTTCTCTCCGGAGAAGATGGCGCCGGTGTGCGGCATCCCGGCCCAGACCATCCGCGACGTGGCACGCCTGTACGCGACCTCGAAGGGGTCGATGATCCTGTGGGGCATGGGCATCAGCCAGCACGTGCACGGCACCGACAACGCGAGGTGCCTCATCGCGCTCGCCCTGATGACCGGCCAGATCGGCCGTCCCGGTACCGGGCTGCATCCGCTGCGCGGGCAGAACAACGTGCAAGGGGCGTCGGACTCCGGCCTGATTCCGATGGTGTTTCCCGATTACCAGCGTGTCGACAACCCCGAGGCGCGCAAGCGGTTCGAAGCGCTGTGGCGCACGCAGCTCGACGGCAAGCCGGGCCTCACGGTAGTCGAGATCATGAATGCCGCGAAGGCGGGCAAGATCCGCGGCATGTACATCATGGGCGAGAACCCCGCGATGTCGGACCCGGACGTCGCGCACGCGCGCGCGGCGATGGCGAAGCTCGAGCACCTGGTCGTGCAGGACATCTTCCTCACCGAGACCGCGTACCTCGCGGATGTGGTGCTACCGGCGACTGCGTTCCCCGAAAAGACCGGAACCTTCACCAATACCGACCGCATGGTACAACTCGGCCGCAAGGCGATCGAGCCGCCCGGTGAAGCGCGTGAAGACCTGTGGATCATCGTCGAAATGGCACGGCGGCTCGGCCTCGAGTGGAGCTACGCGCATCCGCGCGACGTTTTCGAAGAGATGCGCAAAGGCATGAACTCGATCGCCGGCATCACCTGGGAGCGCCTGGAGCGGGACTCGTCGGTCACCTATCCGTGCGAGCACGAGGGCGATGCCGGCGAGCCGGTGGTGTTCCGCACGCACTTCCCGACCGCCACGGGTCGCGCGCGCTTCGTTCCGGCCGACCTGATTCCGGCCGCCGAGCGACCCGACCGGCGCTATCCGATGGTGCTGATCACCGGCCGGCAGCTCGAGCACTGGCACACCGGCGCGATGACGCGCCGCTCGGGCGTGCTCGACGCGATCGAACCCGAGCCGACCGCGTCGCTGCACCCCCTCGACCTCGCGGCGATCGGGGCCCGGCCGGGCGACGTGATCACGGTCGCCTCGCGCCGTGGGCAAATATCGCTCTTCGCGCGCGCCGACGAGGGCACGCCGCGCGGCGCGTTGTTCATCCCGTTCGCCTTCTACGAGGCGGCGGCCAACCTGCTCACCAACCCGGCGCTCGACCCGTTCGGCAAGATTCCAGAATTCAAATACTGCGCCGTCAAAGTGACGAAAGGCGGCGCGCGCCCCGGCGACCCAGGCTACGGCAAAGGCGGCACGCTCGCGCTCATGCACGCCTGATCCGGAAACCCAATTCATCCACGAACGCGAAAGGTCTCGAGCAATGCCGTCGGACATCGAAATCGCACAGGCCGCGAAACTCAAGCGCATCTCCCAGGTAGCACGGGAAAAGCTCGGCATCCCGGAGGAGTCCCTGGAACCCTACGGTCATACCAAGGCCAAGATCTCGCTCGAGTACCTCGACTCGCTGAAGGGGCGCAAAGACGGCAAGCTGATCCTGGTGACCGCTATCAGCCCGACCCCGGCGGGCGAGGGCAAGACCACCACCACGGTCGGGCTCGGTGACGCGCTCAACCACATCGGCAAGAAGGCCGCGATCTGCATCCGCGAGCCTTCGCTCGGGCCGGTGTTCGGCATGAAGGGCGGCGCCGCTGGCGGCGGCTACGCACAGGTGGTGCCGATGGAGGACATCAACCTGCACTTCACCGGCGACTTCAACGCCATCGGCCTGGCCAATAACCTTCTCGCAGCGCTGCTCGACAACCACATCCATCATGGCAACGAGCTGGGCATCGACGTGCGGCGCATCACCTGGAAGCGCGTAGTGGACATGAACGACCGCGCGCTGCGCGACATCGTCGCCTCGCTGGGCGGGCCGGGCAACGGCTACCCGCGCCAGGACGGCTTCGACATCGTCGTCGCCTCCGAGGTCATGGCGATCTTTTGCCTCGCGACGTCGATCGAGGACCTGAAAAAGCGGCTTGGGAACATCGTGGTCGGCTATACGCGCGACCAGAAGCCGGTGACCGCGAAGCAGCTGAACGCGGACGGCGCGATGACGGTGCTGCTCAAGGACGCGCTCAAGCCCAACCTCGTGCAGACGCTGGAGAACAACCCGGCGTTCATTCACGGCGGTCCGTTCGCCAACATCGCGCACGGCTGCAACTCGGTGATCGCCACCCAGTCGGCGATGAAGCTCGCGGACTACGTCGTGACCGAGGAGGGGTTCGGCGCCGACCTGGGCGCGGAGAAGTTCCTCGACATCAAGTGCCGCAAGTCCGGCCTGAAGCCGAACGCGGCGGTGATCGTGGCGACGATCCGCGCGCTCAAGTACCACGGCGGGGTCGACGTCAAGGAGGTCAACAAGGAGAACGTCG
>JBLMWT010000196.1:0-5023 GCA_050257375.1 Sphingomonadaceae bacterium
AAAGCGAGCCATCTAGTGCGCATGCGGGGGAAAGCTCCCGAGCTCGAGGAACACACGCAGGCTCTCCGCGACGCGCGCCGAGAGCAGCATGCCGCTGTGGCTCACGGGCAGCACGCTGCACGCCGCCATGCCGTCGATGCGCGTCTCCTCGACGCACACGACGCCGTCGTTCACGCACGGCAGCTGGGTGAACGCGCGTCCGATTCCGATCGGCACGCTGCCGGCGATGACGCCGAGCGGCTCGCGGCGCGTCCAGCGCGCCGCCCGGCCTTCGCGCCACAGCGCCTCGCTCTCGCCGAGCAGCCAGCGGCCGAAGCCGAAGCGCGCCAGCCGCCGCGCGGCGAGGCAACCGCGCGCGGGGGTGCCGAGCAGGGCGACGCGCCCGACGGGCAGACCCGGCTCGCGCGTGAGCGCGTCGAGCACCACCAGGCCGCCCAGGCTGTGGCCGACGAAGTGCGCCGGCCCGATCCGGCGCGCGAGGTGCACCAGGCGCTCGGCGTTGGCCGCGAGCGGCCGCTCGCGTCCCGTGTAGTCGAACAGGTGGCAGCGCAGGCCGGCGCGCGTCAGGCGAGCCGCGAGCGGCCGCATGACCAGGCCGCGCATCCATAGGCCGTGCACGAGGATCGCGTCGCGCAGCGCGCCGGGTTCAGGCGGGTTTGGCACCGAGCGCGAAGATCGCGCTGGCGCGCACGATGCGCTGCTCGCCAGCGATCAGGTAGCAGTTGGCGAATCCCAGCCGCGTGCCGACGCGCTGCACCTCGACTTGCGCCTCGACCCAGTCCCCGAGCTTGGCGCTGCCGACATAGTCGATCGTCAGGCTGGCGGTCACCAGCGCGAACTTGCCGCCCGTCCTCGCCCCCATGGCGTGACCGAGCGCGCTGTCGGCGAGAGTCGCAAGCAGTCCGCCGTGACAGATGCCCCGACGGTTGGTGTGCTTCTTTTCGATACGCAGTCCGAGCGATACTTCGGCACCGAGGCGGCGTTCGTAGAGCGGGCCGATCAGGCTGGTGAAGGGGCTCACGCGCTCGAGCGGGCGAAAGCCCTCGGGAATGGCTTGCATGACCGCTAGATTCTAAACCGGGCGCACGAGCAGCAGCCGCGCGCCGATCGCCATCGACGCGGCACCGAACACGGCATATGCGTGCGCGTAACTGCCCGACGCATCCAGAACGAGGTGGAACAGCGGGGGCGCGACGACCACGCCGAGAAAGGTGAAGAAGAGGCATCCCCCGGTGGCCGCGCTGATCTGGCCCTGCGGCGCGAGATGCGCCACTTCCGCAAGGTACACGCCATTCCATCCCACCGCCGTGGCGCCAAAAGCTGCCGCGTACGCGAACAGCAACCACGCTGGCCAGGAAGGGCCCGCCGCCAGCGTCGCCAGCCCGGATAGTCCCATTCCGAGGCCGAGCAGCCCGAGCATCGTGCGCCGCCTCAATAGTCGGTCCGCGACCACGCCCCAGGCGATGCGCCCGGCCACGCTCGCCACCTGCGAGGCCGCCATCACCAGGCCGGCGAGCACCAGGCTCATGGCGAACGAGTCGGTGAGGAAGGTGACCAGGTAGCTCACCAGGGTGATCTGCACGCCGCCGTAAACGAACGAGGTGAGCGCCATGTCGCGCAAGCGCGGAGTGCCGAGCACCAGCGCGACCGGGGCGAGCGTGGAGCGCAGCGAGATCGGTACGCGCGCGTTCAGGTCGCGATCGTAGCGCGCGCGCACCGGCTCGATCGCGAAGGCGACCGCCAGGCACGCGAAGCCGATCGCGAGCGTGGCGCCGCGCCAGCCGAGCGCCAGGATCATCGCCGGTACCGCGAGTCCCGCGATGGCGCCGCCGAGCGGCACGCCGGTCTGCTTGATCGAGAAGGTGAGCGCGACCATGCCGGGCGGCGACGCGCGCAGCAGGATTTGCGAGCTGGCGGGTGTCGCCGGACCGTAGCCCATGCCGATCACCACCGCTCCCGCGAGCACGAGCGGCAGCCAGGCGCTCGCGCCGAGCGCGAGTCCGACGCAGCTGAGCGCGAGCGCGCACTGGCTCACGCGGATCGGGCCGAAGCGCGCCACCCATCCGCCCGAAGTGACCGTGCCGAGCATGCTGCCCAGGTACACCACCGCGACGAAATACCCGATCGCGGAGGGCGCGACGCCGAGCGCTCGCGCGGCGACCGGCGCCATTACCGGAGCGCTGTACACGGCGAGCGCCACCAGCGTCTGCACCGCGAGCGTCGCCGCGAGCGGCAACGCGACTGCGCGCAGCGTGGGCGCGGGGTCCGCCAAGCTCGCGTCAGCCGCGCCTGGCGCGTGCTTCGCGCGCGGCATCGAGCACCGCTTGCGCGCGGTGCACCACCGGATAGTCGACCATCTGCCCGTCGACCTGGATCGCTGCGGCCCCGGTCGCTTCCGCCTGCCGGAAGGCGGCGACGATCTTCTCCGCGTTCGCGATTTCAGCCTCGCTCGGCGAATACGCGCGGTTTACCGGCTCGATCTGGTCGGGGTGAATGCACAATCTGCCCTGGAACCCGCCGCGCCGGCTGCGCTCGAGCGCGCGCGCGAAGGCCTCGGGCTCGCGCAAGTGGAACCATGGGCTGTCGAGCGGTCCCTCGGCGCCCGCCGCGCGCGAGGCGAGCACGACCCGCGCGCGCGCGTCGGCGAGCTCGGCCTCGTCCAATGTGGGCGCCAGACCGAGATCGTTCGCATAGTCGGCCGCGCCGAACGCCACGCGTCGCACGCGCCAGCGGCCTTCGTAAGGCCGCAGACTGCGCGCCTGCAGAATCCGGTCGACGCGCTGCACGCCGACCGCCGTCTCGACGATCGGCATCAGCTCGATGGTGCCCAGGGCCAGGCCGCGCTCGCGCTCGAGGTTCGCCATTAGCCAGTCGACGGCGTGCAGGTCGGCCGCGCTTTCGATCTTCGGAACGACGATTCCGTCGAGGCCCGAGCGAATCACCGCTACCAGGTCGCCGTAGCAGAACGGCGTCGAGGGCGCGTTCACGCGCACAAAGGCGCGCCCGCGGCGCGCTCGCGCGAGCGCCTCGGCGACCGGCCCGCGTGCCGCTTCCTTGTCGGTCGGCGCGACCGAGTCCTCGAGGTCCAGGATCACCGCGTCCGCGTCGAGCGACAGCGCCTTCTCGACGCGGCGCGGCTGGTTGCCTGGAGCGAATAGAAACGAGCGGTTCAGCGCCATGACACTCTCCGTTACTCAATCGGCTTGCGTTCGTCCCAGCGCGGATACGGCAGCCGCCAGTGCGCCGTCGCGCGCTCTCGCGGCCAGACCACCTGCGGCCGGCCACGCAGGATTTGCACCACGACCGGCGTGGCGCCCAACTGCTCGCGGGTCGATGGGTCGATTCTGTAGCGTCCCAGGACCGTTTCGCCTTCGAGCGCCGCGAGCGCAGCCGCAAGCTTTTCCTGCTCGAGCGAACCGGCGTGACGCACCGCCTGCTCCAGCACCTGGCCGGCGGCGTAGGCCTGCGCCGCGGCAAGATCGGGCGGCGCCGACCAGCGCTCGGCATAGGCCTTTACGAATAGCGCGTTGCCTTCCGTCCCGAAATCCGGCTGGTAGGGAACCACCGAAAGCGTGAATTCGGCGTCCTGTCCCACGTCGCGCACGAAGCGCGCGTCGGCCGCTCCGCGCGCGAAGAAGAGCTTCGGGGCGTATTTCATGCGCCACATCGTCTTCACCATCTCGGCCGCGTCGGGTTCGCCGCCGAACGCTATCAGCGCCTCGGCGCCGCTCGCGCGCGCCGCGGTCAGCTGCGGCGTGAAGTCGGGCACCGCGCCCGGATACATCGTCGCCGGACCGGTTGCCAGCCCGTAGCGCGCCGCGCGGGCGACGAAGCGCTGCGCCATCTCCCGCGAAGCGGGGTCGTCGCGCGCGAGCACGTACAACTTCGTGTAGCCGGACGCGCGCAGCAGCCCGAGCAGCGTCTCGCCGTAGGCCGCGTAAGGCGCGGCCACGTGAAACACGTAACGCTGCGCGCTGCCGAGCACGGAGAGCGTAGCGCCGGTCGCATCGAGCAACACGCGGCGATTGCGCTCCGCCACGGCCGAAGCCCCGATGGTCGCGGCCGAGCCGAAGGGGCCGAACAGCACGTCGGCCTTGTCTTCGCTCACGAGCTTTGCGTACAACGGGCCGTCGCGGTTCGCCTCCGAGCGATCATCGAACAGCCGCAGCTCCACGTGCCGCCCGAGCAGCCCTCCGGCCGCATTGACCTCCTGTTGCCACAGCAGCAGGCCGTTGCGATACCCGGACGCGAGATCGGCCAAGTCCCCGGTTTGCGGCAGCGCCGCGCCAACGATCACCGGCGGTGTCTGGGCCTGCGCGCACAACGGCATCAGCGCGAACAGCAGCGCGCGAACCAGTCTCATGGGTCGAAACTAAGGTGTGCCAAAATCGCCGTCAAGGACCATGTCGCAGATGCCGCGGGACGAATTTCTCGAGCGGCTGCGCGCGGTCGTGGGCGAGCAGCACGTGCTCACGGGTCGCGAGCAGACCGAACCCTATTTCACCGACTGGCGCAGACAATACCGCGGCAGCGCGGAGTGCGTGCTGCGCCCGGCGAGCACCGCCGAGGTTGCGCAGATCGTAGGGCTGTGCGCCCGGCACGGCGTCGCGGTCGTGCCCCAGGGCGGCAACACCGGCCTGTGCGGCGGCTCGGTGCCGACCGGCACGCAGCGGGAAGTCCTGCTGTCGCTTGCGCGCCTGAACCGCATCCGCGAACTCGACGCGCTGAACGACACAGTGACCGCCGAGGCGGGCTGCGTGCTCGCCGCCGTGCAACAGGCCGCCGAGCAAGCAGGAAGGCTCTTTCCGCTGTCGCTTGCCGCCGAGGGTAGCTGCATGATCGGCGGCAACCTCTCGACCAACGCGGGAGGGGTGAACGTGCTGCGCTACGGGAACGCGCGCGAACAAGTGCTCGGGCTCGAAGTCGTGCTGCCGGACGGAAGCGTCTGGAACGGCCTGCGCGCGCTGCGCAAGGACAACACCGGCTACGACCTGAAGCAACTGTTCGTCGGCGCCGAAGGCAC
>JBLMWT010000197.1:0-6210 GCA_050257375.1 Sphingomonadaceae bacterium
ATGGACTTCAAGCCCGAGGACCGCCTGCTGTGGATGAGCGACATGGGCTGGGTGGTCGGCCCGATCATCGTCTACGGCGCGCCGGTGATGGGCGGCACGCTCGTGCTCGCCGAGGGAGCGCCGAACTTTCCGGATGCCGAGCGCATGTGGCGCCTCATCGAGGCGCACCGCGTGAGCTACCTCGGCGTCGCGCCGACCACGATCCGCACCTTCATGGCGCAAAAGAGCGAGCCGTGGAAACGCTACGACCTTTCGCGCCTGCGCGTCTGCGTGTCGAGCGGCGAAGCCTGGACGCCGGATGCCTGGCACTGGCTGTTCGACAAGGTCGGCGGCGGCCGCGTGCCGCTGCTCAACTTCTCGGGAGGAACCGAGATGATCGGCATCGTCGGCTGCACCGTGCTGCGCCCGCTCAAGCCCTGCGGCTTCAACACGCCGATTCCCGGGACGGGCGCCGACGTGCTCGACGAGCAGGGCCGCAGCGCGCCGCCCGGTACGGTCGGCGAGCTCGTGATGCGCCGCCCCCCGATCGGTCTCACGCAGGGCGTCTGGCGCGACCCCGAGCGCTACCTCGAGACCTACTGGAGCACCTGGCCCGACATCTGGCACCACGGCGACTTCGCCAGCCGCGACGCGGATGGCCACTGGTTCATCTGGGGGCGCTCGGACGACACGCTCAAGATCGCCGGCAAGCGCACCGGGCCGGCCGAGGTCGAGGCGATCCTCATGGCGACGGGCAAGCTCGCCGAAGCGGCAGCAATCGGGGTGCCCGACCCCGTCAAGGGCTCGGCGCTCGTGCTGGTGTGCTCGCTCAAGGCCGGAGTCGCGCCTTCGCGCGCCCTGGAAGAGGAGCTCGCGCGCGCGGTCACGCACGGCCTGGGCGCGCCGTTCAGTCCCAAAGCGGTGCTGCTCGTGACCGACCTGCCCAAGACGCGCAACCTGAAGATCATGCGCCGCGTCATCCGCGCCGCTTACCTCGGCGAGGATCCGGGCGATCTTTCGTCGCTGGTCAACCCGGAGTCGGTCGACGAGCTGCGCGCGAGGCGCGCTTAGCCGTAGGGCGCCGCCTGGGCCGCAAGGCGCGCGCGCGCCGCGTCGTACTCGCGCGCAAGACGCGCCACCAACTCGGCGGTCGGCGCGACGTCGTCGATGCAGCCCACGCCCTGTCCGGCGCCCCAGATGTCGCGCCAGGCCTTCTTCTCCATGTTGCCGCCCGAGGCGAAGTTCATGCTCGCTTTGTCGGCCGAGGGAAGGTTGTCCGGGTCGAGCCCGGCGGCGGCGACGCTTTTCTTGAGGTAGTTGCCGTGCACGCCCGTGAAGAGCGAGCTGTACACGATGTCGCCCGCGGCCGAGTCGACGATCATCTGCTTGTACTCCAGCCTGGCGTTCGCCTCGCGCGTCGCGATGAAGCGGGTGCCGATATACGCGAGATCTGCTCCCGCGGCCTGCGCGGCGAGCACCGCATCGCCCGTCGCGATCGCACCGGCGAGCAGGATCGTGCCCTTGAAGAAGCTCCGCACCTCGTGCACCAGCGCGAACGGGCTGAGCGCCCCGGCGTGGCCGCCGCCTCCCGCGCACACCAGGATCAAGCCGTCGACGCCCGCCTGCATCGCGCGGCGCGCGTGCCGCACGCTGATCACGTCGTGGAACACCACCCCGCCCCAGCCGTGCACGCGCGGCACGATCTCGTCGGGCGCGCGCAGCGAGGTGATGATGATCGGTACCCGGAAGCGCTCGCACACATCCATGTCGTGCGCCAGGCGCTCGTTCGAGGCATGGATGATCTGATTCACCGCGTAGGGCGCCGCGCCGGGCGACGCGGCGAGCTCGGTGCGGATGCGCTCTAGCCAGGCTTCCAGCTGCTCCTTGGGCCGCGCGTTGAGCGCCGGAAACGAGCCGACGACGCCCGCCTTGCACTGCTCGATCACCAGCTCCGGGTTCGAGACGATGAACATCGGCGCGCCCACGACCGGAAGCCGAAGCCGTCCTTGCAGAACTTGGGGTATTGGCATGCGTTTAAGTATGGCACGACTGGTAGAATCCGGGTCTTTCGCACCCATTCATGCCGCGCCCGATCCGCAACATCGCCATCATCGCGCACGTCGATCATGGCAAAACCACGCTGGTAGACAAGCTGCTGCACCAGGCGGGCGCGTTCGCCGCGCACGAGCGTGTCGCCGAACGCGTGATGGACTCGAACGACCTCGAGCGCGAGCGCGGCATCACGATCTTCGCCAAGAACTGCGCGATCGACTACGCGGGCGTGCACATCAACATCGTCGACACGCCCGGCCACGCGGACTTCGGCGGCGAAGTCGAACGCGTGCTCGGCATGGTCGACGGCGTGCTGCTGCTCGTCGACGCGGTCGAGGGACCGATGCCGCAGACGCGCTTCGTCACCCGAAAGGCGCTCGCGCTGGGCCTGAACCCGATCGTGGTGGTCAACAAGGTCGACCGCGACGGCGCGCGCGCCGACTGGGTCGTGAACCATACGTTCGAGCTATTCGACAAGCTCGGCGCGACCGAGGCGCAGCTCGACTTCCCGGTGGTGTACGCCTCGGCATTGCAGGGCTGGGCGAGCCTCGAGCCGGGCGTGCGCGGCAAGGACATGCGTCCCCTGTTCGACACGATCCTCGCCCGGGTACCTGCCCCGGCGGACGAGGGGGTGGACGAGCCGCTGCAGCTGCAGATCTCGGCGCTCGACTACTCCAGCTATGTCGGGCGCATCGGCGTCGGCCGCATTCGCCGCGGCCGCTTGCGGCCGGCGAGTGAGGTCGCGGTGCTGTTGCCCGGCCGTGCGCCGGTGCAGGCCAAGGTGGCGCAGGTGTTCGGTTTTCAGGGCCTCGAGCGCGTGCCGCTCGTAGAGGCGCTCGCCGGCGACATCGTGCAATTCACCGGCATCGATGAGCTGGCGATCGGCTGCACGCTCTGCGACCCGGAGCATCCTGAAGCGCTGCCGGCGCCCAAGGTCGACGAGCCGACGATCACGATGAACTTCCAGGTGAACTCGTCGCCCTTCGCCGGCTCCGAAGGCCGTTTCATCACCAGCCGCCAGATCCGCGAGCGCCTGATGCGCGAGCTGTACACCAACGTGGCGCTGCGCGTCGAGGACACGAGCGACGCCGATGTGTTTCTGGTTTCCGGGCGCGGCGAGCTGCACCTCACGATCTTGATCGAGAACATGCGCCGCGAAGGCTACGAGGTCGCCGTCGGCCGCCCGCGCGTCATCACGCGCAGCGAGAATGGGGCCCTGCTCGAACCCTACGAGATGCTCACCCTCGACGTCGAAGAGACGCACCAGGGCCCCGTCATGGAAGCGCTCGCGCTGCGCAAGGGCGAGATGCAGGACATGGTGCCCGACGGGCGCGGCCGCGTGCGCCTCGACTACCGCATCCCGGCGCGCGGATTGATCGGCTTCCAGGGCGAGTTCATGAACCTGACGCGCGGCAACGGCATCATGAGCCACGTCTTCGACGACTACGCGGCCTGGCGCGGCGAGTTGCCCGGGCGCCGGAATGGCGCCATGGTGTCGCAGGAGAACGGCGAGGCGGTGGCCTATGCGCTGTTCAACCTGCAGGAGCGCGGACGACTGTTCGTCAGTCCCGGCGACAAGGTCTACGAAGGCATGGTCGTCGGCATCCACAGCCGCGATAGCGACCTCGTGGTCAACCCGAGCAAGACCAAGAAGCTCACGAACGTACGCGCGTCGGGCAAGGACGAGAACGTCCTGCTGACGCCACCGGTGAAGCTGACGCTCGAGTTCGCGGTCGAATTCATCGAGGACGACGAGCTCGTCGAGGTCACGCCGAAGTCGATCCGCATCCGCAAGCGCCACCTCACCGAGAACGAGCGGCGGCGCGCGGTGCGCGCTGCCGCGGGTGCCCAGCCGGCTACTGCGCCGGCATAGGGAACTGAACGAAGGGCTGCGACGGCATGCCGCCGGGAGGCACGTAGGCGGGCGCAGGCTCGCCCGCGGGCCCGAGGTGTCGCACATAGCGGTAGAGGGCTCGCAGGTCCGACTCGGACATCGCGCGCACGTTGAACCACGGCATTGGCGGACGCGTGCTGAGCGTGCGCGCCTTCGCGAGCCACTCGCCCTCGCTCAGGCCCTGCATGTAGAGGCGCAGGTTCGGGGGGTAAGTGGTGCCCCAGGGGCCGCGCCAGCCGAGCGCGTCGCCGGTGAGCCAAAGACCTTCGGGAACGTCGCCGCCGCTCTCCGCGTAGCGCGGCGTGTGGCAGTCGTTGCAGCCCGAAGTGCGCACGACGTAGCGGCCGCGCTCGATGGCGGGATCCATATTGTGCTTCTCGCTCGCGGCCCACGCCTGCCCGCCGAGCGCCGCGAGCATGCTTGCGGTAACGAAGAATGATCCGAGTTTCATATTTTCCTCCCATAAACGGTGCAGCGAGCGTAGCCGCTGGGACCGGCGCGCGTTGCTAAATCCTTGCTCAGCAAATCCTAAGAATTTACTAACCCGACGAGGGATAATCGCGCTTGCCATGAGAGTGCTCGCCTTAGCCATCGCACTGCTCGCCTCCGGCGCCGCCCGCGCGCAGCAATGCCTCGAACCGGGCACCTGGTTTTCAACCTCCGGGGACGCTCCGCGGGAGATCGCCGCATCCGAGCTGCTCGGCGAGGCTGCGAAGCGCGACATCGTGCTGCTGGGCGAGCAGCACGACGACGCAGACCACCACGTCTGGCAGCTCGAAACCCTCGCCGCGCTGCGCGCGCTGAGGCCGCAGATGGTGATCGGCTTCGAGCAGTTCCCGCGGCGTGCGCAGCCGGTGCTTGACGCTTGGATCGCGGGCCGGCTGACTGAGAAGCAGTTTCTCGAGCAAAGCCAGTGGCAAAAGTTCTGGAGCTTTCCGCCCGAGCTGTATATGCCGCTGTTCCGCTTCGCGCGCATCAACCAGATACCGATGGTCGCGCTGAACGTCGACCGCGCTCTCACGGCGGCGGTCGCGCAAAAGGGCTGGGATGGCGTGCCGGGGGCGCTCAAGGAGGGCGTGTCGCAGCCCGCGCCGGCGAGCGAGGCTTACCTGGATTTCCTGTTCACCGTGTACAAAGAGCATCCGCTCTCGAACGCGGAAGGCGGCGCACGACGCGAAGACCCGGCGTTCCAGCGCTTCGTCGAGTCGCAGACGACCTGGGACCGGGCGATGGCCGAGGCGCTGGCACGCAGCGCCGCACCGCGCAGCTCGGGCGAGCGTCCGCTCGTCGCGGGCATCATCGGCAGCGGACATCTGCGCTTCGGGTACGGAGTGCGTCACCAGCTGCGCGCGCTCGGCGTCGGCAAAGTTGCGACCCTGCTGCCAGTGGCCGCCGACAGCCCGTGCGCGCAGCTCGGCACGGGCATTGCCGACGCGGTGTTCGCGATTCCGCGGACGCTGGCAATGGACGAGCCGCCGCGCCCGCGCCTGGGCGTTCGGCTGGAGCGCTCGCCCGATGGCGTCACGATCGTCGAGGTCACCCCGGGAAGCCTCGCTGCGGCGAGCGGGTTGAAGAGCGGCGACCACATCGTCTCGCTCGCGGGCAGGCCAGTGAGCGCGATGCAGGCGGTGATCGACGCGGTGCGCGGCCAGCCGGCCGGCACCTGGCTTCCGCTGCGGGTAAGCCGCGGCGAGGAGACGCTCGACGTGGTCGTCAAGTTCCCTCCCCAAGAATGAGGCCGCGCGGCCCCGTGTGCGCCGCGCTGGCCGGCGCGCTGATCACCATCTCGGCGGACGCGGCGCCGCAGCTGGCGCTGGACGTGACGCTCGATCCGGTGAGCCGGCGCTTGGATGCGGTGGCGGAACTCCCTGCACCGGCAGACGCCGGCGTCACGCTGTACCGCACGCTGTCCATCAACCGGGTAACGCTGGGCGGTCGGGAGCTGCGGTTCGCGCGGGGCGGCACCGAGGGCGATCTGCGCCTGTGGCGCGTCGAGGCCGAGCCCGGCGCCCCGTTGCGCATCGAGTACGGTGGCGTGTTGCCCGGGCTCGACCCGCAGCTCGATTTCCGCCGCGTGCTCCAAGAATTGCCACCGATGGCCTCGCCGAGCGGAACCTTTCTCGGCGCCGGCTCGGGCTGGTATCCGCGTCCCGCGCAGCCATTCAGCTACCGCGTCAAGCTGTCGCTCCCCGCCGGGCAGCGCGGCCTGGTTCCCGGACGCCTGATCCGGGAAGTGGAGCCGCACGGTGCCGATCGCCGCTACATCGCCGAGTTCGCCTTCGAGC
>JBLMWT010000198.1:0-14483 GCA_050257375.1 Sphingomonadaceae bacterium
GCGGGCGGCGCGCCCGCCCCACCCGGTGATCTCCGGGAATTTCTCGCGGTTGCCGACGAGCGTCAGCAGGCCGACTTGCATCTGCGCCCCCATGACCGCCACCAGCACCTGCACGAACGCCAGCAACACGGACCACACCAGCAAGCTCAGTTCCGGATTCATGGCCTCCCCCCTCCAATGTGGGCTCACGCATGCTGCCTCCGCCCCCGGGCCGGCGTCAACTGCCCGGCTGCAGGCGCCGTTAAGCAATTCTTAGGGTTTGCTTAGGCAGCATTTAGGAACGCCGCGACCGCCGCACGCCTAGACTGGCCTCACCAACTTCACGGAGGTCCTCATGGCACAGACAGTGGTACAGCTCAAGCCGCGGCACGAAACCGTCCCCGCCCGCTACGACATGTACGCGCAGATCCACAAGGGTTTGCGCAGCTTCATGATGCATACGCTGGAGGCGGTGGGCAAGGTCGACGTCCTGGACGACTGCGAAACCCGGGAGGCGCTCGACATGCTGCGCGCGCTGCTAGCCCTGTGCCGCACCCATCTGGAGAAAGAGAACGCCTACGTGCACGCCGCGCTCGAGGCGCGCCGCCCGGGGTCCTGCGCCAAGATCGCCCTCGAGCACGTGCAGCACGAGCGCTCGATCGCCGCGCTCGAGGAGGCGGCGCGCGCGCTCGAGCAGGCCGCGGGCGAGGCGCGTGCCGCGGCGGCGCTCGGGCTGTACCGCGCGCTCGCGCTGTTCGTGGCCGAGAACTTCGAGCACATGCACGTCGAGGAAACCGCCATGAACGCGATGCTATGGGAGGCGTACGACGACACCGAGCTCGTCGCCATCGAGCGTGCGATCGTCGCCTCGATCCCGCCCGCGGAGGCCATGGTCGTCGCGCGCTGGATGCTACCGGCGCTCGACGCGGCCGAGCGGGCGGCCAAGCTCGCCGTCATGCAGGCGAGCGCGCCGCGCGAAGCCTTCGCCGGCGTGCTGGCGATGCTCAAGAAGAACCTGAGCGAGCGCGACTGGTACAAGCTCGGCGCGGCGCTCGGACCGACGGCGCCGGTCGCCTAGGCGGGGATCTCGACCAGCCGGAACGGGCGCGCGACGGCGAGCCGGAAGCGCCCGCGGCCGGTCTTCTCGATCTTCAGGAATTCGCAGCGCTCGGCCAGGCGCCGCGCGAGCAGGATCAGCCGCGCCTCGAGATTGTCGCTCAGGTCGGGCAGGCGGATCGTGGGATCCAGGCGCAGCTCGCGGTTCGAGAACTCGGTGCGCTGCGCGCTCGCGTAGTCGCGCAGCAGCTTGCAGAAGATCGCACCCGCGACACCCTTGATCAGGTAGTCGTCGCCGATGAACATGCTGCCGTCGGCCGCGTAATGGCGGATCGTGACCGGCGCACCGCCCGGCGGCGCGGCACGCGCCGCCGCGGCGGGCGTCTCCTCGTGGCTCTCGGCCGCTTCCTGCAGCAGGCGCGCCGCCATCCCGGTCTGCGTGGCGAGCGCGACCAGCGCGTCTTCGTCGTCGTAGCCGAAGCGCATCTCCTCGGCACTCTCGACGTACAGTACGCCGAGCAGGCGTCCGCCCACGGTCACCGGGACCGCGAGCTGGCTGCGCGAGTCCGGAAGCCCGGGCAGCGGGATCATCGTCTCGAGGCGGTCGCCGAGGCCTTCCGCGGCGGCGCGCTCGCGCATCGCCTGGCCGTAGGCGTAGTCGGAGGTCATATGCGAGATGCGGATCGGCGTGCGCTCGCGCGCCGCCACGCCGATCACGCCGCAGCCCATGGGGATCTCGGAGCCAACGCCGGAGGCCGGATAGCCGCGGCTCGCCACCGTGTACAGCCTCGTGCCGGCTCCGTCGGGCACCAGGACCATGGCGTGCCGGATGCCAAACACCTCGTCCAGGCACGCGAGCAGCTCGTCGAGCAGCCGTCCGAAATCGGCGCACGCGGTCAGCCGCTCGCTGCAGCTGCGCAGGGCCGCGAGCAGGCTCTTCTTCGGCGGCGGCGCCGGCAGCTGCCGGCCCTGCAGACGCTCGATGCCGAGTACGCGGTAGACGTCCGCACCGCGCAGGCGAAACACGCCGGCCATGCCGCTGTGCGAGGCGATGCCGGCGAGCTTGGCCTTCATGCGCTCGAACAGCGGCCCCTCGGTCTCAGTGCGCAGGTACTCGAGCGACAGCCGGTACTGCGCCGCCGTCGATGGGTCGACCACCCACACGGACGCGCGCGGGTTGACGAGCACGTTCTCGCGCGTCTTGTTGAAGAACTGGAACGACAGCGCGACGTGCTCGCTGTCGACGTAGTGCACCTGCGACACGTAACTGACGTTCGGCGTGCCGTCCGCGGCGCAGGTCGCGACCGTCGCCGGCACGGCACCCTCCATGCAGCCGCGAATCGAGTCGACCGTGATCATGGCGCGGCGGGCCGCAGCGGTGCTCCGGCACCGGGCCCCGGCGTTTGCCTGAATGCGGCCGAAGGCGTGAACGACAGCGTGACAAGGTCGCCGCGTTCGAGCCACAGGATTGCGCGCGCCATCTGGGCGTTGTAGCCAAGCGGCTCCAGCTCGCGCGCGAAGGCCTCGATGTGGCGCTCGACCGCCTCGTAGTCGGTCTCCGCCGCGGCGCCGATCTCGGCGTCCACGCCCTTGAGCTGCACCGTCCGGTGGCTGCTCGGCAGGCTGAACACGGCGGCCGCCGCGCGCGTGGCGCGCACCGCGTCGATGACGACCTCCGATCTGGAGCGCGCGAGATAGAGCGTGACGCGCCGCCGGTCCGCGGATACGGCGCAGCCCGAGCAACGCGCCAGCACCGGCAGATTTTCCTGCGCGCGCGAGGCGACGCTGATTCCGAGCGGGCCGCGCAGAAAGGCGGCGAGCTCTTCGTCGATCAGGGGTTCGGGCGTCATGGGCCGGGATTGAACCACGAACCTGATCGTTTCGACAGACCGCCGATCGATTACACTCGGCGCCCATGAATTCCTTCTGGATCCACGCCGAGCCGGGGCGCACGCGGCTCGAGGCGCGCGAGGTCGAGCGTCCTAGTCCGGGCGCGGGCCAGCTCCTCGTGCGCGTGCGCGCCGCGGGCCTGAACCGCGGCGAGTTCATCGCCGGCGCGGGCCTGCACGCGAAGGCGCCGGCGCCCAAGCCCGCCGGCGGCGAGGCGGCGGGCGAGGTCGCCGCGCTCGGCGCCGGGGTGACGGGCTTCGCGCCGGGCGAGCGCGTCATGGGACGCGCGGCGGGCGCCTTCGCCGAGTACGCGCTGATGGACGCGCGCGAGGCGCTGCCCGTGCCTGCGCGGCTCGACTGGGAGCACGCGGCGGCGGTGCCGCTCGTGTTCATGGTGGTGCACGACATGCTGATCGGCCAGGGGCGTCTCGCCGCCGGCGAGTGGCTGCTCGTGACGGGCGTGTCATCGGGCGTGGGCGTCGCCGCGCTGCAGGCCGGCAAGGCGCTGGGCGCGAGGGTCATCGGCACTTCGGGCTCGACGCAGAAGCTCGAGCGGCTGAAAGCGCTCGGCCTGGATCTCGGCCTCGCGACGCGCAAGGGCGACTTCTACGACGCGACGATGCGGGCCACCGGCGGCAAAGGCGTCAACCTGGTGGTCAACACAGTGGGCGGCAGCGTGTTTCCGGAGTGCGTGCGCGCGCTCGCCTACGAGGGGCGGCTCGCAACCGTGGGCTACCTAGACGGCGTGCTGAAGAGCGAGATCGACCTCGAGGCGCTGCACGCGAAGCGCCTGGTGCTGTTCGGGGTATCGAACAAGCTGCGCAGCGCCGCCGAGCGCGCCGCGACGGTGCGCGGCTTCGCGGCCGACCTCCTGCCCGCGATCGCCGACGGGCGCATCGTGCCGCTCATCGATCGCGTATTCGAGTTCGGCGAACTGCCCGCGGCCAAGGCCTACATGGAATCCGACGCGCAGCTCGGCAAGATCGTCGTCAGGCTCTAGCGGCCCTGGAACGCCGGCCGGCGCTTTTCCATGAAGGCGCGTCGCCCTTCCTTGTAGTCGCTACTCTCGAAGCACTCCCTGACCAGCGCCCTGCACGCGGCTTCGTCGAACGACTCGGGAGACGCGAGCAGCTCGCGCACGATGCGCTTGGCGGTGCGCATCGTGAGCGGCGCGTTCGCGGCGATGCCCGCGCAGGTCTCGAGCACCTCGGCTTCGAGCGCGGCGGCAGGCACCACGCGCTGCGCCAGGCCGATGCGCTCGGCCTCGGCCGCGCCGTACTGGCGCGCGGTGATCAGCATCTCGCGCGTACGCGCCGGGCCGATCGTGTCGACCAGATTCTTCGTCGAAGAGACGCGGTAGCCCAGGCCCATCCGCGCCGCCGGGATGCCGAAGCGCGCGTCCTCCGCCGCGATCCTCAGGTCGCAGGCGAGCGCGATGTTGACGCCCGCGCCCAGGCAGTAGCCGCGGATCATCGCCAGAACCGGCTTGTCGCAACGCTGCAGGCGCAGTTGCGCGCCTTCGGCGATCTCCTCGTAGCGCTGCACGGCCTCGGCGCCCGAGCGCTGGCTCTCGAACTGCGAGATGTCGGCGCCCGAGACGAACGCCTTGTCGCCCGCGCCGGCGAGCACGATCACGCGCAGCTCCGGATCCGCCTCGAAGCGCTCGAGCACGCGCGGAATCGCCTCCCACATGTCGAGCGAAATGGCGTTTCTCCGCTCGGGGTTGTTGAACACCAGCCAGCCCACCGGCCCCTGCTTCTCGGAGATCACGCGCGCGGTGAGTTCCCCCGGCGCAAACAGCGCCTGGCGCGGGATCGATTGCAGCTCCTCCCTGATCATTGCACGGCTCCGCAGTCTCGAACGAGCCGCGATCTTAAGCCTGGCTTCAGACTCGTGGCGCACACTGTTCGCTTTGCCAAGCGAAACAAGGAACCTACGATGAGCCTGTTCAGGACCGAAGACTACCTTGCCGGCATTACGGCCCTTGCGTTCCTCGTGGCGCTGTCTCAGCTCGCGCTGTGGCTCGGACGAAAAGCCCAGGTGCGGCACGACGAGGAACACCAGGACCACTAGTATCGCCGGTCACGGTGCCGGCGATACGCCGGCGCCCAGTCGCCGTTCCACCTCCGGTAGCCCGGCGCCCCGATGTAACGAGATGTTTCGGGGTTGCGGCACGTCGCATCGCCGGACAACAATTTGTTACCAATTCCATGCCGGCGCGCGCGGCGCCGAGAGTACCGTATGCTCATGAAGCACGAGCACGGAGCTCATCACATGAAAAGGCGATACCCGCTGCTTGCCGCGTTGGCGCTCGCGCTCGGCGTCGCATTCGCCGGCCCGGCATCGGCGCACGGTCATGCGGACGTGCATTTCGGGCTGTACATGGGCGGACCGATCGGCTGGCCCTACTACTATCCGCCCGCCTACTATCCTTATTACTACCCGCCGGCGGTGGTGCAGCCTTCCTCGCCGCCGGTGTACATCGAGCGGCAGGACGCCGCGCCCGAGAGCGCGCCTTCGACTTCGTACTGGTACTACTGCCAGGACGCGAACGCCTACTATCCTTATGTCAAGCAGTGCCCGAGCGGCTGGCAGCGCGTCGAGCCCCAGCCGCCACAGTGATTCGCAAAGGAACCGAGACATGAAACCCGTCGCTCAGCTATCCCTTCTTGCCGTCGCAGCGCTCGCGCTGGGTGGATGCGTGGTCGCGCCGCCGAGCGGCCCGAGCGTCATGGCGCTCCCCGGCGAAGGGCGCAGCTTCGACCAGTTCCGGGCCGACGATGCCGATTGCCGGCAGTACGCCGACATGCAGATCGGGCACGGCGCACCCCAGCAGGCGTCGGTCAACAGCGGTGTGGCGAGCGCCGCGATCGGCACCGCCGTCGGCGCAGCGGCGGGCGCGCTGATCGGAGGCCACGAAGGCGCCGCGGTCGGGGCCGGCACCGGCCTGCTCTTCGGCTCCGCGGCGGGCGTCGGCGCAGCGAACGCCTCGGGTTACACGCTGCAGCAGCGCTACGACATGGCCTACACGCAATGCATGTACGCGAAAGGCGACAAGGTGCCGGCGGCCGGCGAGCCGGCACGTCGCTACCGCCGACAGTACTACTACTCCGCTCCGCCTCCCCCGCCGCCTCCCGGCTACTACCCGCGCTGAAGCGAATCGCCGGGTCGCCGGCAGGGCTATCGGTTCGCAGGAGGGCGACGACCATCTGTTACCCTAGGCGCCCCGAAAGCACAGGAGCAGGCGCTTGTCCCGCCTGGAGGAACGGCTGCGGGCGCTCGCGCCCGGACTGCTGCGCGGCATCCTGCGCGGCGTCGAGAAGGAGAGCCTGCGCGTCGCGCCCGACGGCTCGCTCGCGCGCACGCCGCATCCGGCCGGCCTCGGCTCGGCGCTCACGCATCCGCACATCACCACCGATTTCAGCGAGTCGCAGCTCGAGCTGATCACCGGCGCGCACGCACGCATCGAGGACTGTCTCGCCGAGCTGACGCGCATCCACCAGGAGGTCTACCGCCACGTCGGCGACGAGCTGCTCTGGGCGACGAGCATGCCGTGCCGGCTGCCGTCGGAAAACGACATCCCGCTCGGGGAGTACGGCCGCTCCAACGTCGGCCGGGCGAAGACCATCTACCGGCGCGGCCTGTCCTACCGCTACGGCCGGCGCATGCAGACCATCTCGGGCGTGCACTACAACTTCTCGCTCCCCGAGGCCGCATGGCCGGCCCTGCGCAGCGCAGACGGCGTTGCGGGCAACGACGGCGCCTATCGCAACGACGCCTATTTCGCTCTGATCCGCAACTTCCGGCGCCACTCGTGGCTGCCGATTTACCTGATCGGCGCCTCGCCCGCCGTGTGCAGCAGCTTCGTCGCGGGCCGCGGGCACCGCCTGCTCGAGCTCGCCCCGGGCACGCTGCACCTGCCGCACGGCACATCGCTGCGCATGGGGCCGCTCGGCTACCAGAGCGAGGCACAGGCCTCGCTCGCGGTGACCTTCAACGGCCTGAAGCCCTACGCCGCGTCGCTCTATCCGGCGCTCACCCGGCCGTACCCGCCGTACGAGGCGATCGGGCTGCGCGACGGCGACGATTACCGCCAGCTCTCCACGGCGCTGCTACAGATCGAGAACGAGTTCTACGGCACGATCCGTCCAAAGCGCCGCATCGAGCCGGGCGAGCGTCCGCTACGTGCGCTCGGCGCGCGCGGCGTCGAGTACGTCGAGGTCCGCCTGGTCGATCTCGATCCCTTCGATCCGATCGGCGTCGGCGCGCAGACCATGCGCCTGCTCGACGTGTTCCTGCTTCACTGCCTGCTCGCCGACAGCCCGCCCGACACGCCCGAGGAAATCGCCTTCATCTCGCGCAACCAGCATCGCGTCGCCGAACGCGGCCGCGAGCCTGGACTGCGCCTGGACCGCGGCGGGCGCGAAGTCGCGCTCGCCGACTGGGGCCGCGCCCTGCTCGACGAATGCGCGCCGATCGTCGAGGCGCTCGACGCGGCGCACGGGGCAGAGCACTACGCGGAGGCGCTCGCCGCGGCGCGCGCGGCGCTCGCCGACCCCTCGCGCCTGCCGTCGGCGCGCGTGCTCGCCGAGCTGCGCGGCCGGCACGCCGGCTCCTACGTGGATTTCGCCGCCGAGCAATCAGCGCGCCACCGCGAGGCCTTGCGCAGCCTGGCGGCCGAGGCGCGCGCGCGCGAAGATTTCGAGCGCATGGCGGCCGAGTCGCTCGAAGCGCAGAAGGCGATCGAAGCGGCCGACCGCGAGCCGTTCGAAACCTATCGCCAGCGATACCTGTCCCAAGACCTGCTCGACGGCCCCTACCTGCGCGGGCTGTGAGCTACGGGTTGCCGATGTAGTCGCGCTTGACGAGCTCCACGCCGTTGTGGCGCAGGATGTCGTAGGCGGTCACGACGTGGAAGTAGAAGTTGGGCAGCGCGAAGCCGAGCAGGTACTGCATCCCGCGCCATTTCTGCTCGTTCCTGCCCAGCTTGAGCACGATCTCGCGCTCTTCGCTGCCGTCGATCTGGGCCGGCGTGAATCCCTTGATGAACTCCATCGTTCTGGCGATGCGCGCCTTGAGCTCCGGCAGCGTGGTCTCGACGTCCTCGTGACGCGGGTTCTCGGCGCCGGCGAGGCGCGCCACGGCGCCCTTGGCGTTGTCGCACGCGATCTGCACCTGGCGCGCGAGCGGCAGCATGTCGGGATACAGTCGGCAGCCGGGCAGGGTCGCGGGGTCGAGCTTCTTCTGCTCGGCGTAGGTCTGCGCCTTGTCCAGGATCGCCGAAAGGTTGCCGAGCGTGGTGAGAAAGCACGGCGCGCTTGCCTGGTACATCGAGATGGACATGAAAGACTCTCCAGGGGTGAACGACGGGGAGGCGCATTCTAGCGCCCCGGCTTGCGGTACACTCGTGACAGGAGGAGTCACCGGACACGAGAGGCTACGGGAGACGATGCGCGAGATTCTGGGGGTTACGCAGGACTCGCCGCAAAGGCGGCGGCGCTGGTTTCACGACGATTACTTCGACCTTTTCGTATCGCAGGCATCCGACGGCAACCTCGACCGCTTCGAGCTGTGCTACGGGATGGATGCCGCCGAACGCGCGCTGGTCTGGGACCGCGAGCGCGGCTACTTCCACGACGGCACCAATCTGTTGGCGGCGAAGGACATCGCCGGGCGCTTCGGCTCGGTAGCGCGCGCGCTGCCCGGCGAGGTGGCCGCGGCCGTGCTGCGGCGCCTCGAGGAGTACGCGGAGCGCGGCTCGGTCGCGCAGGCGCGCCGCAAGCGCTTCCGGCGCGCCGACTGGCAACGGCAGGCCTAGGTCCGCCGCGGCATGCGCCGTCGGCGGCTCGGCGCGTGACGGCGGCCCGATGAGCTGGAGTCCCGACCAGTACCTGCGCTTCGCGGCACCGCGACTGCGCCCGGCGGCAGACCTGCTCGCCGCGGTGCCGTTGGCCGCGCCCCGCGCCGTCGTCGACTTAGGCTGCGGCGCAGGCAACGTGACCCGGCTGATCGGCGAGCGCTGGCCAGCGGCGCGCGTCACCGGCGTCGACGATTCGGCTGCCATGCTGGCGAAAGCGGCGCAGGAGTTCCCGCGCGCGCGCTGGCAGCAGTGCGGCATCGCCGACTGGCGCGCCGGCGAGCCGGTCGACCTGATCTACTCGAACGCGGCGCTGCAGTGGCTCGGCGACCACGAGCGGCTGTTCCCGTCGCTGCTTGCGCAGCTCGCCCCCGGTGGCGTGCTGGCCGTGCAGATGCCGCGCAATTTCGAGGCGCCGTCGCACCGGGAAATCGCCAACACGGTGCGCTCCGGGCCGTGGCGCGAACGGCTCGCGCCGCTGCTCGTGCCCTCGCCGGTGGCCGCTCCGGGGGTCTACTACGAGATTCTGGCGCCGCTCGCGGCGCGCCTGGATATCTGGGAGACCGAGTACCTGCAGGTGCTGGAAGGCGAGGACCCGGTGAAGGAGTGGACCAAGGGCACCTGGCTGCGCCAGTTCCTCGATGCGCTGGCCGACGACGCGGAACGCGCGGCGTTCGAGGCGAACTACGCTGCGCGCCTTCGCCTCGCGTATCCGCGGCGCTCCGACGGCCGCACGCTGTTCCCGTTCCGGCGGCTGTTCCTCGTCGCGGCGGCACCGTGAACGGCGCATGCCGCTTCCGCTAGCGGCCGGTCCTACAGGTCGAAGAACACCGTCTCTTTCGGGCCCTGCATGCGGATGTCGAAGCGGTAGGCCGCGCCGCCGGGATGCGCTTCGCGCCGCGCGACGAGCGTCGCGCGCCGCTCGGGCGCCAGGGCCGCGAGCACCGGGTCGCGCGTGTTCGCCTCGGCTTCGTCGTCGAAGTACACGCGCGTGAAGGCGTGGCTGAGCATGCCGCGCATGGTGACGATGACGTCGATGTGCGGCGCCTCGCCGGGCGCAGCGGCGCCGGGCTTCACCGTGTCGAACCAGAAGTGCAGCGACGCATGCGTGCCGGTGCCGCAGCGTCCGAAGCCGCGAAAGTCGCTCGCGCGCGCTTCAGAGGCCGAGGCGACGAAACGCCCCTCCGCGTCGGGCTGCAGGATCTCGATCATCGCGTCGTTGATCGGCACGCCGTCGCCGTCGAACACGCGTCCGGTGAGCCGGATGTGCTCGCCGCGCGCCTCGGGCCCGGCGAGCATTGGACCGAACAGGCTCCTGTACTCGTAGCCGTACTGCTCGGGAGTCAAACCGTAGGCGAAGTACGGCCCGACGGTCTGCGACGGGGTCTGCTTGAGCGTCATGGCCTATCTCCCCATGGGCGTTTCGGCCGCGCCGCGCAGCACGATGTCGAACTCGAAGCCGAGCGCGAAGCCCGGCTCGCCGACGGCATCCAGATTGAGCTGCGAGACGAGCCGCTCGCGCGCGCCCTCGGGCGCGCTCTGGTAGATGGGATCGAGCGCGAGCAGCGGGTCGCCGGGGAAGAACATCTGCGTGACCAGGCGGCTCGCAAAGTACTCGCCGAACAGCGAGAAGTGAATATGGTTCGGGCGCCAGCCGTTCGGGTGATTGCCCCAGGGATACGCGCCCGGCTTGATAGTGAGAAAGCGGTAACGGCCCTGCGCGTCGGTGAGGCAGCGCCCCGCGCCGAGGAAATTCGGATCGAGCGGTGCGTGGTGCTGGTCGACCTTGTGCACGTAGCGGCCCGCGGCGTTCGCCTGCCAGATCTCGACCAGCGTGTTCGCGACCGGGCGCCCGCCCTCGTCGAGCACGCGCCCGGTGACCACGATGCGCTCGCCGAGCGGCTCGCCGTTCCTCGCCGCGTTCTTGGTGAGATCGTGGTCGAGCGGCCCGATGTCGTCGTGCCCGTACACCGGTGCGCGGCGCTGGGCGAGCGCGCCCGCGAGCGGTACCAGCGGCTTGGTCGGGCCGCGCTTGATGGTCGACTTGTAAGCGGGATAGACGTACGGCGGATGACTCGCCCAGTCGCGCGGCGTCAGCCGCTCGGCGACGGGCGTTTGGGGCGATACGACTGCGGCAGCCATTCGGGCTCCTCGTTGATCGAAGTCAACAAATCTAGCCGGCACGAAAAGTTATGTATATTGACGTTTTCTGCCTGTTCGCATAACCACCGGTTATACAACCATGCTGGACGGACGCCTGAAGCTGCGCCACCTTCAGTGCTTCCTCGCCGTCGCCGAGGAGCGCTCGATCCAACGCGCCGCCGAGCGGCTCGCGATCACGCAGCCCGCCGTGTCCAAGACGCTGCGCGAGCTGGAGGAGATCCTGGGCGCGCCGCTGTTTCGCCGTGGACGGCGCGGCGCCGTGCCGACCACCGCGGCCGAAGTGTTCCTGCGCCATGCGCGCGCAAGCGTCGCGGCGCTCGAGCAGGGCGTCGACAGCCTGGCGCAGGCGCGGCAGCGCGGCGGCGTCGTGCTGCGCCTCGGGCTGCTGCCCTCGGTCGCTCCGTGCTTCGCGCCGCCGGCGGTGCTGCGCTTTCGCACCGAGATGCCGGGCACGCTGCTGCGGGTCGCGAGCGGTCCGAACGCGCTGCTGCTCGCGCAGCTGCAGCACCGTGAGCTGGACGTCGCGCTGACGCGCCTGTCCGATCCCGAGCACATGACCGGCCTCACCTTCGAGCACCTGTATGCCGACGCGCTCGCGCTCGCCGTACATCCGGACCATCCGCTGCTGCGCGAGCGCGAGCCGGGGCTGGAGCGCGCCCTGCGCTACCCCGCGATCGTCGCGACGCCGGGCACCACCCTGCGCCAGAGCGCCGAGAGTCTGGTGGCCGCGCACGGACTCGCGCTACCCGAGGACCGCGTCGAGACGCTGTCGGTGTCGTTCGCGCGCGCGCTCACGCGCACCGGCGACATGGTGTGGTTCGCGCCGATCGGCGCGATCGAGATCGACCTCTCCGCCGGGCTGCTCGCGCGCGTTCCGCTGTCGACCACGGGCACCGAGGAGCCGATAGGCCTCGCGCTGCGCGCCGACGCGGCGCCGGGCCCCGCGCTGCAGGTGCTTATCGGCGCGATCCGCGCGGAGGCCGCGCGCTGGCGCCAGGAGCGCGCCTAGGCGCGGCGCGCCGGTCGATGAAGTAACGCTTGCCGACGGCCGAAGGCGCCAGCTCCTCCTCGCCGAAGGCCTGCGACATCGCGGCGAGCGCGCGCCAGCCGGTGCAGTGCCCGGGCGCGAGCAGCTTGGGCCCGAGCTTCTTCAGGTCGCGCACGGTCTCGGGGATCGCCTTCTCGGTCACGCCCGAGAGGTGAAAGCCGCCCAGCACGCCGTACAGCGGCACGTCGGGGAAGAGTTCGGTGGCGTGCCTGAGCACGTTGATCACCCCGGCGTGCGAGCAGGCGGTGAGCACGACCAGGCCCCTCCCCTTCACGCGCACCGCCACGAAGCGCTCGTCCATCAGCAGCGGGTCGGGCTCCCAGGACTTTCCGTCGGCGCTGCGCCGCACGTGTCCGGGCAGGCCGACCTCGTAGGAAGTGCGGCGCGGAATCTCGCCACTCAGGTAGAAGGAGCCCTCGCACAGCAGCTGCGGCTCGCGCGTATTCACCACGCGCGCGCCGGCGTCGGCGAGCAGCGCCGGATCGGGCACCGGCTCGTGCACGAACAGCTCTCCGCTCGGGCGCTGGGCCGCGCGCTGCGCGAACATGCCCGGGTGCACGTAGCAATCGACGCCGCCCTTGCCGCGGTCGCGCACGATCGCCTCGAGCGCCGCGAGCAGGCCGCCCGCGTGGTCCCAGTGCCCGTGCGACAGCACCACCGACTCGATGCCGGCGAAGTCCACGCCGAGGATGCCGGCGTTGCGCAGGAACGCAGCGCCCTCGGGGCCGGCGTCGAGCAGCATCGAGCGGCGCGTTACGCCGATCTGCGCGGTGAGGAGCAGCGACAGCCCGTGATTCGCGCAGCAGATCGCCGAGCCCGAGAGGATGTGCATGCGCCCGCCGGTGAGCAGGCCGGTCCATTCCGGCAACACGCTCTTCGGCGTGCTCGACAGGCTGTCGGTCGTGTTGTCGACCAGCACCAGCACTTCCAGGCTATCGACGGCGAGAGGTTCGAGCATGATCGGAGTAAGCTTAACCGAAGAGATCCCCGCCATGGGTGCGGAACGGCACATTACGGACCATTACAGCCGCGGCACGCTGCTCGAGCGTCTCGCCGCGGCGCTCGCCGAGGACGGCGTCGATCCCGCGCGCCCGAGCCCTGAAGCGCTGTCAGCGTACGATCAGTTCCACACTCGCGGCCTGGAGGCGACGCGCGAGCTCGCCGATTCGCTCGAGGTCGAAGCGGGCCACCACTTGCTCGACGTCGGCAGCGGCATCGGCGGTCCGGCGCGGTACATCGCGCAGCGTTTCGGCTGTCGCGTGACTGGCATCGACCTGACCGCCGAGTTCTGCGAGGTCGCGCGCCATCTGACCGGCCTGCTCGACCTCGCCGGGCGCGTACGCTTCGAGCAGGGCGACGCGCTCGCGATGCCGTTCGCCGACGCGAGCTTCGAGGGCGCCTACTCGATAAACGTGTCAATGAACATCGCCGACAAGGGCGCGCTCTATCGCGAGGTGCGACGTGTGCTGAAGCCCGGCGGGTGGCTCGTGCTCTCCGAGATCGCGCGCGGACCCGGGCCCGAGCCCGACTACCCGATGCCCTGGGCGGCAAGCGCCGCGGCGAGCTTTCTCGCCACGCCGGAGGACACGCGCCGGGGACTGGACGCCGCCGGCTTCGAGATCCTGCGCCTGCGCAGCACCGCGGAGGAGGCGCTCGCCTTCGGCGCGCGCTCGCGCGAGATCGTCGCGCGCGGCGAGAAGCCGCCGCACCGCGCGGTGATGCTCATCCACGGCGAGAACGCACGAGAGATCATGGCGAACGCCGGACGGGGCGTGGCGCAGGCGCGCATCGTGCCGATCGAGGTGCTGTGCAGGCGAAGGAGTTAATGAGGTCTTAATTCGCCGTCCCTAGAGTGCCGATCGTCGACTCCAAGCGGAGGAAAGCGATATGCGCACTCTGGGATTCATCTTCGGCCTGCTCGTCGCCGGCTCGGCCGCCGCGGCGACTCCGTCGGAGATCTTGAAGGACTTCGAAGCGGCGGGCGCCGCGGCGCCGTCGGCGCCCCGCGGGGAGCGCTTTTTCAACGCCAAGCACGCGAGCGACTGGAGCTGCGCGTCGTGCCACACCGCGAATCCGCTCGAGGCGGGCCGCCACGCCCGGACCGGCAAGACGATCGCGCCGCTCGCGCCCGCGGCCAACCCCGAGCGCTTCGCGGATTCCGCGCGCGTCGATAAGTGGTTCCGGCGCAACTGCAACGACGTGCTGGGGCGCACCTGCTCGGCGCAGGAAAAGGCCGACGTGCTCGCCTACCTGCTTTCGCTCAGATAGGAGGACACGATGCGCTGGATGGCCCTGCTTTTCGCCTCAATCGTGGCGCACCAGGCGCTGGCCGACGGCAAGCGCTTCACCGCCGACAACCCGCAGTGGCGCGCCGAATGCGGCAGCTGCCACGTCGCCTACCCGCCGCAACTGCTGCCCGCGCCGGCCTGGAACCGGATCATGTCCGGGCTCGACCGGCACTTCGGGGCCGACGCGAGCCTCGACGCCGCC
>JBLMWT010000199.1:0-4459 GCA_050257375.1 Sphingomonadaceae bacterium
TCGTGCCGATGTCGACGCTCGCGTTCTCCACCATCGCGCACGATCACGCCGCCGAGGCGGCCGGCATCTACAGCCTGGTGCGCTCGGTCGGCTCTGCGATCGGCATCTCGGTCGTGTCGACCTACCTCACGCGCGCGACGCAGGCCCAGTGGGAGCTTATGCGCGGCCAGGTGACGCCGTTCAACGGCGCGGCGGCCCAGTACCTGCAGGGACTGCATTTGGCGCCGACTTCGCCGCTAGGCGTCCAGCTGCTCGCGCAGGCGGTCGGCGACCAGGCCCGCCTGACCGCCTTCGTCGACGCCCTGTGGCTGATCACCGCGAGCTTCGCCGCGATGCTGCCGCTGCTCTTCCTGGTGCGCGCGCCGGGGCGCGTCGCGGCGCCGCCGGTACCCACGGTACACTCCGTCGAGTGAAAGTCGCGATCATCCCGGTCACGCCGTTCCAGCAGAACTGCTCGCTGCTGATCGACGAGAAGACGAACAAGGCCGCGCTGGTCGATCCGGGCGGCGACCTCGAGCGCATCCTCGAGGCTCTGCGGCGCTCCGGGGCGGAGCTGGAGAAAATCCTCCTCACCCACGGGCACATCGACCATTGCGGGGCCACCGCCGAACTGCGGCGCCTCACCGGCGTGCCGGTCGAGGGACCGCAGCGCGAGGACCGCTTCTGGATCGAGCAGCTGCCCGCGCAGTCGCGGCGCTTCGGCTTCGCGCCGATGGAGGCGTTCGAGCCCGAGCGCTGGCTCGAACAGGGCGACAGCGTGCGCTTCGGCAGCGTGACCCTCGAGGTGCGCTGGTGCCCGGGTCACACGCCCGGGCACGTGGTGTTCTTCGCGCCCGAGGAGCGGTTGGCGTTCGTCGGCGACGTGCTGTTCGCCGGCTCGGTCGGGCGCACCGACTTCCCGCGCGGCGACCCTGCGGCGCTCGTCCGGTCGATCCGCGAGAACCTGTTTCCGCTCGGCGACGACGTCGCCTTCCTGCCCGGCCACGGCCCGATGTCGACCTTCGGTGAAGAGCGCGCCTCGAACCCCTACGTGTCGGACGCCGCGGTCGGCGCCTAGAAGCGGTACAGCCGCGCGGCGTTGTCCGCGAACACCTTGCGGCGCAGGGTCGCGTCGGGAAGCCACTCCCACAGCGCGAGCAGCGCGTCAGGCCGCGTGTGCGGCAGGTTCGAGCCCCATACGAGCCGCTCGGGGAAGCGCTCGGCGAGCACGTGCAGCACCGGCTGCATGCCCTCCAGCTCGCCGGTCAGCTTGACGTGGAACTCCGGGCGCGCCTCGAGCAGGCGCAGCAGCGCGCGAAAGCCCTCCGTCTCGACGCCTTCGTCGCCGCGCGCGCGCCCCAGATGCTCGAACACGAGCGGCACCGGCGAGGCGGCGAGCCGCGGCTCGAGCGCGGCCCACTCCGCGGCATCGCGCACGCCGATCTCGACGTGCCAGCCGTGGCGCGCGCAGCGCCGCGCCACCTCTTCGAAGTCGGACGCGCCAATCACCCCGGGGCGCGCGGTCAGGATGCGCGCCGCGACGAAGCCGGCGGCGACGTAGCGCTCGAGCTCGGCGTCCTGTATCTCCGGGGCGATCATCGCTACGCCGCGCGCCGGCGCGCCGAGCTCGCCGAGCGCGGCGCGCGTCACCGAATTGTCGAAGCCGTAGCAGCTCGAGGTGACCTGCACGCAGCGCGCGACGCCGAGCGCCTGCGCGTGACGGCGATAGGCCTCGATCGGGTAGGGCTCGGGATCGTAGTCGCGCGCCGTGGCGAGCGGATGGTCGGGCTCGAAGGCGTGCGCGTGGGCATCGACCAGCCCGGCCGGCGGCCAGGCCGGGCCGAGCCGGGCGCGGATCTCGCCGAGGCTGAGCGGCGCTTCGTACATGCGCGGATTATAGGGTCCGCGCAGGACAGAGAGATAAAGCCTTACACGAGATGGAGCGCGGTAGGGAACCAGAGCCCCACCACGCTTAGCGCCGCGCCGACGGCGCCGAGCGCGCCGGCAAGCCAGGCGAGCGCGGGAACCGCGGTGATGATCGAGGCCGAGGCGAGGACGATGGCGATCTGCACGGCGGCCGAGGCGAGCTCGTATTGGTGATAGGCGGCCATCGAGCGGTCGCGCCGCGCCTCCGCCTTCTTCGCGCGCTCAGCGAGCTCCTTGCGGCCTTCGCCGGTCTCGGGCTCGGTCTGGTAGCGCTCGGCAGTCTTCCGCCACGCTTCGGCCTGCTTCTTCGCCGCCTCGCTCGTGCCGAGCGCTTCGAGCTGCTCCGCGGCGGTGCGCAGAGTGGTCTGGCGGATCGTCTTCGCCTGGAAGAACGCCCACAGGTTGGACGCCTCGATGTTGGCGTCGAGCGCCGCCGTTTGCGCCGACTTGCCGAGCGTTTCGGACAGGGCGAGCACGAGCGCCAGGATCGCGATCAGCAGCGCGATTCCTTTGGTGTGTTCGCCCTGCGCTTCGATATGGGCACCCGACATGACGTCGCTCGATGTCGAAAAACCGGCGCGAATTCTAGCGCGGGCGCGAAGCCGCGAGCAGACCGGCGAGCGCCAGCGCGGTGAAGGCGGCGCTGGCGTAAAAGGTGGCCGCCGGTCCGTAGGCGCCCCATAGCCAGCCCGCGAGCAGGCTGGCGCCGACCAGCACCGCACCGGTCACCAGGTTGAACACGCCGAACGCCGTGCCGCGCGCTTCCCCAGGCGCGGCGCCGGCGACCAGTGCCGACAGCAGGCCCTGCGTGAGTCCCATGTGTACCCCCCATAGCGCGACGCCCGCGAACACCGCGGTGACGCCGCTCGCGGCGCCGAGCGTCACGTCGGCCGCGATCAGCGCGGCGAGCCCCCAGCCGATGAGCGCGCGCCGCTTGCCGCGGTCAGCGGCGATGCCTGCGGGATAGGAGGCGGCCGCGTATACGGCGCTCATCGCCACCATGACGAGCGGCACGTAGGTCGTGGCGAGACCGACGTCGGCCGCGCGCAGTACCAGGAACGCCTCGGAAAAGCGTGCCAGCGTGAGCAGCGCGCCGAGCGCGACGACCAGCCAATAGCGCGCGCCGAGGCGCGCGAGCATCGCGCGCGACAGCGGATTCGTGGCCTTCTTCGCAGCTGCCGCCTGCGGCTCGCGCACGCCGAAGGCGATCACCAGCAGGCACGCGAGCGCCGGAACGACCGCCGCCCACAGCGCGGTGCGCAGGCTTTCGGCGAACAGCGCCATCAGCACGACCGCTGCGAGGGGGCCGAGCACCGCGCCGACGGAGTCGAGGGCCTGTCGCAAGCCGTAGGCTCGGCCCTGCGCTTCGTGCGGCGTGACGTCCGCGATGAGCGCGTCGCGCGGCGCGCCCCTAATGCCCTTCCCGACGCGGTCGATGAAGCGCGCGCCGGCGACCAGTGCGATGCCGTTGGCGAGCGGAAACAGCGGCTTGGACACGGCCGCGAGCCCGTAGCCGAGCGCAAGCAGCAGCTTCCTGCGCCCGAGCCAATCCGACAGCGTGCCGGAGAAGACCTTGACGATCGCCGAGGTGCCTTCGGCGATGCCTTCCACCAGGCCTACCTCGATCATGCTCGCGCCGAGCACGCCGGTCATGTAAATGGGCAGAAGTGCGTGCACCAGCTCCGAGGAGCTGTCCATCAGCAACGACACGACTCCCAGGGCCCAGACGGTGCGGGGAAGCGGTGCGCCCGCGGCGGCGCGACTCACGGCGTGTCGGCCTGCGCGGTCTCGCGCGGCGGCGCATGCCCGCCGCCGAACTGCGCCCACGCGACACCCGCCATGGTGAGCGCCGCGCCACCGATCTTCATCGGCGTGAAGTGTTCGCCGAGCGTGAGCCAGGCCACCAGCCCCGCGATCGGCGGCATGAGGTATTGAAGGGGCGCGCTGCGCGCCAGGCCGCGCACCGCGTTCACCCACGCCCATACGAGCCAGCCGAGGAAGGCCGAGACGAAGATCGCCCAAACGAGCCCGAGCCAGACCAGCGGTGGCAACGCACCGAGCGGCGCGGCGAAGAACGACGGAGCGGTGATGAGCACGAGCGGCGGCGCACCGAAGAGCAGGGAATAGGCGAGCACCGGCAACGGGCCGTAGCGCTCGGTGATCGGGCGCGCGATCACCGTGTAGAGAGAAAAGAGCGATGCCGCAAACAGCAGCACCAGGTCGCCCGCGCCCGCGAGCGCCACACCGCGCACGAACTTGTCGGACAGGAAGATGACGATGCCCAGAAAGGCGGCAAAGGTGCCGGCGAGCTGGCGTCGGCGCAGCTTCTCGACCCCGGCAAATGCGAGGATTAGCAGCGTGAACAGCGGCCCGCTGGTGAGCACCAGCGCGCTCGAGAATGCAGTCGACAGGTCGATGCCCCAGGTGACGAGGCCCACGTGCGCCGTGTGGCCGACGAGGCCGCAGGCGACGAAGCGCGGCAAGTCCTCGCGCAGCGGCCAGGACTTGGCGAGGTGGCGCCGGTACACGAGCGCGAGCAGCAGGAAGCCGAGCA
>JBLMWT010000200.1:0-8029 GCA_050257375.1 Sphingomonadaceae bacterium
GCGGCGCGCCGGGTGACTGCGCGCCGCGCTCGAGCGCGTTGAAGCGGATCGCCTCGAACTTCCTGCCGTCCTTCGCGAGGCGCAGCTTCAGGTGCCGCTCGCCCACGATGCGCTGGCTTTCGACGGCGAATGTATCGCAGAACACGGGCTGCGGAAACCCTTGGCCCCAGATCTGATCTTCGATGAGCTGCGCGACGCCGAGCGTCGCGTGCTCGGGTTCGAGCTCGCCGTCGGTTTCGAGCACCGGCGCGAGCGCGTCGGCGGGGAGCATCTCGGCCGCCGCGCGCTCGAGGGCGGCGGCGAAGCGCTCGAAATCGCGCTCGCGCAGCGTGAGCCCGGCGGCCTGCGCGTGGCCGCCGAAGCGCAGGATCAGGCCGGGCTCGCGCTTGGCCACCAGGTCCAGGCAGTCGCGCAGGTGCAGCCCGGGAATCGAGCGCCCCGAGCCGCGCATCAGGCCGCCGTCCGCCCGGGCGCAGCACACCACCGGTCGGTGCAGGCGCTCGCGCAGGCGCGCGGCGAGGATGCCGACCACGCCCTGGTGCCAGCCCGGCTGGAAGAGCGCGACGGCCGCGCCGCAGGGCTCGGGCAGGCGCCCGACCGACTTGAGCGCGTCCTCGAGCATGTCGCCCTCGATGCGGCGGCGCTCGCGGTTGAGCTGGTCGAGTTGCTGCGCGATGTTGGCCGCGCGCGCCTCGTCGTCGGTCACCAGGCATTCCACGCCCAGGCTCATGTCGGCGAGGCGTCCGGCCGCGTTCAGGCGGGGCCCGGCGACGAATCCCAGGTCGAACGCGCTCGCCTGCGCGGGCGAGCGCCCCGCGATGCGCAGCAGCGCGGCGAGCCCCGGCAGGCCGCGGCCGCTGCGCAGTCTCTTCAGGCCCTGCGCGACCAGGATGCGGTTGTTCGCGTCGAGCGGCACGACGTCGGCCACCGTGCCGAGCGCGACCAGGTCGGCGAGCGCGCCGAGGTTGGGCTCGCCGCCGGCTTCGAACGCGCCGCGCCGGCGCAGCTCGGCGCGCAGCGCGAGCGCGACGTAGAACATGACGCCGACGCCGGCGAGCGACTTCGACGGGAACGTGCAGCCCGGCTGGTTCGGATTGACGATGCACTCGGCGGCCGGCAGTTCGGGTCCGGGGAGGTGATGGTCCGTGATCAGCGTCGCGATGCCGAGCGCGCGCGCGCGCTCCACGCCTTCGACGCTCGCGATGCCGTTGTCCACGGTGACGAGCAGCTGCGGCCGGCGTTGCGCCGCGAGGTCCACCAGCTCCGGCGAGAGGCCGTAGCCGAGCGCGAAGCGGTCCGGCACCAGGTAGTCGATCTCCGCGCCGAACGCGCGCAGCGCGCGCACGCCCACCGCGCAGGCGGTCGCGCCGTCGGCGTCGTAGTCGGCGACGATGAGGATCCTGCGCCGCGCGGCGATCGCGTCGGCGAGCAGCGCCGCGGCGGCCTCCGCGTTGGCGAGCAGCGCAGGCGGCGCGAGGCGCGCGCTGTCGTAGGCGAGCTCCTCGGGCGAGCGGATGCGGCGCGCGGCGTACACGCGCGCGAGCACCGGGTGCAAGCCGGCGCGCTCGAGCGCGCGCCGGTCGGCTTCGGCAAAGGCGCGCACGGCGAACTTCAAGCGTAGCTCCCCAGCGCGCGCGCTCGGCGCCAGAAGCGCCGCAGGTCGCCGCGGATCGCCTCGAAAGAAAGCGCCTGGGCGCCATCCGGAACGCGCAGCGTCAGCATGCCGACGCTTCCGCCGCGCAGCGCCTCGAGCAGCGGCGCGAACCAGCGCGACTCGAGCTCGAGCAGACCCTCGCGGAAGGCTTCCGCGTCGCCGAGCGCGCAGGCCGCGCGCAGGGCATCCAGCACGAGCAGGTGCCTGCCGTCCTCGGGCGCGCGCGCGAGCCATTCCTCGCCGGAGCGTGGCAGCGGACGGTGGCGCATGCCGGCGAGCCGCGCGAGCCCGAGCGCGATCGGCTCGTCGGCCGTGACCGACTGCCAGGGACCGCGCGCCGCGGCGGGCAGCGCGCCCGCGCCCCAGAGCCACAGGCTATTCACCGCGGGCGCGCCGCGCTCCGCGCGCGCGCGGTTCACCGGATGATCGTGCAGCAGCATCTGCAGCTCATTGAGCAGCGCGTGCCAGCGGCGCGTGTCCGGGCCCGCGGCGAGATGCGCGTCAAGGTCCGAGCCGGCCACCGCAAGCGGCGACTCGGCGGCTACGGACACGTCGGCTTCGAGCCGCGCGCACCAGCGCTCGGGGCGCAGCGGATACAGCGCGAACGTTCCCGCGAAGTGCGTGTCGAGCGTCTCGCACAGCGCCTCGGCCTCCTCGCGCGAGATCGCGAAGGCGGCACTCGGCACGAGCGCCATCGCGTCGCCGTGCAGCCGCAGGTGCACCGGGTCCGCGCGCATCCACGGCGCCGCGCCGGGCGCGCCCTCCGGCGCACCGTCGGCGAGCACGGTGAGCGCGCCGGCGGGAAGCGGCGCGTCCTCGCCGAGGAAGGCCTCGGCGAGCCAGCGCTCGGGCGATGCCGCCTCGGCCCAGTCCGCGCGCCCGCGCGCGAGCAGCAGCTCGAGCGCCGGCAGGCGCAGCCCGCCGAGCGCCTCGCGCAGGGATTCGCGTGCGGGCAGCAGCCCCGGGACGAGCAGCTCGAGGTGCATCAGCGGGCCGCGAGCTCGACGACGCGCGCGTGCCCGCCGAGCAGGTGGCGCGCGAGGATCTTGTACTGGTCCAGGTCGAAGCGCGCACGCGCGCCGCCTTCGAGCAGCTCCGCGACCTCGGCTTCGGAACCGGCGGTGCCGAGGTAGCACCAGTTGTACACCACGTGCACGTCGGTCGCGTCGCGCGCGCGGTCCTCCTCGACGACGCCGACCGGCCCGCGCCACGGCCAGGACACCGCTTTCAGCCGTCCGAGCGCGGCGGACACGCGCGCGTCGTGCGCGGCGGCGCTTCCGCGCCCCGCGCACACGCCCGCGCAGCGCCCGATCTGGTGGCGAAAGCACGCCGCGCGCCGCCTTTGCGCGCGCTCCAGGCCGAGCGTCTGCAGGCAAAGCCCGTGCTCGTCGGCGAGGCCGCGCAGCGCGGCGAGCGCCGCGCGCTTGGAGCGGAACACGCCGTGCACCTGGGGCACCGCCTCGGCGTCGATCTCGTCGCCCTGCGCCAGGCGCAGCGACGCGCCGTCGCGCACGAAGCCGCACAGCTCGCTCGCGCGCCGCAGGCGGCGGTTGTACACCGGGGTGAGCTCCTTCACGAGCTCCGCTTCGCGCAGCAGCGCGCCGAGCTCGCCCGCGGTGCGCCGCCAGTCGATGCGGCGCACCTCGCGCGCGAGCTGCATCTCGCGCGCCGAGCGCAGGTCATCGGCGAAGTGCGCGAGCACGCGCGTGCGCATGGCGATGCTCTTGCCGACGTACAGCGGCGCGCCGCCCTCGCCGTAGAGCAGGTATACGCCCGGCGCGTCGGGGATCGCGTCGATCGCCGCGCGCTCGATGTGCGGCGGCAGCGTCTGCTGGCGCGCGACCTGGCGCGCGGCGGCGCCGAGCGCCTCGTCGCCGTGCTCGGCCGCCGCGACGCGCAGGAACTGCCACACCGCATCGGCGTCGCCGAGCGCGCGGTGCCGTGCGCGGCAGGCGAGCCCGTGCCGGTCGATCAGGCTGTCCAGGTTGTGGCGCGCGTGGCCGGGGTACAGGCGCCGGGAGAGCTTGACCGTGCACAGCGTGCGCGCGCTGTAGCGGATCCCGCTGCGCTCGAACTCCTGGCGCAGGAAGCCGTAGTCGAAGCGCGCGTTGTGCGCGACCACGACGCGTCCGGCGAGCCGCTCGTGCAGGTCGCGCGCGAGCGTCGCGAAGGTCGGCGCGCTTTCCACCATGTCGTTCGTGATGCCGGTGAGCGCCTGGATGGCGGGCGGGATGGGGGTTTCGGGATTGACGAGCGTCGACCATTCGCCGCTCACCTCGCCGTCCTCGACTTCGATCACCGCGATCTCGGTGATGCGGTCCCAGCTCGCGTTCGCGCCCGTGGTCTCCAGGTCGACGATGGCGAGCGGCGCGTCGAGGAGCTGCATCGTGGCTAACCGTCCCGTTGGCAGGATATCAGACGAGCTGCGCGAGCTGCCACGCCGCGAAGCCGAGGATCGAGACCCCCGAGACCACGTTGATCGCGCGCATCGGCCGAGGCCCGAGCCGGCCGTGCAGCCGGCCCGCTGCGAACGCCAGGATCAGCCACCACGACGCCGAGCCGATGAACACGCCCAGCGTCACCAGCGCCGCCGCGGCGTAGTCCGCTCCTTGCGCGAGGCCGAGGCCCGCGAAGATCGCCGCGAAGGCGAGGATGGTCGGCGGGTTGGCGAGCGTCAGCCCGAGCGTAGACAGGAAGGCGGCCGCGAGCGGCGTCTTTTCAGTCGGAACATTGACTGAGGAGGCCGGTGCCGCGGCCAGGGCACGCACACCTAGATAGGCGAGGAACGCGCCGCCCGCGAGGCCGAGCCAGAGCCTGTGCGCCTGCAAGAGCCCCGATATCGCCGTCAGGCCGAAGGCCGCGATCGCGCCGTAGATGGTGTCGCCCACCGCGATGCCCAATCCGGTCACCAGCCCGGCGAGCGCGCCCGAGGCGACGGTGCGGCGAAAGCACAGCAGCCACATCGGACCCACGGTGGCGGCGAGCACGAAGCCGAACGCGAGCCCCTTGAGGAACATGCCGGTCATCGCATCGGCACGAAGCCCGGCTGCGCGTACACGCGCCTGAGCCACCCGCGAACCGCGGGATAGGGCGTGAGCTCGATGCCGCCGTCCGACGCGCAGTGCGTGTAGGCGAACAGCGCGATGTCGGCGATCGAGTACGCGCCGTCGACGAAGTACGGCTCGCGCTCGAGGTGCCGCTCCATGACCGCAAGCGCTTCGTTGCCGCGCTCGCGCAGCCGCGGCAGCTCGGCGCGGCGCGGCGAAGCGACCGGCTCGTGCCGCACGATCGAGCGCGCCACCGCCACGTAGGGCTCGTGGCTGTATTGCTCGAAGAACATCCATTGCAGCGCGCGCGCGCGCCCCAGGCGCCCGGCGGGCGCGAGCTCGGTGCCTTCGGCGAGGTACCACAGGATCGCGTTCGACTCGGACAGAAAGCCGCCGTCCTCGAGCTCGAGCACCGGCACCTTGCCGTTCGCGTTCTTGGCGAGGAAATCGGGCGTGCGCGTGTTGTGCACCTCGATCCAGCGATACGGGGTGCGGAGCTGCTCGAGCGCGAGGCGCGCCTTGTAGCAGTTGCCGGAGTCGGTTTTGCCGTAGAGCGTGTACATGTTTTCGTGCCTCAGCCGCTGTTGCGCAGCCCAGCGGCCACGCCGTTGATCGTCAGGTGGATGGCGCGCTTGGTGCGCGCGTCGGTGTCGCCCGCGCGGTAGCGCTTGAGCAGCTCGACCTGCAGGTGATTGAGCGGGTCGAGGTAGGGAAAGCGGTTGCGGATCGAGCGCGCGAGGGTCGGGTTGTCGGCGAGCAACTCGTCGCGCCCCGTGATCGCCGCGAGCGCGCGGCGCGTGCGGTGCCATTCGGCGGAGATGTCGCCGAACACGCGTTCGCGCAGCGCCACGTCCTGCACGAGCTCGGCGTAGCGCGAAGCGATCGCGAGATCGGTCTTCGCGAGCACCATGTCCAGGTTGGACAGCACGCTCCTGAAGAACCGCCAGTGCGCGTGCATCGCGCGCAGCTCTTCCAGGCGAGCGCCCGGCTGCGCCAGCCACTGCTCGACCGCGGCGCCGAAGCCGTACCAGCCGGGCAGCATCAGCCGGCACTGGGTCCAGCTGAACACCCAGGGAATGGCGCGCAGGTCCTCCAGGCGCGCAGAGTGGCGGCGCGCCGCGGGCCGGCTGCCGATGTTCAGGTCGGCGATCTCGGCGATCGGCGTCGAGGCGCGGAAGTACTCGAGGAAGCGCGGCGTGTCCTTGACCAGCGCGCGGTAGGCGCGGAAGGCGCTCGCGGCGAGCTGCTCCATCACTTTCGCGTAGCGCTCGCGCTCGGCGTCGCTGCTCGCGCGCGCGCCGACGCTCGCCTCGAGCGTCGCCGCCGCGAGCGTCTCGAGGTTGCGCCGGCCGGTCTCGGGGTCGGCGTACTTGCTGGCGATCACCTCGCCCTGCTCGGTCAGGCGCAGCGCGCCGTCCACGCTGCCCGGGGGCTGCGCCAGGATCGCGTCGTAGCTCGGCCCGCCGCCGCGCCCGACCGTCCCGCCGCGGCCGTGGAACAGGCGCAGCCGGACGCCGTGCGCGCGGCACACGCGCACCAGGCCGGTCGAAGCCTCGTACAGCGACCAGTTCGAGGCGAGATAGCCGCCGTCCTTGTTGCTGTCGGAGTAGCCGAGCATCACTTCCTGCTCGCCGCCGCGCGCGTCGACCCAGGCGCGGTACAGCGGGAGCTTGAGCGCGCGCTCGACGATCGCGCCGCTCCTTTCAAGGTCGGCGATCGACTCGAACAGCGGCACGATATCCATGTCGAGCTCGGGGCGCGCGCCCGGGCGCAGCAGGCCCGCCTCGCGCATGAGCACGCCGACCTCGAGCAGGTCCGAGACCGACTCGCAGTGCGAGATCACGTAGCGCGGCACCGCGCGGGCGCCGAAGCGCCGGTGGCCCTCGGCGGCGGCGGCGAGCACCGCGAGCTCGCGCTCGACGCGCTGCGAGTAGGCGAGGTGCGGTGAGACGAGCGGCCGGGGCCCCGCGAGCTCGCGCGCGAGCAGCAGCACGCGCCGCTCCTCGTCCAGCGCCGCGTAGTGCGCTTCGACGCCGGCGCGCGCGAGCAGCTCGGCGACGACCGCTTCGTGCTCGTCGGAACTCTGCCTCAGGTCGATCGGCGCAAGATGGAAGCCGAACACGCTCACCTGCCGGCGCAGGCGCGCGAGGCGCCCTTCGGCCAGGCGTCCGGCGCCCAGCTCGTCGAGCGCCTGCGCGATCGCGTCAAGCTCGGCCGCCAGCTCTTCGGGCGAGCCGTAGGGCGCCCGCCGCACGCTCGGCGCCGGCACTGCGCGGTAGCCGGCGAGCGCCTCGGCGCTCGCCGCGAGGCGCGCGTAGATGCCGGTGAGCGCGCGCCGGAACGGCTCGTCGCGTCGGTAGGGCGAGTCGTCGCCCGAGGCCTCGGCGAGCGCGGCGAGCGCCGCCGGCAGTCGCTTGACGCGCGTCGAGATCGACAGTTCCTTACCCAGCCGGTGCACCTCTTCGAGGTACTGGCCGAGCGCGAGCTGCGCCTGCTGCGCGAGCGCGAGCGCGAGCGTGTGCGCGTTCACGTTCGGATTTCCGTCGCGGTCGCCGCCGATCCAGGTGCCTATCGTGAGGAAGGGCGCGAGCCAGGGCGCGCGCGCGAGGCCGAAGCGCTCCTTCAGGGCCGCCTCCAGCTCCTCGTACAGGCGCGGCAGCTCGGCGAGGAAGGTCATGCGGAAGTACGCGAGGCCGTTGTTGATCTCGTCGCTCACCTCGAGCTTGGTGAGGCGCAGCATCGAGGTGAGCCAAAGGCGCAGCACCTCGCGCCTGAGCTGCGCGTCGCGCGCCGCGTCCTGCGGAGCCGCGAGCAGGCGCGCGATCTCGCGCTCGCAGTCGAGGATGCTCTGGCGCTGCACCTCAGTCGGGTGCGCGGTGAGCACGGGGCTCACACGCGCGCGCGCGAACCAGGCGACGAGCTCCTCGCCGCCCACGCCCTCGGCGCGCAGCCGGTCGAGCGCGCAGGCGAGGCTGCCCGGGCGCGGCGGCGAGCCCGCCTCGGCATGCGCCTGCCGCCGGCGGTTCTGCTGCGTGTCCTCGGCGATGTTGAGCAGGTGCGAGAAGAAGCTGAACGCGCGCACCACGTGCAGCGTCTGCTCGATGTCGAGCGCGTTCAGCAGCGCTTCGAGGTCGGCCTTGGTCTCGGGCGCGCCCGACTCGGTGCGCCGGAACGCGACCGCGGTCTGCCGGATGCGCTCGATCCGGTCGAGCATCTCTTCGCCGACCTGCTCGCGGATCGCGTCGCCGAGCAGCCGCCCGAGCAGCCGCCGGTCCTCGCGCAGCAGCTCTTCCTTGGCCTCGTCGGCGAATTCGGCGGTCGCTTCCAT
>JBLMWT010000201.1:0-3642 GCA_050257375.1 Sphingomonadaceae bacterium
GGTCGACCATGACGACGCTCGCGTCGGACTCGTCGAGCAGCGTATCGACGAAGGCCATCGCGGTGGCGCCCGCGCCGATGACCAGATAGTCGGTTTCGACAGGACTTGAGCTCATGCCCCCTCGGTCCGCCTTTTGCGCGGCTGCTAGTCAGGATTTGTCAGGATACCAGCAGTTCTTTAACCCCGTTGTCGCCCCTGTTCCGTTTATGGCCACATGCCCCGCAATCATCGGGGACGACCACCATTCGGAGGAAGACATGAAGAAGCAACAATGCCCGCGGCAGCTGAGCGCCGCGCTCGGGGCGGCGCTGGTCTGCGCGGCGAGCGCCGCGTACGCCGAGAACGCAGCGCGCATCACCGCGGTGACGCTCTATCCCGGCAGCGCGACGGTTGAGCGAACGGTCAAGGTGACACCGGGAATGACGCGCCTGGAGATTTTCGGGCTCCCGGCGAATTTCGATCCGCAGTCGGTGCGTGTGAATGCGGACGAAGGGGTGCGAGTCGGCGAGGTGTCCACGCGGGACGCCGCGCGCACCCGTGCGCCGGACCCGCGCGAGGCGCAGCTCGAGGACAGGATCCAGGCGCTCAAGGACCGGCAATCCGAGCTCGACGCGCAAGTGAAATCCGCGCAGATGGTGAACGAGTTCCTCTCGCGCCTGGGCGGCCCCGCAGAGAAGCCGGCGCCGGTGCCCGATGCGCGCTCGCTCGCCGGGGTGATCGAGCTGATCCGCAAGAATTCGAGCGAGTCGCTCGCGCGCGTCGAGCGCGCGAAGGTCGAAAAGCGCGAGACCGGGAAGCAGATCGCGGCCCTCGAGCGCGATCTCGCGCGCCTGCGCAGCGGCGCGACGGACACGCGCACGATCCTCGTCGGCGTCTCGGGCGAAGGCACCGCGCGCGTCTCCTATCAGGTGAACGGCGCGGGCTGGCAGCCCGCGTACCGCGCGAGCCTCGATTCGAGCGCGTCGAAGCTCGAGCTGGTGCGCCAGGCGATCGTCGAGCAGCGCACGGGCGAGGACTGGAGCGGCGTGAAGCTCAAGCTCTCCACCGGCCTGCCGCGACTCTCCCCGCAGGGACCGGATCCCCGGACGTGGTACGTGTCGCTGGTGGAGCCGCAGGCGTACGCACGCGCCTTGGGCATGGCTGCCAAGGCTCCCGCGGCCGCGATGCAGCGCGAGATGAGCGCGGACCGCGCCGATACGCCCGAGCAAAAGCCCGCCGAGGTGCAGACGACCTTCGCGACCGAGTTCGAGGTGCCGGGGCTCGTGACCCTGCCCTCCGACGGAAGGAAAGTGACGGTGTCGCTCGCGAAGCTCGCGCTGCCCGCGAAGATGCAGCTGCGCGTCGTGCCGCGGCAGGACGTTGCGGCGATCGTCACGGCGCAGGCGAAGCGCCCCGACGGCGTGTGGCTGCCCGGAAGGATCGAGCTCTCGCGCGACGGCGACTACGTGGGCTCGACCGCCTGGAATCCGCAGGCCGACGGCGACCTGGTGCTGCCCTTCGGGCGCGACAGCCTGGTGCGCGTGAAGGTGGACCGCATGAAGAACCGCAACGGCTCGGCCGGCCTGATCGGCGGCAAGAACGAGCGCGAGGTGAGCGACCTGGTGACGCTCACCAGCTTCCACAAGAGGACGCTGCCGCTCCTCGTCCTCGAATCGTCGCCCGTGCCGACCGACGACCGCATCGAGATCAGAACCGAATTCCAGCCCAAGCCGCAGCGCGAGAGCTGGGAGAATCGCCAGGGCGTGGTCGCCTGGGAGCGCGACATCGCGCCGGGCGAGACCGTGAACATCTCAGCCCGCTACACCGTCGTCTATCCCAGGGAGGTCGCGGTCGTCGGATTGCCGTGACGGCGATGCGCCGCGCGCCTAGCGGTCGAGGCGCGCGAACGCGAGCGGAGCGACGGCGAGCAATGCGAGCAGGATCGCGGCGATCGCCGGCGCGAAGTTCAGCAGCATCGCGAACGGCGCGACCACGAACGCGGCCACGTACAGCCAGGGCACGCGGGGCGCACGGCCGAGGTCCGCGCCGAGCCGCTTGCGGATCCAGCGCATCGCCTTGGGCTCGGGGGCCGTGCGGCGCCCCAGCGTGCGCACGAGCGATCGCTCCTCCAGCCAGGAAATGAACATCAGCGCGAGCACGAACAGGCTTCCGATCAGCATCACGGGCGCGAGCAGCAGCCCCGCGAGCGCCGAAATGGCACGAGCGCCCACCAGCACCAGGATCGGGGCCAGCCCGCAGGCGAGCGCCGTGACTCCGATCAGCACCAGCACCGGGGTCACCAGGTGCGCGCGGTGGCTGACGTAGCGACGGAACGCATCGACGTCGCGGTAGCGGCCCGCGAGCGCCATCGCGTCCTCGAGCGGGCCGAGCAACTGCTGGCCGACCCGCCGCTGCAATTCCTCTTTGTCCAGTATCGCCAACATCGCCGCGCCTCCAGGATGTCAAAATCGGTCAGGGCAGCATACGTAACCGCCGCCCAAAATGCGGCGAAAAAATCCGCACTTCGTCCCAGCATTGGATGCGTAGCGCGAGGCGTCTTTGCCGTCGGGGCAGCCCGACGGCCGGCGCAGCGGCGGTCAACGCGGGGGAACCGACCCGCGTTGTGCCTTTACGTATGGTTGCGAAGCGAACGATCGGTCAGGCGGTGAATGCGCGCATCCTCGTCCTGCGCGGGCATCGCGTCATGCTGGATTCGGATCTCGCTGAGCTCTACGGCGTCGAGGTCAAGGCGCTCAACCAGGCCGTCAAGCGCAACCTGGGACGGTTTCCACCCGACTTCATGTTTTCGCTTACCGAACAGGAAGTTGTGGACTTGCGGTCACAAATTGTGACCTCAAGTTCCGCCCGCGGGAACTGGGGAGGCCGGCGCAGCGTGCCCTACGCGTTTACCGAACAGGGCGTCGCCATGCTCTCTTCGGTCCTGAAAAGCGAACGCGCGGTCCGGGCGAACGTAGAGATCATGCGCGCCTTCGTACGTCTGCGAAGCATGGCCACGCAGAACCTCGTGCTGGCTCGGCGGCTCGACGAGCTGGAGTCCAGGTACGACCGCCAGTTCAAAGTGGTGTTCGACGCGATCCGCGAGTTGATGACCCCACCGGCACCGACACCCAAGCGCCGTATCGGCTTCATTGCCGGCGACTAGCCCGCTCTTTCAGGTTTGATGCATCATTCGCTTCCCAAGGGGACCGGGTAGAGGAAAAAAGGCCATGGCGATCTCGCTCTTCGATCTCTGCGTGCCGAGCTACCGCCAGACGCTGGGCGCCGTGTCCGGCTTTCTCGAGAAGGCGCACGCTCATTTCCAGGCGCACGGCGTTTCGCCGGACGAAGTGGTCGAGACGCGCCTCTATCCCGACATGCTCCCGTTTCGCTTCCAGATCCAGTCGGTCGTGCATCACTCGGTCGGCGCGCTCGAGGGCGTGAAGAACGGCGTCTTCCGCCCGCCGTCGGATCTGCCGCAGCACGATTACCGCGCCTTGCAGGGGATCGTGAGCGACGCGCGCCAGGCGATGGACGATCTCTCCCGCGAAGCTGTCGACGCGCTGGAAAGCGCGAGCCTGGTGTTCGAGTTTCGCGACCGGAAGCTGCCGTTCACCGCTGCGGACTTCCTGTCGTCGTTCTCGCTGCCCAACTTCTACTTCCACA
>JBLMWT010000202.1:0-2986 GCA_050257375.1 Sphingomonadaceae bacterium
CCCCAGTCGAAGAACTTGACCACCTTTTCGTTGGTCTCCTTGGGCGCGCTCTTGCGCAGGATCTGCCAGGTGCAGCCCGAGATCGGCCACGACTCCGCGCCCGGCTGGTCGGTCAGGATCACGTAGAAGTCCTTCGCCTTGGTGAAGTCGACGTTCGCCGCCGCGGCCTGGAAGCCCTTCAGGCTCGGGCTGACGACCTTGCCGGCGGAATTGATCATGCGCGCGTACTGCAGCTTGTTCTCGATGATGTACGCGTACTCGACGTAGCCGATCGCACCCTTGATGCGCTGCACGTAGGCGGACACGCCCTCGTTGCCCTTGCCGCCGACGCCGGTGGGCCAGTTGATGGAGGTGTCGGCGCCGACCTTCTCCTTCCACTCGGGGCTCACCTTGGACAGGTAGTCCGCGAACGTGAACGTCGTGCCCGAGCCGTCGGAGCGGTGCACGACCGCGATCGCGATGTCCGGCAGCTTGACGTGCGGGTTGAGCTTCTCGAGCCGCGGATCGTTCCACTTCTTGATCTTGCCGAGGTAGATGTCGGCGACCACCGGTCCCGACAGGATGATCTCTCCGGGCTTGATCCCCGGCAGGTTGTACACGAGGTCCTCGCCGGCGATCGCGGTCGGGAACTGCACGAGGTCCGATGCCGCTAGCTCTTCGGAGGTGAGCGGCTTGTCGCTCGCGCCGAAAGCAACCGTGCCCGCCTTGATCTGCTGGATGCCGCCGCCCGAGCCGATCGACTGGTAGTTGACCTCGGTTCCGGTCTTCTTGGCGTATTCGGCCGACCACTTGGCGACCAGCGGATACACCCAGGTGCTGCCGGCTCCCGTGATCGAATTGGCCGCGTAGGCCGAGACGCTGATGGCCGACGCGAGCACTGCCGCGGCCAGCCGCGCGAACGACGAAGATGACATGACGTTGTCCTTTCTCGTTTTGTGATTTGGAACCGCCAAGCTACGCGCGGCGTGTGACCCGCGCGTGAAGCTTTTCTGAGAAAAGCCTGACGGCTAGTAGGACTTCGGCAGCCCGAGCACGCGCTCGGCGATGAAGCACAGGATCAGCTGCGGGCTCACCGGCGCGATGCGCCCGACGAGCGACTCGCGGAGATACCTCTCGACGTGGTACTCCTTCGCGTAGCCGAAGCCGCCGTGCGTCATGACGGCCTGCTGGCAGGCGTCGAAAGACGCCTCGCCTGCGAGGTACTTGGCCGAGTTCGCTTCCGCGCCGCAGGGCTTGTTGTCGTCGTACAGCCAGGCAGCCTTGAACACCATGAGGTTCGCCGCCTCGAGCATCATCCAGTTGCGCGCGAGCGGGTGCTGGATCGCCTGGTTCTGGCCGATCGGCCGGTCGAAGACGATCCGCTCCTTCGCGTACTGCGCTGCGCGCTTCACCGCGCAGCGCCCGAGGCCCACCGACTCGGCGGCGATCAGGATCCTCTCCGGGTTCATGCCGTGCAGGATGTACTCGAAGCCCTTGCCTTCCGCGCCGATCCGGTCCTCCTCCGGCACCGGCAGGCCGTCGAAGAACACCTGGTTCGAGTCGACCGCCTTCCTGCCCATCTTGTCGATCTCGCGCACCTCGACGTACCTGCGGTCGAAGTCGGTGTAGAACAGCGTGAGCCCGGCGTCCGTGCGCGTGAGCAGCAGCACCTTCTCGGCGACTTGAGCCGTCGAGATCCACACCTTCTGCCCGGTGACGAGGTAGCGGTCGCCCTTCTTCATCGCCTGGGTCTTGAGGCTCCTCGTGTTCAGGCCCGTGTTCGGCTCGGTGACCGCGAAGCAGGCGCGCTCGCGCCCGGCGATCAGCCCGGGGAGCATGCGCTTTTTCTGCGCGTGGCTGCCGAACACCACCACCGGGTTCAGGCCGAAGATGTTCATGTGCACCGCGGAGGCGCCCGAGAAGCCGGCGCCCGATTCGCTGATCGCCTGCATCATCACCGCCGCCTCGGTGATGCCGAGCCCGGAGCCGCCGTACTCCTCGGGCATGGCGATGCCGAGCCAGCCGTCCTGGGCGAGCGCCTGGTGCAGCTCGGCGGGGAAGCCGCCCTCCTTGTCCTTCGCGAGCCAGTACTCGTCGGGAAAGCGCGCGAGAATCTTGCCGATCGCGGCGCGGATCTGCTCCTGCTCGGGGTTGAAGGCGAAGTCCACGGCTAGCGGCCTTTCATGCCGCCGATTCTATTCGATGGGCGCCGCGAGCGAGCGGCTCACCAGGCGCAGCTCCGGGCCCTCGCCGCTCGCGCGCGAATCGAAGCCGAGCGCGTGCATGAGCTCGAGCATCTTGTGATTGGCGGCGAGCACGTAGCCTTCCATGCGTGCGAAGCCGGCCTCGCGCGCGAAGCGCATCAGCGTCTGCATCAGCCGGTAGCCGACGCCGTGGCCGTGCCAGGCGTCGGCGACGGCCAGCGCGAACTCGCAGTCCCCGGCGCGCGGCAGCGCGATGTAGCGCGCCACCGCGATCTCGCGCTCGCGCCCCTGCGCGTCGTGCGTCACGATGAGCGCCAGCTCGCGCGGCCAGTCGATGCGCGTGAAGCGCGCGAGCATCTCGGGGGAGAGCTCCTCGATGCCGGCGAGGAAGCGGAAGTAGCGCGACTCGCGCGACAGCCCGCGCACGAACTCCTGCTCGATCGCCGCGTCGTCGGGCCGGATCGGCCGGCACGCGACGCGCTCGCCGCCGGCGAGGGTCCACTCCTCGCGCCAGCGCTCGGGCGCGGAGCTCAGGGCGCAGCGGCGGCCGCGGCCGCGCTCATTTCACGAGCAGGACCGGCACGCTCGCCAGGTGCAGCACCTTGGTGGCGGTCGAGCCGAGCAGCATGTTGCCGGCGGCGGTCATGCCGCGGGTGCCGATGAAGATCAGGTCGCAGCGCGTCTCGCGCGCGTGCTTGACGATCGTCTCGGCCACCGGGCCGACCAGCACGCGCGCGCGGAACGCGACGCCCGCCGCAGTCAGCAGGCGCTTCGCCTTCGCGAGCTGCGCCTCGCCCTCGTCC
>JBLMWT010000203.1:0-12096 GCA_050257375.1 Sphingomonadaceae bacterium
AAGCAGGGCTACACGCTCTCGGACCGCGCGACCTACACGACCTTCGCGGCGAAGACCGGCCTGCATATCATGGTGGAGGGCGACAAGAAGCTGCTCAACCCCTACGGCGTGATCGCGGTCAATCCCAGGCGCTATCCGAACATCAACTACGACGGTGCGATGAAGTTCATCGAGTGGATGACCTCGCCCAAGGGCCAGAAGCTGATCGGCGAGTATCGCTTCAAGGGGACGCAGCTCTTCCACCCCGATTACGGGCACCCGCCGCAGTAGGCTGCCGGCCTTGGATCTCCTGGAGCCGACCCGCCGCGCCTTCGCGCTGCTGTTCGCCGGGGACCCGCGCCTCCTCCAGGCGATCTGGCTGTCGCTGTGGGTGTCGGTGACGGCCATCGCGCTGGTCGCGGCGCCGTCGGTGGCGCTTGGCTTCCTGCTCGCCAAGAAGCGCTTTCCGGGACAGCGTGCGGCGGTGGTGCTGGTGCAGGCGCTGCTGTCGTTTCCCACGGTGGTGATCGGCCTCGTCCTCTATCTGCTGTTGTCGCGCCGCGGGCCGTTCGGATCGCTCGAGCTGCTGTTCACGCCGACCGCCATCATGCTCGGCTACATGGTGATCGCATTCCCGATCCTGGTGGTGTTCACCATCTCGGCGGTGCAGGGCGCCGATCCGCGCGTCTACGAGACCGCGCGCGCGCTCGGCGCCGGACGCTTGCGCGCTTCGCTCACCACGCTGTTCGAAGTACGCTTCGGCATCCTGGCCGCGGTCGTGAACGGCTTCGGGCGCGCCGTCTCCGAGGTCGGCTGCGCCATCATGGTGGGCGGCAACATCGAGGGCCTGACGCGCAACATTCCGACCGCGATCGCGCTCGAGACGACCAAGGGGGATTTCGCCCAGGGCATCGCGCTCGGCCTGGTGCTGATGATCGTGGCGCTCGGCGTGAACGTGGTGCTCGCGGCGCTGCAGGGCGCGGGGGGGCTCAAGTGAGCGCGCCGCTGCTCGAGCTGCGCGGCCTGCGCAAGAGCTTCGACGATCGCACGCTGCTCGACGTCAATCGGCTGTCGATCGAGCAGGGCGGCGCGTACGTGCTGGTCGGCGCCAACGGCTGCGGCAAGACGACGCTGATGCGCATCCTCGCCGGGCTCGAACCCGCGCAGGCGGGCAGCATGCGCTTCGGGCCGGAGGAGTTCAGCCTCGCCTCATATCCCGAGGCGCTGCGGCACCGGATCGTGTACGTGCACCAGCATCCGTACCTGTTTCACACCAGCCTGCGACACAACCTCGAGTACGGCCTGAAGTGCCGCGCGCTGTCGGTGGCCGAGCGCGAGCGGCGGGTCGAGGGCGCGCTCGAGTGGGCGGGCCTGCGCGAGCGCGCGTCGACGCCGCCGGCGAAGCTCTCGGGCGGGGAGAAGCAGCGCGCGGCGCTCGCGCGCGCGCGTGCGCTCAAGCCCGAGCTGATGCTGCTCGACGAGCCGACCAGCAACCTGGACCGCGAGGGGCGCGCGCAGACGCTCGCGCTGCTCGCCCAACTGCGCGACGGGCGGCGCACGGTGATCGTCGCCTGCCACGACCAGGAAGTGATCGACCTCGTCGGCTACGCCCGCCTGCGACTGGAAGACGGAAGGCTCGCGCTGCAATCCGGCTAAAATGTGCGCTCCGCCCGCGAGGGCACAGGGTGCGCATGAAAGTTTTCGGTTTCGCAGGCTATTCCGGCAGCGGCAAGACCACGCTGATCGAGCAGCTCATCCCGCGCTTCGTAGGGCGCGGCATGCGCGTGTCGCTCATCAAGCACGCGCACCACACGTTCGACATCGATCAACCCGGCAAGGATTCGTATCGGCACCGGCACGCCGGTGCGAGCGAGGTGCTCGTGACGTCGTCGCGCCGCTGGGTGCTGATGCACGAGCTGCGCGGCGCGCCCGAGCCTTCGTTCGAGGAGCAGATGAAGCACCTTTCGCCTTGCGACCTGGTGCTGGTCGAGGGGTTCAAGTTCGCGCCCATCCCGAAACTCGAGGTGTGGCGCGCGGCCACCGGCGAGGCGCTGCTGCACCCGAACGACTCGCACATCGTGGCGGTAGCGAGCGACGAGAAGATCGCAACGAAGCTGCCGCTGCTCGACCTGAACGACGCGGATGCGATCTCGGCGTTCATTCTCAAAGAAGTGGAGCTCGTATGAACGGCAAGGGCCTGCTCTCCGTAGACGAAGCGTTGACCGTGATGCTCTCCGGCGCGCGGCCGGTCGCGGAGATCGAGGAGGTGCCTACGCTCGAAGCCGCCGGCCGCGTATTGGCGCGCGCACAAACCTCCACGATGGACGTGCCGCCGATGGACAACAGCGCGATGGACGGCTACGCGGTGCGGCGCGCGGACGTCGCGGCGCCGGACGCGCGGCTGCGCGTCGCGCAGCGCATCGCCGCCGGCGTGGTCGGCCGGCCGCTCGAGCCGGGCACCGCCGCGCGCATCTTTACCGGCGCGCCGATCCCCGCCGGGGCGGATGCGATCGTGATGCAGGAATTCTGCGCCGCGGACGGCGAGCACGTCGTCGTCAAGAAGGTGCCCGCGCCGGACGAATGGATCCGGCGCCGCGGCTTCGACATCCGCAAGGGCTCGACGATCCTCGAGGCGGGCATCCGCCTGCGGCCCCAGGACACCGGGCTCGCGGCGTCCGTCGGCATCAAGTCGCTGCCGGTTTACCGGCGCGTGCGGGTGGCGCTGTTCTTCACCGGCGACGAGCTGGTGATGCCGGGCGACCCGCTGCCGCCGGGGCGCATCTACAACTCGAACCGCTTCACGCTCAACGGCCTGGCGCGCACCTTCGACTGCGAAGTGCGCGACTTCGGCATCGTGCCCGACAGCCTGGGTGCGACGCGCGAGGTGCTGCGCCGCGCGGCAGCCGAGAGCGACATCATCGTGACGTCGGGCGGCGTTTCGGTCGGCGAGGAAGACCACGTCAAGCCCGCGGTCGAGGCGGAAGGCTCGCTGCTCATGTGGAAGATCGCCATGAAGCCCGGCCGGCCGCTCGCCTTCGGCAAGGTGGGCCGGGCGTCGTTCATCGGCCTTCCCGGAAATCCGGTCTCGAGCTTCGTCACCTTCCTCGTGTTCGTGCGCCCTTTCCTGCTGAAGACGCAGGGCATCGCGCAGGTCGCGGCCCGCGCCATCGAGGCGCGCGCCGATTTCGCCTGGCCGGAGCCCGATGCGCGGCGTGAGTTCCTGCGCGTAAAATGGAACTCGCGGGGCGGACTCGACCTGTATCCGACGCAGGATTCGGCGGTGCTCACGTCGACCGCCTGGGCGGACGGCCTGGTGGACAATCCGCCGAACCACCCGATCGCGCCGGGCGACCCCGTCCGTTTCCTGCCTTTTGCGGAGCTCTACGGTTGAAGGTGAAAGTGCTGTTTTTCGCCGCGCTGCGCGAGCAGCTCGGCAGCGCGGGCGAAGAGATCGAGCTGCCCGCCGGCGTCGCCACGCTCGGCGGACTGCGGGAGCACCTGCGCGCGCGCGGCGGTAACTACGCCAAGGCGTTTTCCGAGAAGGCGCTCGTGCGCATGGCCGTGAACCACGAGATGGCCAAGCCGGGCGCGACGCTCGGGCCGGATGACGAAGTGGCGTTCTTCCCGCCGGTGACCGGAGGCTGAGTTGAAGATCTCGGTGCAGCAGGAGGACTTCGACGCCGGCGCGGAAATCCGCGCGCTCGCGCGCGACCCGAAGGTGGGCGCGCTCGCGAGCTTCGTCGGCGTGGTGCGCGAGGTGCCGATGACGCTCGAGCACTATGCCGGCATGACCGAGCGCGAGATCGCGAAGATCGTCGAAGAGGCGAAGGCGCGCTGGCAGGTGACGGACTGCACCGTCATCCACCGCTACGGCGCGCTCCGGCCCACCGACCAGATCGTGCTGGTCGTCGTCGCGAGCCCGCATCGCGGCGACGCCTTCGCGGCTTGCGAGTTCGTCATGGACTACCTCAAGACGCGCGCGCCGTTCTGGAAGAAGGAGCAGACCGCGGAGGGCGAGCGCTGGGTCGAAGCTCGCGCGAGCGACGACGCGGCAGCCGAGCGCTGGCAGCCCCAGATTGCGCACCCGAAAAAGCTCGGGTAGAGTTCACGGCACGGGAGATGGCATTCCTCCCTCGAAAAACCGCCGCAAGGCTGATGATGCCTACGTGAGACGCCGGAGAAAGGCGAGACCGTAGGCATTTTTTATGCCCTTCTCCGACGCGTACGTGCAGGCGGAACAACAAGTGTCGGAGGTTCTGAAATGACGTTTCTCGGTCTGCTGGCCGTTGGCTGCGGAGCCGCCATGGGCGCCTGGATGCGCTGGTGGCTCGCCATCCTGCTCAATCCGCTTTTTCCCACGGTGCCCCTCGGAACGTTCGCCGCAAACTTGATCGGCGGCTATCTGATGGGCCTCGCGCTCGGCGCATTTACGAGCTTCCAAACCCTGTCCCCCGAGGCACGCCTGTTCATCACGACGGGCTTTCTTGGAGGCCTGACGACCTTCTCGACGTTTTCAGCCGAAGCCACGACGCTCCTCGCGCGCCAACAGTTTGGCTGGGGCGCGCTGTTGATCGTCGGGCATGTGACGGGATCGATCGCCATGACTTTTGCGGGCATCGCGACCGCACGCTTGCTTTTTCGCATCTAGACCGAAACGGAGGGCGTATGCAGGGCAGCGCGCTGCGCATTTACATGCACGAGAACCGGCGCCACAAAGGCGTGCTGCTCTATGAGTGGCTGCTCGAGCAGGCGAAGAAGATGGGCGTCCATGGCGGCTCCGCCTTCCGTGCGATAGCGGGCTATGGGCGCCATGGAGTGCTGCATGAGCAGCACTTCTTCGAGCTGGCGGGCGACGTGCCGGTGGTGGTCGAGTTCATCGTCGGTGCGGATGAGTTCCAGCGGCTGCTCGAGCTTCTGCAGCGCGAGAACGTGCACGCTTTCTATACGAGGACGGCGATCGAGTTCGGCACGCTGAACGGCGGCTGATGGCGACGCCGCGCGCCTGGCGCCCGCGTCACGCCTCGAGCGAAAGCTCGTCGGTGCTCTTGTCGTAGTCGAACAGCTCCGCGTAGCGTCCCCACTCGACCGCCGTGTCCACCTGCGCCTCGGCGTGGTCGCCGAATTCGCCGCGCAGCGCATCCACGAAATAGTCGCGGTCGACGCGCTGGTCGTCATCGCGCTGCAGGGTTTCGTAGATCCAGCGCACGAGCGGCACGCGCAGCGCGCGGCCGGAGATCAATTCCTTGCGCACCGGAATGGTCGCCTCGGCGTAGGTGTGCCCCGCCGGCAGCAGGATCAGATCGCCCTGCTCGACGCGCGCGAAGCCGAGGCGCTCGGCGGCCTCCACCAGCGGCAGCAGGCCCTCGGCCTGGGGGCCGAGCGCCTGCGCAAGCCGCGGCAGGTCGCTGCGGCCGTCCTCGGAGGCGACCTTTTCCAGCAGGCCTGCGAGCGCCTCGAGGCGCGCGTGCGGCAGGCGCCGGGTCGCGCCGGGGGCGCCCGGCACGATGCCGATCAGCTCGGCTTCCGTCGCCGTGCGGCCGGTGACCGCGGAGTAGACGCGGTCGACCATCGCCTGGTAGGCGACGTCCTTGCGGTTGCGCGGGTGGCGCAACGCCACTTGCATTTCGGTGACGATGCGCCCGGGGTCCTTGGCCATGACGAGGATCCGGTCGGCGAGCTCGACCGCTTCCTCGATGTTGTGCGTGACCATGAGCACGGCCTCGGTCGACATGGCGCGTCGCTGCCAGAGCTCGATCAGCTCGCCGCGCAGCGCCTCGGCCGACAGCACGTCGAGCGCGGAGAACGGCTCGTCCAGGCACAGCAGCTCGGGCTCGACCGCCATGGCGCGCGCGAAGCCGACCTTCTGTCGCATGCCGCCGGAGAGCTCGCGCGGGTAGGCGGATTCGAACCCCGCCAGCCCGACCAGCTCGACGAACTGCTCGGCGCGCGCGCTGCGCTCCTCGGGCTCGACGCCGCGCGCTTTCAGCGCGACTTCGACGTTCTCCTGCACCGTCAGCCACGGAAACAGCGCGAACGTCTGGAACACGATGGTCGCGTGCGGGTTGACGCCCTGGAGTCGCTCGCCGCGGTAGTGGACCTCGCCCTGCGTGGGCGGCGTGAGGCCCGCGATAATGCGCAGCAGCGTCGACTTGCCGCAGCCCGAGGGGCCGACCAGGCAGACGAACTCGCCGGCCGCGACGCGCAGCTGGATGTCGCGCAGCGCATAGAACTGGCGCGGCGGCCGGCCGTAGGCCTTGGCGATGCCGGTCAGCTGCAGCAGCGGCGTCGCTTCGGAGGTGGAGGAGGCATCCATCGGGGCCTATTCCATGCGGTAGCGCGCCTCGGCGAGGCGGTACAGGGGCAACCAGAACAGCCGGTTCAGCAGCACGACGGTGAGCACCATGGCGAGGGTCGCTGCGAGCAGCAGCGCGAAATCGCCGTGCGCGCTCGCCTGCGCGATCGTCGCGCCGATGCCGACGGTGGTATAGGTGTGGCCGGCGAACTGGACATACTCGGCCACGATGCTCGCGTTCCAGGCTCCGCCGACGGCCGTGATGGCGCCGGTGATCGCGAACGGAAACAGCGCGGGCAGCAGCAGCGTCTTCCAGCGCTCGCGGGGCGCCAGGCGCAGCAGCTCGGCGGTATCGCGCAGGTCCTGCGGAATCGCGTTCGCGCCCGCGATCACGTTGAACAGCAGGTACCACTGCGTGCCGAGCAACATGAGCAGCACGGCCGACAGGTCGAGCCCGCCGGGGAGCCGCAGCAGCGCGAGCAGCACCACCGGAAACAGCGCGGTGGCCGGCACCGAGGCCGCGATCTGCGCGACCGGCTGCAGCACGGCGGCGAGCCGCGGGCGCACCCCGATTGCGACGCCCAGCGGGATCGTCCAGGCGGCCCCGATCGCGAGCGCCGCGGCGACGCGCAGCAGCGTGGCGCCCAGGCCGGTGGCGATGTCGAGCCAGGCCGCGAGCGGGAGCGCTCCCAGCATCATCGCGGCGCGCACGGCGAGATAGACCAGCAGACCTGCGACGACCACGCTCAGAAGAAGACCGGTCCAGCGCCGCCGCGCGGTCGGCGGCGCGGCCGCCGGCGCGGTACCGGAACCCTGCCAGCGGCGGTCGAGCCGCTCCATGAGCGGGATCCACACGCGTTGCTCGAGCGTTTCCACCAGCCAGGAGCGGGTCAGCAGGTCGTGGAACCAGGATTGCGTTTCGGGGCCGCCTTCCACCGTCTGCAGCTTCAGGCGCTCGGCGGTCACGAGCAGCGGACGCCACACGAGCTGATCGAGCGCGACGATCACGGCGACGAGCACCGCGACCCCGAGCAGGATTGCGTTCAGGTCGCCGGCGGCGGCGGCGGTCTGCAAGTAGCTCCCCAGGCCCGGCAGGCGGAAGTCACGGTGGCCCACGGTGAACATCTCGGCGGCCATGAGAAAGAACCAGCCGCCCGCCCAGCTCATGATGCTGTTCCACACCAGGCCGATCCCGCCGAACGGCAGCTCGAGGTACTTGAGCCGGTACCAGGTCCCGAAGCGGAACGTGGCCGCCGCCTCGCGCAACTCGCCCGGCACGGTCTTCACCGACTGGTAGAAGCTGAACGTCATGTTCCACGCCTGCGACGTGAAGATCAGGACAATCGCGGCGAGCTCCGCGGCGAACTCCGTGGGCAGCAGCACCGACAGCGACAGGAGCACCACGGGCAGGAAAGAGAGGATCGGAACGCTCTGCAGCACGTCGAGCAGCGGCATCATGACTTTTTCGGCCGTGCGGTTATGCGCCGCGAAGTAGCCGTAGGCGAGGCTGAAGGCGAGCGACAGCGCGTAGGCCGCGCTCATGCGCGCAATCGAGAGCGCCGCGTACCAGGGCAGCGCCGAGGCGTCCAGCGAGATCTCCGGTCCCTTGATCACGTCCGGCGCATGCAGCGCGAGGCGCGCCCCCACGTACAAGGCTCCGGCGAGCGCGAGCAGGATCGCGCCGTCGCCGAGCGTGAGCGGCGGGGTCGCGGGCAGCGGCAGGCTGAAGCGCAGGCGGGCCATGGGATAGCTCCGGCCCTCGTCGGGCGGCGGGCCGGCGCAGTATAGCCGACAGCGTGCGCCGACCTCTTAAACGACGCGCCGAAAGACGTGTACTTTCAGGAAATCCAGCGCGAGCAGCATCGCGGCAACGGCGACGGCGAGGCCGGCGAGGAGCGCCGGAGCGACCGGCGCCATGAGGATACCCTCGATCGCAAGGAAAGCGACGAGCGCGATGTCCGCCGCGGTCGCGGCAAGCAGCCAGGCGCTCGGGCGCGAGCGCCAGAAGTGGCGCCGCTCGCGCACGACGTACACCGTTCCCTGGCCGCTCAGCACCAGCATCGCGAAGATGAGCGTCTGCAGCTGCGCGAGCGGCAGGTGAAGCCAGTCGCGCCCGACGAAGAACACGGTGAAGGAGAGCGCCAGGATCACGGCGGCGAGCGCCGCTGCGGTGCGCATCAACCCGGGCACCCGCCAGCGGTCGGGCTGCGGCGAGAACGATACACGGTCCGTGGCGAGCGCCATGGTGACGAAGTCGTTGGTGAACAGGAGCAGCACCATGAGGAGCGGCGTCACGACAAAGACCCCGGTGAGCATGACCCCGACGCTCAGGAATATCGCGATCTCGAGCGTCTTGACGATCTTGTTCAGCGTGTAGGTGAGCATGCGCTGATAGATGCGCCGGCTCGTCTCCACAGCGGCCACGATCTCGGCGAGGCCCGGGTTGGTGAGCACCACGCTCGCCGCGGCCTTGGCGACGTCGGTGGCGGAGGCGACCGCGATCCCTACCTCCGCCTGCTTGAGCGCCGGAGCGTCGTTCACGCCGTCGCCCGTCATGCCGACGACGTGGCCGGCGCGCTGCAGCGCGCGCACCAGGTTGAACTTGTCCTCGGGCAGGACGCCGGCGTAGACGTCGCAGTCGGGCGCCGCTGCGGCGTCCGTCTTGCGCAACGCCTCCGCCGTGCGCGCGCGCGCGCCGATCCCGACTTGCGCGGCGACCGCGCGCGCGGTCTCCAGGCCGTCTCCGGTCACCATCACCACGCGCACGCCGAGCGCGCGCAGGCTGGCGATCAGCTGCGCCGAGTCCGCGCGCGGCGGATCGCGCAGCGCGAGCAGGCCCGCGAGCTCGAGCGCGCCCTCGGGGCCGGCGGCGACCGCGATCACCCGCTGGCCGCCCGCGGCGAGCCGCTCGGTCGTCGCGCGCAGGTCCGGAGTCCCGGCGACGAGCGCCGCGACCGCAAGCGGCGCGCCCTTCACGACGTGCAGGCGGACGCCGCCTTCGCGCACGAGCGCCTCCGAGCGCTTGGTGGACGGGTCGAAGGGCACGAAGCGCAGGCGCTCGGTCGCGACCGGCAGCACGCCGCGCTCGCGCGCGGCGGACAGCACCGCCAGGTCGATCGGGTCCTGAGTCGCGTCGTCGCTCGCCAGCGCAGCGAAGCGCAGCAGCTCGTCGTCCGTGCGCGGCGCGCTCGCCTCGAGCGCAGCGAGCGTCAGGCGGTTCTCGGTGATGGTGCCGGTCTTGTCGGTGGCGAGCACGTCCATCGCCGCGGCCTCCTCGATCGCCGACAGGCGCGTGACGAGCACGCCGCGGTGCGCGAGCTCCTGCGCGCCGAAGGCCTGCGCCAGCGTGAAGGTCGCGGGCAGGGCGGCGGGCACCGACGCGACGAGCAGCACCAGCGCGAACGGCAGCGTGTCGGTGAGCGGCAGCCCGGTCGCGATCGCGTACGCGAGCAGCGCGAGTACCAGCGCCACGTCGAGCGCGACCAGATAGCGCACGATCGTGAAGATCAGCCCCTCGAGGTGGGTGACCGTCTTCGCCGTGCGCACCAGCTCGGCGGTGCGCCCGAAGTAGGTGCGCGTGCCGGTCGCCGTCACTTCGCCGCTCGCCTCCCCGCGGCGCACCGTCGAGCCGGCGTAGGCCGCAGCGCCCGGCGCGGATTCCACGGGCAGGGACTCGCCGGTGAGCGCGGACTGGTCGAGCAGCATTTGCCCGCTGCCGATGCGCACGTCGGCCGGCAGGATGTCGCCCAGCCGCAAATGGATCGCGTCGCCGGGAACGAGCTCGCCGGCGGGGATCACCTGCCAGGCGCCGTCGCGGCGCACACGCGCGCGCGCCGACAGCCTTCCGCGCAGCAGCGCGAGCGCACGGTCGGCGCGCCCCTCCTGGAGGAAGGAGAGCAAGGCGTTCAGCACTAGCAGCGCCGCGATCACCGCCGCTTCGTCGACCTTGCCGAGCGCGAGCTCCAGCACCACGGCGGCCTCGAGCATCCACGGTACCGGCGCCCAGAACTTGAGCGCCAGCGCACGCAACGGGCGGCGCTTCTCCTGCGGTACCGCGTTCGGCCCGAGCTCGCGCAGGCGGCGCGCGGCCTCGGCGCTCGACAGGCCGGGCGGCTCGGCAGCGGGGGTGGCGGACATGTTGAACGGCATCTTAGATGTGTTTTGCGCGAGATCAATCTCGCCGCCGGCGCGCGGTGCTATCAAGGTCAAATGATGAAGGTGGACGAACTGGTCATCGGCGGAGGGCCGGGCGGCACGCCTGCCGCCATGGCGCTGGCAAGCGCAGGGCGGCAGGTGCTTCTGGTCGAGAAGGGCGCGGGGCTCGGCGGCACCTGCCTGTTCGAGGGCTGTATCCCTTCCAAGATCCTGCGCGAGAGCGCGCATCGACTGCAGGATGTCAGTCGCGCGCAGGAATTCGGCGTCCGCGTTCCGGCGGGCGAGCTAGGCGTCGACTGGGCCGCTATCATGAAGCGCAAGGCCGCGATCCTGAGCGGCCGCGCGGACGGTGCCCTGCAGCGCGCGCGTCAGATTCCCGGTTTGAACGTGCAGTTTGGCAGCGCCGCGCTGCTCGGTGCGCGCCAAGCCCGCATCACGCCGCGCGACGGCACACCCGAAGACGTCGAGTTCCGCAACGCGATCATCGCCACCGGCTCAGTACCAAACTTTCCGCCGATCCCCGGTGTCGATCTACCACAGGTGCTGACAAGCGAACAGTCGCTCGAAATCGATCGTGTTCCCGGGCGCCTCGTAGTGATCGGCGGGGGACCCATCGGGGTCGAGATGGCGCAGATCTTCGCCGCGTTCGGCAGCCGCGTGACGCTGATCGAAGCCGGGCCGCGTATCCTCGCTCCGGTCGACGAGGAGATCGCCCTCGCATTGCAGGGCCACATCCGGCGCCAAGGCGTCGTGCTCGAGCTCGACGCGCAGATCGCGGCCATCGTGCGCGATAAGGATGTCGTAAGCGTGAGATATGGGACTTCGGGCGGTGCGTCGCGCCAAACGCAGGCCGAGTTCGTCCTCGAGGCCACGGGGCGGCGGCCTAACGTCGAGGGCCTCGGGCTCGAGCGCACCCGCGTGCGCCACGACCATCGCGGCGTCAAGGTCGACGGCACGCTGCAGACCGACGAACCGGGTATTTACGCCGTCGGCGACGTCGTCGGCCATCCGATGTTCGCGCACTGGGCGAGCGCACAGGCCTTTGCCCTCGCCGCGCATCTGACGGGCCGGTCGGCTCGTTTTCCGGCGCCGGCTGTCAACACGGCTGTCATCTTCAGCACTCCGGAAGTGGGCATCGCCGGGCTGACCGAGAGCGAAGCGCGCGCCGCGGGGCACGAGGTGGGGGTGGTGCGCTACGACTACCGTGGGGATGCCCGGGCGCAGGTCGCGGGCCACGCCGAAGGGATGCTCAAGATCGTCTACGACCATTCGAACCGCGCAGTGCTCGGCGTTCACGTGCTGGCCGAGAACGCCGGCTCGCTTCTCGGCGAGGGCGCGCTGGCGGTGGGTGCGGCAATACCGGTAGACGCGCTGGCCGCCGCGATCCATCCCCACCCGACGTTGAGCGAATCGATCGGGACGGCGGCGCGCGAGGCGATCGCGGCGCGGCGTCACGGGCAAGGTCGATGACCGAAGGAAAGACTCTCACTTACGCGGTGCATGCGCGGCGCATGGACGCACTCGGCAGCGAGGCATCGTGCAAGGAAGCGCGCATTACGCTCGATACCGGGATCGCGGGCCGGAGCGACGCATTCAACCCGGCGGAGCTGCTGCTCGCCGCGCTCTCGGCCTGCATGGTGAAGGGCATCGAGCGCGTGGCGCCGATCATC
>JBLMWT010000204.1:0-49197 GCA_050257375.1 Sphingomonadaceae bacterium
TGAAGAAGAACTCCGGCCAGCCGAGGCTCTGCGCCATGGCGCCCGCCGCCGGTCCGACATAGACCCGCCCCAGCGCGGCGAGCGCGGAAAGCAGCGCGTACTGGGTGGCCGAGTGACGTCGCTCGCACATGGCCATCAGGAGCGCGACGAACGCTGCGGTGCCCATGCCTCCGCAAAGGTTCTCGGCGGCGACCGCCGCGATCATTAAAGCGTAGCTCTTGCCCGCGAGCGCGAGCAGCATGTACCCGAGGTTGGTGACCGCCTGCAGCACGCCGAACAGGAGGAGCGAGCGGTACAACTTCAGGCGCGCCATGAGCGCCCCCCCGGCGAGCGCTCCGGCGATGGTCGCGAGCACGCCGAGCCACTTGTTCACGACGCCCACCTCGGTGAGCGAGAAGCCCGGACCGCGGATCAGGAATGCCGTGGACAGGGATCCGGCGAAGGCGTCGCCGAGCTTGTAGAGCACGATCACCGCCAGCAGGATCCAGGCGCCGTCGCGCCCGAAGAACTCCGCGAGCGGCTCGCGCACCGCCTGCTCGAGCGAGTGCGGCGCGCGCGGCGGAGCGCTCGGCTCCTCCGCCGCCCAGGCTGCGACGACGCCCACCAGCATGAGCGCCGCCATCAGCCAATAGGTCCCGGTCCATCCCAGCCAGTCGTCGGCCAGGATGAGCGCCAGGCCGCCCGACACCAGCATCGCGATACGGTAGCCGAGCACCGACACCGCCGCGCCCGCGCCGCGCTCCTCGGCGCCGAGAACGTCGGTGCGATAGGCGTCGAACACGATGTCCTGCGAGGCCGAAAGGAAAGCGACTGCGAGCGCGAGGCTCGCCAGTAGCCAGGGTGAGCGCTCGGGCGCAAGCGTTCCCATCCAGGCGATCGTCGCCAGCAGCCCGAGCTGCGTCACGACCAGCCAGCCGCGCCGCCTGCCGAGCAGCGGGATCGTGAACCGGTCCATGAGCGGCGCCCACAGGAACTTGTAGGTGTACGGCTGCCCGACCAGGGCGAACATGCCGATGGTGGTGAGATCAACCCCGCTCACCGTGAGCCACGCCTGCAGCGTGGCGCCGGTCAGCGCAAGCGGCAAGCCCGAAGAGAATCCCAGCAACAGCAGCAGGAAGATCTTCCTGCTGCGGAATACTCCGAGGAGCTCAGCCCCCCAGCCGCCACTCATAGTCGATGATGAGCGGCGCGTGGTCGGAGAAGCGGCGCCGCTTGTAGATCGACTCGCGCACCGCGGTCTGCGCCACGCCTGGCGTCGCCACCTGGTAGTCGATGCGCCAGCCGACGTTCTTCGCCCAGGCCTGGCCCCGATTCGACCACCATGTGTACTGCTCGGGCTTCTGGTTCAGGCGCCGGAACACGTCGACGAAGCCCACCTTATCGAACACCTGCGTGAGCCAGGCGCGCTCCTCGGGCAGGAAGCCGGAGTTCTTCTGGTTCGAGCGCCAGTTCCTGAGGTCGATCTCCTTGTGCGCGATGTTCCAGTCTCCGCACAGGATGACTTCCCGCCGGCTGCGCTTGAGCTTCCAGAGGTACGGCAGGAAAGCATCGAGGAAGCGAAACTTGGATGCCTGGCGGTGGGGCCCGGCGGATCCCGAAGGCAGGTACAGCGACACTACCGACAGCCGCCCGAAGCGCGCCTCGAGATAGCGTCCCTCGTCGTCGAACTCGCGCACGCCGAATCCATCGCGCAGCGAATCGGGCTCGGCGCGGCTGTAGAGCGCGACGCCCGCGTAGCCCTTTCTGCCGGCGTGCGAAAAGTAGCCGTGCAGCCCGCGCGGCGCGCGCATGGTGGCATCGAGATCGGGCTCGTGCGCCTTGATCTCCTGCAGACACACCACGTCGGCGCGCTGCGCCGCGAGCCAGCGATAGAAGCCCTTGCGCGCAGCCGAACGAATGCCGTTGACGTTTAGTGTGACGATCCTCACGCGGAGGGAAAGCTCGACACGCCGCCGTGCGCCGCCGACCATTCGGCCGGTGCGTGCAGGAACTTCTCCACCTGCGCGATCTGCGCGGCGGGCAGGTAGCCGCCCGCCTTCACCACGGCCAGCACGTCCCACCAGCTCGCGAGAAAATGCAGCCGCACTTTAAGGTCCGCGAGGATCTTCTTCGACTCGGGAAAGATGTCGTAGTAGAAGTTCACGAATACGTGCTCGACCACGGCGCCCGCGTCGCGCAGCGCCTTGCAAAAATTGATCTTCGAGCGTCCATCGGTCGTGAGGTCCTCGACCAGCAGCGTGCGCGCGCCCTCTCGGATATCGCCCTCGATCTGGGCATTGCGGCCGAAGCCCTTGGGCTTCTTGCGCACGTACTGCATGGGCAGCCCGAGGCGGTCCGCGATCCATGCGGCGTAGGGGATGCCGGCCGTCTCTCCGCCTGCGATCACGTCGAACTGCTCGAAGCCCGCGTCGCGCGCGAGCGTCGCCTCCGCGAATTCGACGAGCTGGGACCGGATGCGCGGGTAGAAAATGAGCTTGCGGCAATCGATGTAAACCGGGCTCGCCCAGCCCGACGTGAAGATGAAGGGCTTGTCCTCGGAAAACAGCACAGCCTTGACCTCGAGCAGCATCTTTGCGGTGGTCTCGGCGATGAAGCGGGGATCGGCGGAATGCATGAAAAAAGTCGCGCGGAAGGTGGCGCGGATTCTAGCAGGGTCAACGCGGAGGGATGCGGCGCGTTAGAATTGACTGGGTCAGCTGGACCGAAGGGAGAAGAGATGTTCCGGAGCATTGCCATAGGCGTAGCAGTCATCGCCCTTGCCGCCGCCGCGCTGCCGCTGCATGCCGCAGCGCCGACTTACCGCTGCACCAGCAAGGAGGGCAGGGTGTATTACGGCCAGACGATCCCGAACCAGTGCATCGGCCGAGTGGTCGAGCAGATCAACTCGCAGGGCATCGTGATCAAGCGCATCGAGCCGACCAACAGCCCGCTCGAGGACCCGGCGGCGCAAGAGGCTGCGGAAAAGAAGAAGCAAGAGGAGGCCGCCCGTGCCAGGGAGGAGGAGCGGCGCGACAACGCGCTGCTCGCGACCTACACTAGCGCCAAGGACATCGACGACGCACGCACGCGGGCGCTCGCCGAACCGACCGCGCGGGTGGGCGAGATCGACGCGCGCATCGCGGATCTCAAGAAGCAGCAGGCAGCGCTCGCCAAACAGCAGGCCACGTACACGGGGGGCAAGACGCCGCCCGGCGCGCTGACCGAGCAGATCCGCAACGTCGAGTCCGAGCTCGGCCTGCAGACCGAGCTGGCGGCATCCAAGCGCCGCGAGATCGAAAGCATCAACGCCAAGTACGACGAGGACAAGAAGCGCTACATTCGGCTGACCGGGCGCTAGCGACGCGCCGCTAGCCGAGCCTGCGGCGCAGGATCTCGTTCACCTGGGCGGGGTTCGCCTTGCCCTTGGTCGCCTTCATCACCTGGCCGACCAGCGAGTTGAACGCTTTTTCCTTGCCGGCGCGGTAGTCGTCCACCTGCCTGGCATTCGCAGCCAGCACCTCGTCCACGATTTTCTCGATTTCGCCCGAGTCCGAGAGCTGCCTCAGACCACGCTGCGCGATGATCTCGTCGACAGTTCCCTCGTCCGACCAGACAGCGTCGAAGACCTCCCTGGCCATCTTTCCCGAGAGCGTGCCGTCGTCGATCTTCTCGACGAGACGACGAAGTTGTTCTGGGGAGACCTTGCTTTGTTCTACTTGGTGACCCGCTTCGTTCAGCTTCGCGCTCAGCGGACCGGCAATCCAGTTGGCCATGCTCGCGGCTCGCTCCTTCGGTACGCCCTCGAGCGCGCTCAGGGTGAAGTTGCTCAGGCCGATGCTGGAGGTGAGGAAATCCGCTTGCGCAGCGGGAATTCCACAAGCGACGAATTCGCTTCGTCTCGCCTCCGGCAGGACGGGCATCGATCGGCGGATGCGCTCGATTTCGTCTTCCGTCAAAAGGAGCGGCAGCAGGTCGGGGTCCGGAAAGTAGCGGTAGTCCTGCGCTTCTTCCTTGGTGCGCATCGCGCGCGTTTCGTCGCGCTCCGGGTCGTAGAGGCGCGTCTCCTGGACCACTTTGCTCCCGTCCTCGAGCAGCGCGATCTGGCGCGCAGCCTCGTATTCGATGGCGCGTTCCATGAAGCGGAACGAGTTCAGGTTCTTGATCTCGCAGCGCGTACCGAGCGCAGTATCGCCCGTTCGGCGCACCGACACGTTGGCATCGCAGCGGAAAGAACCCTCCTGCATGTTGCCGTCGCAGATGCCGATCCACATCACCAGGGCGTGCAGCGTACGCGCGTAGGTCACCGCCTCTCTCGCGCCGCGCAGATCTGGCTCGCTTACGATCTCGAGCAGCGGCATACCGGCGCGGTTCAAGTCGATTCCGGACATGCCGTGAAAGTCCTCGTGCAGGGATTTGCCGGCGTCCTCCTCGAGGTGCGCGCGCGTGATCCTCACCTTTTTTTCGCCCGCAGGCAGCAGGATTTTGAGCGAGCCTCCCTGCACGATCGGGATCTCGTACTGGCTGATCTGGTAGCCCTTGGGCAGGTCGGGGTAGAAGTAATTCTTGCGGGCGAACACGGAACGCCGGTTGAGCGCGGCGCCGATCGCCAGCCCGAAGCGGACGGCATGCTCGACCACGGCGCGGTTCAGCACCGGCAGCACGCCGGGCAGCGCGATGTCCACCGCCGAGGCCTGCGAGTTCGGTGCGGCGCCGAACGCCGTCGAGGCGCCCGAGAAGATCTTGCTGCGGGTAGCGAGCTGCGCGTGGGTCTCGATGCCGACGACGATCTCCCAGCTCACAGCGGCGTCTCCGTGGGCACCCTGAGGTGCCAGTCGGTGGCTTGCTGGTAGCGATGCGCCGCGCCGAGCATGCGGGCCTCGGAGAAATAACTGCCCATGATCTGCAGCCCGATCGGCAACCCCTTGCCGTCGAACCCGCAGGGGATCGACAGCGCCGGCAGGCCGGCGAGCGGCGCGGGAATGGTGAAGATGTCGTTCAGGTACATCTGCACCGGGTCGTCCAGCTTGGCGCCGATCGGGAAGGCCGTGTCCGGCGCGGTCGGACCCAAAATCAGGTCGCAGCGCTCGAACGCCGCTGCGAAGTCGCGCGCGATCAGCCGCCTGAGCTTCTGGGCCTGCAGATAGTAGGCGTCGTAATAGCCGTGCGACAGCACGTAGGTGCCGATCAGGATACGGCGCTTGACCTCCGCGCCGAAGCCCTCGGCACGCGATCGGCAATACATGTCGGTGAGGTCGTCGTATTGCGCCGCACGATGGCCATAGCGCACGCCGTCGAAGCGCGACAGGTTGGACGACGCCTCCGCCGGCGCGAGCACGTAGTACACCGGAACCGCGAGCCGGCTGTTGGGCAGCTCGACGGGCACCGTGCTCGCGCCCTGCGAAACGAACCAACGGACCGCCTCGTCCACCGCAGCGCGCACGCCCGCTTCAACGCCTTCGCCCGTGAACTCCCTGGGCAACCCGATGCGCAGGCCGGCGAGCGGCATGTTCAATTCCCGCGTGTAATCCTCCACGGGCCGCTCGAGGCTGGTGGAGTCGCGTGCGTCGAATCCCGCCATGGCGTTGAGCAGCAGGGCGAGGTCGGCGGCGGTCTTCGCCATCGGCCCCGCCTGATCGAGCGACGAAGCGAACGCCACCATCCCGTAGCGCGAGACGACGCCGTAGGTGGGCTTCAGGCCGCACACGCCGCTGAGCGCGGCGGGCTGGCGAATCGAGCCGCCGGTGTCGGTACCGGTCGCCGCCGGCGCCATGCGCGCGGCCACCGCGGCGGCCGAGCCCCCGGAGGAGCCTCCAGGAACCAGGCGCTTATCCCAGGGATTGCGCACGGGGCCGAACCAGGAGGTCTCGTTCGACGAACCCATGGCGAATTCGTCCATGTTCGTTTTCCCGAGCACGACCGCGCCGGCAGCGCCGAGCCGCTCCACCACGTGCGCGTCGTAGGGACTGACGAAGTTGGCCAGCATGCGCGAGCCGCAGGTAGTGAGCATCCCGCGGGTGCAGAAAATGTCCTTGTGCGCAATCGGAATTCCGGTGAGCGGACCTCCCTGCCCCGCGGCACGCTGCGCATCGGTGCGTCGCGCATCGTCCAGCGCACGCCGCTCGTCTACGGTGATGAAGGCGTTCAGCGTCCCGTTCAGCGCCCGGACGCGGGCGAGAAAAAGTTCCGTCAGCTCGACGCTCGAGACGCGCCGGGCTGCCAGCGCCGCGCCCAATTCGGTCAGGGTGGCGTTTAGCACCCGCTACTCGATGACTTTCGGTACCAGGTAAAGCCCCTGCTCGACCGCCGGCGCGACCGCCTGGAAGCGCTCGTGCTGGTCGGTTTCGGTGACCGCATCCGGACGCACGCGCTGTACCACGTCAAGCGCGTGCGACATGGGCTCGATGCCGGAGGTGTCGATGGCCCGCAGCTCATCGATCAGGCCGAGCACGCGATTCAGCCCGCCGGCCACGGCCTCGGTTTCGTTCGGACCGAGTGCAATGCGCGCCAGGCGCGCGAGGCGTTGGATCTGATCTTGGGAGAGGGACATTGCGCCGCAAAAAAAGCCCACGGCAGGCCGTTGCCGGGTACGCCGTTAGAGTATCATAGGGATGCTGTTTAGAGGGAGATTGGGCCTCCGAACTCCAATCGGGACACGGCCTTAGCGGAAAGAGTTAAGGCTCAACGAAACGCTCCACGACACGCGAAGCGCTACCCACATGCTCGGATTCCTGCGCAGTTATTTTTCCAACGATCTCGCAATCGACCTCGGCACCGCCAACACGCTCATCTATGTGCGCGGCAAGGGCATCGTGCTCGACGAGCCTTCCGTCGTCGCGATCCGCCAGGAAGGCGGTCCGAACGCGAAGAAGACCATTCAGGCGGTCGGCAAGGAGGCCAAGCAGATGCTCGGCAAGACGCCGGGCAACATCACTGCAATCCGGCCGATGAAGGACGGCGTGATCGCCGACTTCACCATCACCGAGCAGATGCTCAAGCAGTTCATCAAGAAGGTGCACGACAACAAGCTCTTCTCGCCGTCGCCGCGCATCATCATTTGCGTTCCCTGCGGCTCCACGCAAGTTGAGCGGCGCGCCATTCGCGAATCCGCGATCGGCGCGGGCGCCGGGCAGGTCTATTTGATCGAGGAACCGATGGCCGCGGCGATCGGCGCCGACCTTCCGGTCGCCGAGGCGACCGGTTCGATGGTGGTCGACGTGGGCGGAGGCACAACAGAGGTGGGCATCATCTCGCTCGGGGGCATGGTGTACGCGGGTTCTGTGCGCGTCGGCGGCGACAAGTTCGACGAGGCGATCATCAACTACATCCGTCGCAACTACGGCATGCTGGTCGGTGAGACCACGGCCGAGCTCGTGAAGAAGGAAATCGGCTCCGCGTTCCCGGGCAGCGAAGTGCGCGAGATGGAAGTGAAGGGCCGCAACCTCGCAGAAGGCATTCCGCGCAGCTTTACCATCAGCTCCAACGAGATTCTCGAAGCGCTCACCGAGCCACTCAACCAAATCGTATCGGCCGTCAAATCCGCGCTCGAGCAGACGCCGCCCGAGTTGGGAGCCGACATCGCCGAGAAGGGCATGGTGGTGACCGGCGGCGGTGCGCTGCTGCGCGACCTCGATCGCCTGTTGATGGAGGAGACCGGTCTGCCGGTGATCGTCGCCGAAGATCCGCTCACCTGCGTCGTGCGCGGCTCGGGCAAAGCGCTCGAGAAGATGGAGCATTTCGGGCCGATCTTCACGAATGACTGAGTGATGGGGGGATGGAGCACAGCCCCCCACCGTTCTTCAAGCGCGGCCCGGCCCCGGTCGTCCGCCTCGCGTTCTTCGCGTCGCTTTCTCTCGCCCTGCTGGTTCTCGACGCGCGCTTCCACTATACCGAGGGACTGCGGCGCGTCCTCGCGATCGCCGCGTATCCGCTGCAGGTAGCCGCCACCGCGCCGCTCGTGCTCGGCGCGCGCGTGGCCGGCTACTTCGCTAGCCAGTCGACGCTGCGCGAGGACAACGCCGCGCTGCGCGCGCGGCTGCTCGCGGCGTCTCTCGACGCGCAGCGCTACCAGGCCGCCGAGGCTGAGGCGGAACGCCTGCGGCGCCTGATAGGCGCCTCCGAGCGGGTCGAGCGTCCCACCATTCCGGCGGAGATCGTGTACGCCGGACGCGACCCGTACAGCCTGAAGGTCATCCTCGACAAGGGCACCCAGCAGGGAATCGTCGCGGGCGACGCGGTGGTCGACGACACCGGAGTGATCGGCCAGGTCACGCGTGTCTACCCACTCACCTCGGAAGTGACGCTGCTCACCGACAAGGACCACGCCACGCCGGTCCAGGTGCTGCGCAGCGGTCTGCGCGTCATCGCCTTTGGTGGCGGCTCCTCGGGCCTGCTTGAATTGCGCTATGTCGCGCCGGACGCGCAGATCGGGAGCGGCGACGTTCTGGTGACCTCGGGCATCGACGGCACCTATCCGGCCGGGTTGCCGGTGGCGAAGGTCGCGCGAGTGGAGCGCGACGCCGCGCACGCCTTCGCGCGCATTCTCTGCGAGCCGACGGCGGGAGTCGATCGTGGCAGGTACGTGCTCGTGCTCGGCGCAGGGAGCAAGCTGCCACCCTATCCCGAGGCTCAACCGCAGCCGGGCGAGCAGCCGCACGGCAGGGCGCGGCGTGCGGCGCCCAGGAAGACCCCGCAATGACCCCCGATCGACCACAACGCATCCTGCAGCCTGTGCGCTTGAGGACGATCATCGGGTCGTTCGTTCTCGCACTGCTGCTCGACTTCATGCCGTGGCCCGACCTGCGGATGGCGCCCGAGTTCGTCGCGCTGGTGCTCACGTTCTGGTGCGTGCGGCAGCCGCGGCTCGTCGGCCTGGGCGTCGGATGGACGCTCGGACTGCTGATCGACGCCGGCAACGGCGTATTGCTCGGCCAGCACGCGCTCGCCTACTCGCTGCTCGCCTTTCTCTCGATCTCGCTCTCGCGCCGCATCCTCTGGTTCGGCCCGCTGCAACAGGCCTTGCACGTGGGCGCGCTCCTCTTGTTCAGCCAGGGAGTCACGGTTCTCGTTCGGCTGGCGGCGGGCGCCGAGCTGCCCGGCTGGCAGGTGCTGATCGGGCCCCTGGTCGGCGCGGCGCTGTGGCCGATCGTGAGCTACCTGCTGCTCATTCCGCAACGACGCCCGGTCGAGCCGCAAGAGCCGCGAGCATTGTAGCGAGATGCGACTCGCGGAGCTGAAGGACCACGAACGGGAACTGCGCCGCTTCCACCTGCGCGTCGTGATCGCGGGCGTCGCCGTATTGCTGGCGTTCGGGCTGCTGCTCGCGCGCATGTTCTACCTGCAGGTCGTGCAGCACGATTACTACCAGACCAAGGCGGAGGACAATCGCATCACCATCGTGCCCATCGCACCGCCGCGCGGACTGATACTGGATCGCGGCGGCACCGTGCTGGCACGCAACGAATCCGGCTACACGCTGGAGATCTTTCCGTCGCGCGTCAAGGACCTCGCGGGCACCATCGATCAGCTCTCGCAAATCGTCGAAATCGGACCTCGTGATATCGCGCGCTTCAAGAAGTTGCTCGCCGAATCGCGCAATGCCGACAGCCTTCCGATCCGCACCCGCCTGAGTGACGAGGAGGTGGCGCGCTTCGCGGTAAGCCGCTTTCGCTTCCCCGGCGTGGAAATCAGGGCGCGCCTGTTCCGGTCCTATCCGCTGGGCGAGAGTGCCTCGCACGTGATCGGCTATATCGGCCGGATCAACGAGGCGGACCAGGATCGGCTCGAAGAGCTCGGCGTGGCGGCCAACTACCGCGGCACGGACACCATCGGCAAGCGCGGGATCGAAGCGAGCTACGAGCAGGATCTGCACGGCACGACGGGATTCGAGCAGATGGAGATCGACGCGGCGGGCCGCAGCGTGCGCGCGCTGTCGCGTACTCCGCCTCAGCCCGGCAACGATGTTTCGCTCACGCTCGACGTGGGCCTGCAGCAGGTCGCCGAGCGCGCGTTCGGCGACCGGCGGGGCGCGCTGGTGGCCATCGAGCCCAGCACCGGTGCAGTGCTCGCGCTGGTGTCCGAGCCGGGTTACGATCCGAACCTGTTCGTCGACGGCATCGATCCGCAGAGTTGGGATGCGCTGAACAACTCGCCGGACCACCCGTTGAACAACCGCGCGATCGCCGGGCTGTATCCTCCCGGCTCGACGCTCAAGCCCTACCTCGCCCTGGCCGCGCTCGAGCTGGGCAAGAGAACGCCCAAGAGCACGATCCACGATCCCGGCTACTTCATATTCGGCGACCGCCGCTTTCGCGACGACAAGCCCGGCGGGCACGGCGTGGTCGATCTGTACAGGTCGCTCGTCGTCTCCTGTGACACCTACTACTACACGCTCGCCAACGACCTGGGTATCGACACGATTGCGCGGTCGCTCGCGCCATTCGGCTTCGGCTCGCGCACCGGCATCGACATCGACGGCGAGGCTGAAGGCGTGCTGCCCTCTCCGCAATGGAAAGCGCGGCGTTTCGCGCGCCCGGATCAGCGCAGGTGGTACCCGGGCGAGACGATCTCGATCGGCATCGGCCAGGGATACAACGCTTACACGCCGATCCAGCTCGCAGTGGCCGTGGCGACCCTCGCCAACGGCGGCGTCATGTACCGACCACACCTCGTCGATCACATCGACGATCCGCGCACCGGGGGGCGCCGCTACATCGAGCCGCAACTCGAGAGGCGTCTGCCGCTGCAGGAGGCGAATCTGCAGTTCATCCGGCACGCCATGGCGGGCGTCACTAACGACAAGGAGGGCACGGCCTTCCGGGTATTCACCGGTGCGCAATATACGAGCGCCGGGAAGACCGGCACGGCGCAGGTGGTTGCGATCAAGGAAAACGAGAAGTACAACGAGAAGAACGTCTCCGAGAGGCACCGCGACCACTCTCTGTACATCGCCTTCGCGCCACTGGACAGCCCCAAGATCGCGCTCGCGGTCGTGGTCGAGAACGGGGGCTTCGGGGCGGCTGCGGCCGCGCCCATCGCGCGTACGGTGCTCGATTACTACCTGCTCGGCAAGCTGCCCGACCAGCCGAACGCGCCGACGCGCGCGGACGCGGGCGCCAAGGAGAGCAACTGATGAACCCCGCAGCATTTTCGCCGCGCCGCGTCGCGAATCGATTGTTCGCCGGCCTGGATGTTCCGTTGCTCACGACCGTGCTGCTCCTCTCGGGCATCGGGCTAGCCACGCTGTACTCCGCGAGCTACGAAATGCCCACACGCATCACCGCGCAGTTCGTCAATTTCGCCGTGGCGCTAGCGGCCATGTGGATCGCCGCCCAGATACCTCCCCAGACGCTTATGCGCTATGCGGTCCCAGCCTATGTAATCGGGCTTGCGTTGCTGCTCGCGGTCGCCAAGTTCGGAGAGACTGTAAACGGCGCCACACGCTGGCTGCACGTCGGAGTCACGCGCGTGCAACCATCGGAAATCATGAAGATCGCCATGCCGCTCATGCTCGCGTGGTACTTCGAGCGCCACGAGGCAGCGCTCAGGCTGCGCGACTTCGCGCTGGCCGGAATGCTGCTCGCCGTCCCGGTGCTGCTCATCGCGCGCCAGCCCGACCTCGGCACGGCACTGCTCGTGGCAGCGGCCGGGTTCTACGTCATCTTCTTCGCGGGGATCGGCTGGAAAGTACTCGCTACGCTCGCATTGCTCGCGCTGGCCAGCGCGCTTCCCCTATGGGGAATGCTGCACGAGTACCAACGACGCCGCATCCTCACCTTGCTCGATCCGACTCAGGATCCTCTCGGCGCCGGGTATCACATCATCCAGTCGACAATCGCCGTCGGCTCCGGGGGGCTGGCGGGCAAGGGCTGGCTGCACGGGACACAGGCGCATCTCGAATTCATTCCCGAGCGCAGTACCGATTTCATCTTCGCCGTGTTCTCCGAAGAATTCGGCCTGATCGGTAACTGCGTACTGTTGCTGCTGTACGCGCTGCTCATAGCCCGCGGGCTGATGATTACCGCCAACGCGCCGACATTTTTCTCGCGGCTGCTGGCCGGCTCGTTGACGCTGATCTACTTCACCTATGCCTTCGTCAACATGGGCATGGTCTCGGGCATCTTGCCAGTAGTCGGCGTGCCGCTGCCATTCGTGTCCTACGGGGGAACGGCATTGACGACGCTTTTCGTCGGCATCGGCATCCTCATGAGCGTGCAGCGTCATCGCAAGCTCGTACAGACCTGAGCGGACGTCTGCGGCGTCGCAACATAGGCGTGAAACGATGCACCGCATGACGAAATGGCCTTCCTCTAAGTCATTGTAACCTCTTGTTTCTCACTCACTTGCGCATGCGTCAGTGCGTTATTGCTGCGCGCCATTTGCGTGCGGTATGGTCGTTCCTAATCGCGCGTCGGGGCCCCTTGCTTCCGAGCGCGGGTTGACCGACGACTTCACCGATATAAGGACGACGATGGATCAGAGACAGCAAGAGATCGCCGCATTGAACAAGGACTGGGCGGAAAACCCCCGCTGGCAGGGCGTTAAGCGCGGCTACAAGGCCGACGACGTCGTGCGGCTGCGCGGCAGCGTGCGCATCGAGCACACGCTGGCGAGAAATGGCGCCGAAAAGCTCTGGACGATGGTCAACGAGCGGCCGTTCGTGAATTCGCTCGGCGCTCTGACAGGCAATCAGGCCATGCAGCAGGTCAAGGCTGGAGTACCAGCGATCTACCTCTCGGGTTGGCAAGTGGCCGCCGACGCGAACGATTCGCTGTCGATGTATCCCGACCAGTCGCTGTATGCGGTCTCGAGCGTTCCGACCGTGGTCAAGCGTATCAACAATGCGCTGCTGCGCGCCGATCAGATCCAGTGGATGGAGGGCAAGGGAGACATCGACTTTCTCGCGCCGATCGTCGCGGACGCCGAGTCGGGGTTCGGCGGCGTCCTGAACGCCTTCGAGCTCATGAAAGCAATGATCGAAGCGGGAGCGGCCGGCGTGCACTTCGAGGACCAGCTCGCCTCGGTCAAGAAGTGCGGCCACATGGGCGGAAAGGTCCTGGTCCCGACGCAGGAGGCCGTGCAAAAGCTCGTCGCCGCGCGCCTCGCAGCGGACGCTATGGGCGTACCCACGCTGCTTCTCGCGCGCACCGACGCCGAGGCGGCCGACATCGTCACCAGCGATGTCGACGAGAACGACAAGCCGTTCCTCACCGGCGAGCGTACCGCGGAAGGCTTCTACCGCACGAAGAAGGGCTTCGAGCAGGCGCTTTCTCGCGGTCTGGCTTACGCCGAGTACGCCGACATGGTCTGGTGCGAGACAGGCACGCCGGACCTGGAATTCGCGAGGAAGTTCGCCGAGGGCATCCGCCGCAAGTACCCCGGCAAGATGCTCGCCTACAACTGCTCCCCGTCGTTCAACTGGAAGCGAAACCTGGACGACGCAACGATCGCCAAGTTCCAGCGCGAGCTCGGCGCCATGGGCTACAAGTTCCAGTTCATCACTCTCGCCGGTTTCCACGCCCTCAACTATTCGATGTTCGAGCTTGCCTACGGCTACGCGCGCAACAACATGAGCGCGTTCGTGGAGCTGCAGCAGAAGGAGTTCGCCGCTGCCGACAAGGGCTTTACTGCAGTCAAGCACCAGCGCGAAGTCGGCACCGGCTATTTCGACGAGGTCACCCAGATCGTAACGGCCGGCAAGGCTTCGACCACGGCGCTGCACGGCTCGACCGAGGACGAGCAGTTCTTCGACGAGAAGATGGCCCGCAAGAAAGTGGCCTGAATCGGGCGAACGTGGGGGCACACCTCCTACGCGTCCACGAGGAGCGCGCCGACCTCGCGCAAGGGGTCGCGCGCGCCATCCTCGCTGGATTCGACAAGCACTACCATCTGTTTCGCGATGCCGCGCGTCAGGCACAACGGCACTTCGAGCTCGCCGACTGGGGGGCGATGCGCGAGCTGGCGCGCGAGCGCATCCAGATGTACGACCGCCGCGTGCAGGAATCGGTCGACGCGGTGCGAGCCACCTATCCGCAAGCCGCGCACGAGGAATCGCTCTGGCCGGCGATCAAGCTCGCTTACATAGGGCTGCTGCACGAGCACCGTCAGCCGGAGTGCGCCGAAACCTTCTACAACTCGGTCGCGTGCCAGGTACTGCATCGGCGCTATTACCGAAACGAGTTCATCTTCTGGCGGCCGGCGATCGCGACCGAGCATCTCGAGGGCGACGAGCCGAGCTACCGCTGCTACTACCCGCTCGGACGAGGGCTGCGCACCACGCTGCGCGCCATCCTGGCCGATTTCGGACTCGCCAACCCTTTCGAGGATCTGCGGCGCGACCTGCGCAGTGTACTGCGTGCGCTGCGCGCGTACTTTTCACGGCCGGCGAAGGCCTACCCCAGCCTGCAGGTCCAGGTGCTCGGGTCGCTCTTCTTTCGGAACAAGGCCGCGTACATCATCGGCAAGATCGTCAATGGGCCTCAAGAATATCCGTTCGCCGTGCCGATCCTGCAGAACGAGCGGCGCGAACTGTTCCTCGATGCGCTGCTGCTCGATCCCGACCAGCTGCTACTGCTCTTTTCCTTCGCCCGCGCCTACTTCCTGGTCGACATGGAGGTGCCGGCAGCGTACGTGTCGTTCCTGCGCCAGCTCATGCCGAAAAAGCCGCGCGCTGAGCTGTATATGGCCGTTGGTCTGCAAAAGCAGGGCAAGACGCTCTTTTACCGCGACCTGCACTATCACCTGAAGCATTCGACCGACAATTTCGTGACCGCACCAGGCATCAAGGGCATGGTGATGCTGGTGTTCACGCTGCCGTCGTTTCCGTACGTCTTCAAGGTGATCAGGGACCATTTCGCGCCGCCCAAGGAGCTGGACCGGCAAACGGTCAAGGACAAGTACCTGCTGGTGAAATACCACGATCGGGTCGGCCGCATGGCCGACACGCTCGAGTACTCGCTCGTCGCCCTGCCGCGCGACCGCTTCGCCCCGGAGTTGATCGAGGAGCTGAAAGCGAACGCCGCCTCGTCCGTCGAATTCGAGCACGATCAAATCGTCATCAAGCACATGTACATCGAGCGCCGTATGGTGCCTCTCAACATCTACGTCGAGGAGGCGGCGCGCGAAGGCGACGAGGCACGCCTGCTACATGCGCTGGTTGAGTACGGCAACGCGATCAAGGAGCTCGCCGGCGCCAACATTTTCCCCGGCGACATGTTGCTCAAGAACTTCGGGGTCACGCGCCACAACCGCGTCGTGTTCTACGACTACGACGAAATCGCCTACCTCACCGACTGCAATTTCCGGCGAATCCCGCCGCCGACCAGCTACGAGGACGAAATGTCGGCCGAACCCTACTGGTCGGTCGGTCCGAACGACGTCTTCCCCGAGCAATTCGAGCGCTTCCTGGTCGCGGACCCGCACTCGCGCGCCCTGTTCATGCAGTACCACGGCGACCTCACCGATCCCGCGTTCTGGGCGCGCAAGCAGGCGCGGGTTGGGAGGGGCGTGCAGGAAGACGTTTTCTCCTATCCGGAAGCCATGCGCTTCCGGCGCCGCCCTCAACCGTCGGGATAGAGCGCTTCCGGACCGCGCCTCGCGCCGCGCACAGCGACACGCTTCACGCGCGCGCCCGCACCCGCCTCGATGGTCACGTCGCGCCGCGCAGCTCCGAGCAGATCGGCGATAAAAGCGATCAATGCGGCGTTCGCCTGTCCTTCCACGGCGCGCGCGGCAAGGCGCAGCTTGAGCCGTCCGCCGTGGAGCCCTGCGACCTCGGTGCGCGCCGCGCCGGGCTGCACGTGCAGCTCCAGCAGCAGACGGCCGGCCTCGCTGCGGTGCCAGCTGCTCAGAACGTGCCTCCTCCGGCAAGCACCCGCAGGTGCCAAATCGGGATCAACAGAACCTGCAGCACGATCAGCAGCACGAGCGGAGACAGATCGACGTTCGCGATCGGCGGCAACACGCGGCGCAGCGGACGCAGAAACGGCCTGGTCAGCGCGTCGAAGACAGGCCCGAGCGGCGTGTCGGGACTCACCCAGGACAGTATCGCCTGCACCACGAGGGCGAAGCTCAGGATGTAGACACTAAAGCGCGCCAAGTCGATCAAGGCAACCACTGCGAGCGCTGCGACGCCGGGCGAAGCCGGGCTGATCGCAGCGAGCAACACCAGTGCGATGAGCTGCAGCAGCCACGCGGCGACGGCACTGGCCCAATCGAGCCCCGCGAGCGGCGGGATCGCGCGCCGCGCCGGCTGCACGATCCAGTTGGTGGTCAGCACCACGAACTCGCCGATCTGGTTGCGAAACGGCACGCGCAACCACTGGAAATGAAAGCGCGCGAGCAGCAGATAGACGAAGAACGCGGCAAGCGTCTCGATGAGGAAATGCACGATCTGCAGCAGCATTTCAAGGCTCCCTGCCCAGTTCTTCGCCGAGTTCGGCTGCACGCCGGTTCGCCGCCTCGAGTGCCCGCAGCAGGCGCTCGGCGAGACGCTCCTCGGCGAACACCCGCAGCGCTGCCTCGGTCGTCCCGCCTTTGGAGGTGACCTGGGCGCGCAGCACGCCAGGGGCCTCGCCGCTTTGGGCGGCAAGCCGCGCCGAGCCGAGCACGGTTTGCAGCGCAAGCTTGCGCGCGACCTCCGGTGCGAGTCCGAGCTTCTCGCCGCCGAGTGCGAGTTGCTCGATGAACCAGAACACGTAGGCGGGCCCGCTCGCCGAAACGGCGGTCACCGGATCGAGCAGCGCCTCGTCCTCGACCCACACGACCTCACCCACGGCCGCCAGGATGCGCGCCGCGCGGTCGCGCTCCGCGCCGCTGACCTCGCGCCGCGCATACAAGCCGGTGATGCCCGCGCCGATGAGCGCGGGCATGTTCGGCATGCAACGTACCAGACGGTTGTGGCCGCCGAGCCAGCGTGAAAGCTCGGCGATCCGCAGTCCCGCCGCGACACTGATGACGAGCTGATCCTCGATCTGGCCGCTGAGCGAGGCAAGCGCCCGCTTCATATCCTGCGGCTTCACCGCGAGCACAATCGTGTCGGATTCCCGTGTCGCGGCGTCCGGCGTCGTGCTCACGCGCACGCGGAAACGCGCTGCGAGCTTGTCGCGCGCGGCAGCACCGAACTCGATTACCGAGATCGAGGCGGCGTCGAAGCCCTGCGCGAGCAGCCCACCGATCAGCGCGCTCGCCATGTTGCCGCCGCCGAAAAAGGCAATCTTCACGCCGCGGACTTCGCTGTTTCGCGCGCGCCGAAGATCGCCGTGCCGACGCGCACAAGGGTAGCGCCCTCGGCGATGGCCGCCTCCAGATCGCCGGACATCCCCATGGACAGCGTGTCGAGCGCGAAGCCTTCCTGTCGGAGGCTTTCGTAGAGCTCGCGCAATGGTCGGAAGCGCGCGCGTTGCACCGCGGGGTCGTCGCTCGGCTCCGGAATCGCCATCAACCCGCGCAACTCGAGCTGCGGCATGGCGGCGACGGCATGCGCGAGCGCCGCGACATCGCGAGGAGCGACACCGCTCTTCGAGGCCTCACCCGACACGTTCGCCTGGATGAGGACCTTGAGCGGTGCCAATCCCTCCGGCCGCTGTTCCGAGAGCCGCCGTGCAATCTTTTCGCGCTCCAGCGTGTGCACCCAGGCGAAACGCTCGGCGACGGTCCGGGTCTTGTTGCTCTGCAGCGGGCCGATCAAGTGCCACTCCAACCGTCGCGCCGCGTCGGCGCCGAGCCTCTGCGCGAGCGCCTCCATTTTCTCGATCGCTTCCTGCACGTAGTTCTCGCCGAAGGCCATTTGTCCCGCGGCGTACGCCTCGGCAACGAGCGCGGCGGGATGCGTCTTCGACACCGCGAGGAGGCGCACGCTGTCGGGTGCGCGACCCGCGCGCGCCGCGGCCGCGCAAATGCGACTTTTTACACCTTGCAAATTACCCGCAATTGTCGTCATAATTGCTTGAATGTGTGCGTGATTTTATTGCAAGCAGCGCGCGCGGCACACCCAACGGAGAATTGTAATGGATCTGACTGAGCTGCTCGCCTTCGTCGTCAAGAACAAAGCTTCCGACCTGCATCTGTCGGCCGGGCTACCGCCCATGATTCGTGTGCACGGCGACGTGCGGCGCATCAACGTTCCACCGCTGGAGCACAAGGACGTGCACGGCATGATCTACGACATCATGAACGACGGGCAGCGCAAATTCTACGAGGAGAACCTCGAGTGCGACTTCTCGTTCGCGGTGCCGAACCTCGCGCGCTTCCGCGTCAACGCGTTCGTGCAACAGCGCGGCGCCGCCGCGGTGATGCGAACGATTCCGTCCAAGATCCTGTCGCTCGAAGACCTGAAGGCCCCCAAGATCTTCAAGGACATCTCGGAGTACCCGCGCGGCATCGTACTGGTGACCGGCCCAACCGGGTCGGGCAAGTCCACCACGCTCGCGGCGATGATCGACCATATCAACGAGAACGAATACGGCCATGTGCTCACCATCGAGGACCCGATCGAGTTCGTGCACGAATCCAAGAAGTGCCTGATCAACCAGCGCGAGGTCGGACCCCACACGCTGTCCTTCTCCAATGCGCTCAGGAGCGCGCTGCGCGAGGACCCGGACGTCATCCTGGTGGGCGAAATGCGCGACCTCGAGACGATTCGGCTTGCGCTGACGGGCGCGGAGACCGGCCACCTCGTATTCGGAACCCTGCACACGTCCTCCGCGGCCAAGACGATCGACCGTGTCGTGGACGTGTTCCCGGCCGCGGAGAAGGAAATGGTGCGCGCGATGCTGTCCGAGTCGCTGCGCGCCGTGATCTCGCAAACTCTGCTCAAGACCAAGGATGGCTCGGGGCGCGTGGCCGCGCATGAAATCATGATCGGCACCCCGGCGATACGGAACCTGATCCGCGAGAACAAGGTCGCGCAGATGTACTCGGCGATTCAAACGGGCGCGCAGCAGGGAATGCAGACGCTCGACCAGAATCTGCAGGAGCTGATCCGGCGCAACGTCGTCTCGGTTTCCGAGGCGCGCGGCAAGGCGCAGAACAAGGATATGTTCGGCGGCTGAGCGCTGCGGCACAGGCACCGGCGAACGGAATCAACGGAGGCTGACAATGGAACGTGAACAGGCAACCAAATTCATGTACGACCTGCTGCGCGCGCTGGTCGCGAAGCGGGGCTCGGACCTGTTCATCACGGCGAACTTCCCGCCGGCGATGAAGATCGACGGCCGCATGACGCCGGTTTCGCAGCAGGCACTCACCAGCCAGCACACCGCAATGCTGGCGCGCTCCATCATGAGCGATCGGCAGGCAGCAACCTTCGAGGCGACCAAGGAGTGCAACTTCGCAATCAACCCGGCGAGCATCGGGCGCTTTCGCGTCAACTGCTTCATGCAGCAGGGCCAGGTCGGCGTCGTGCTGCGCGTGATCACCACCACCATCCCGAAGTTCGAGGACTTGAATCTGCCCTCGGTTCTCAAGGACGTGGCCATGACGAAACGCGGGATGGTGATCTTCGTGGGCGGCACCGGCTCGGGCAAGTCGACCTCGCTCGCGGCGATGGTCGGCTACCGCAACGAGAACTCGTACGGACATATCGTGACGATCGAGGATCCCGTCGAGTACGTGCATCCGCATAAGAACTGTATCGTCACCCAGCGCGAGGTCGGCGTGGACACCGACTCCTGGGAGGCCGCACTCAAGAACACGCTGCGCCAGGCGCCCGACGTCATCTTGATCGGCGAGATCCGCGACCGCGAGGTCATGGAACACGCCATCGCGTTTGCCGAGACCGGCCACCTGTGCCTTGCCACGCTGCACGCCAACAACTCCAACCAGGCGATGGATCGCATCATCAACTTCTTCCCCGAGGACAGGCGCGCGCAGCTGCTGATGGACCTCTCGCTGAACTTGAAGGGCGTCGTCTCCCAGCGGCTGCTGCCGCGCAAGGAAGGCAAGGGACGCATCCCGGCGGTCGAAGTGCTGCTCAACTCGCCGCTCATTTCCGACCTGATCTTCAAGGGCGAGGTGCACGAGATCAAGGAAGTGATGAAGAAATCCCGCGAGCTCGGCATGCAGACCTTCGACCAGGCGCTGTTCGACCTGTACGAAGCCGGGCGCATCAGTTACGAGGATGCGCTGCGCTTCGCCGATTCGACAAACGAAGTACGGCTCGCCATCAAGTTGCACGGCAAGGAAGCGAAGGACCGCGACCTGAGCAAGGGCATCGAGCACCTGGACATCGTCTAACAGCACGCTTCCCGGCCGGGGAATGAGCCTGGCGGATTTTCACGGCGTCTTTCCGTACCTCGTCTCTCCGCTGGACGACGCAGGCGAGGTGAACGCACCGGTGCTCGCGCGCCTGTGCGAAGATCTGATCGGCGCCGGCGTACACGGCCTCACGCCGCTCGGCTCGACCGGAGAGTTCGCGTATCTGACGTTCGCGCAGCGGCGCCGCATCGTCGAGGTGGTCGTGCAGGCGGCCGCGCACAGAGTGCCGGTGGTCGCGGGAGTCGCCGCCACCACGATCGCGGACGCAGTCGCGCAGGCGCGCGAGTGGCAGCGTCTTGGATGCGACGGCATCCTGGCGATCCTGGAGGCCTACTTCCCCATAAGCGACGATGGCGTCTACCGGTACTTCGAGGCGATCGCCCAGACAGTATCGCTTCCGGTGGTCTTGTACACGAATCCGAGCTTCCAGCGCTCGGATCTCAGCCTGCCGGTCATCGAGCGGCTGAGCCGCGTGCCGAACATCCGCTACATAAAGGACGCCTCGGTGAATACCGGACGGCTGCTGTCGATCATCAACCGCGTCTCGGGCCGCATGCGGGTGTTTGCGGCGTCCGCGCACATTCCGGCTTGCGTCATGCTGATCGGCGGGGTCGGATGGATGGCGGGACCCGCCTGCGTTGCGCCGCGCCAGAGCGTGGAGCTCTACGAGCTCTGCAAGCGAAGCGCCTGGAGCGATGCGATGGCGCTGCAGCGCCGCATGTGGGGTCTGAATGAGGCCTTCGCGAAGTACAACCTGGCGGCCTGCGTGAAGGGCGGCCTCGCGCTGCAAGGCTACGCGGTGGGAGCGCCGCTTGCGCCCCAGGCCCCGCTCAGCGCCGAGGGCATCGAGGAAGTGCGCCGCGCGCTCGTCGCGGTCGGAGCGCTTTGAAATGCTGCGCATCTCGCCGCGCGTCTCGATTCCGCTCTCCGAGATCGAGCTGAGCGCGGTTCGGGCTCAGGGAGCCGGCGGACAAAACGTCAACAAGGTCTCCAGTGCGGTCCACCTGCGCTTCGACATTCGCGCTTCATCCTTGCCCGAGAGTTGCAAAGATCGTCTGCTCGCAATGCGCGACCAGCGCATCACGCGCGACGGCGTCGTCGTCATCAAGTCCCAACGGCACCGCAGCCTGGAGCTCAACCGCCGCGAGGCGCTCGAGAGACTGACCGAGCTCGTGCAGCGGGCCGCCCACGTCCCTCAGAAACGCGTGCCGACGCGTCCCACGCGCGCCTCGCGCCAGAGAAGAATCGAGGAAAAGACGCGACGCGGCCGCGTCAAGGCGCTGCGCGCCCCGGTGCGCGACTGACGCCACGCCGGTGGCTGCCGGCGACGATGCGGAACTCGTATAGCCGGCACTCGAGCGCCCCGTTGTAGAGCGGCACGCGGCGTTCGGGCTCGAGGCGGATCAGCTTGGGCAGCCTCAGATCGGCCGTGAAAATGAAGCAGCGCCACCCCGCGAAGCGCCGCTTGAGCGCGTCCCCGAGCAAGGGGTAGAAGCGCGCCAGCTCTTCGGGCGAGCCGATGCGCTCGCCGTAGGGAGGGTTGGCGACCAGCACGCCCGAGGGTTCGGGCGCGGCGCGCTCGAGGACGTCGGCCCGCTCCAGCCTCACCCAGCGCTCGACACCCGCCTCGGCCAGGTTGCGGCGCGCCGCCGACAAAGCCTCCGGGTCGCGGTCGCTGCCGTAGAGTCTCGGAGACGGGGCGGGCGACCGCGCGGGCTCGCGCTTGATGCGCTCCCAAGCAGGCATATCGAAGCTCGTCAGCTTCTCGAAGCCGAAACGGCGCTTCGCCCCGGGCGCCCGCCCGCGGGCCATGGCCGCGGCCTCGATCAACAGCGTGCCCGAGCCGCACATCGGATCGAGCAACGCCTGCTCGGGCTGCCAGCCAGTCAGCATGACGATGCCGGCCGCGAGGTTCTCGCGCAGTGGTGCCTCGTGCGCCTCGCCGCGCCACCCGCGCTTGAACAGCGGTTCGCCCGACGTGTCGAGATACAGCGTCGCGGTGCGCTCCTCCAGAAACGCGTGCACGCGCACGTCCGGCCGCTGCCGCTCGACGCTTGGACGGCGCCCGACCGCGTCGCGAAAGCTGTCGCATACAGCGTCCTTGATGCGCAGCGTGATGAACTCCAGGCTCTTCAGCGGGCTGCGCTGCGCGGTGACGTAGACCCGCAGCGTCCTGTCCACCCGGAAGAGCGCCGGCCAGTCGAGCGCGCGCACCGCGCGATAGATGTCGTCTTCGCTCGCATACTGGAACTCGGCAAGCTTCCACAGCACGCGAGACGCAATGCGCGACCACAGGTTCGCGCGGTAGCACAGTGCCCAATCCCCCTCGCAGGCGACGCCTCCCGCCAGAGCGCGCGCTGCGCGCGCGCCAAGTCCCGTCAGCTCCGCGGCAAGCAGCGCCTCGAGCCCGCGCGGACACGGAGCAAAGAACTGCTCCTCAGAACGGCTTGACGACAACCAGGATCACGATGCCGAGAAGCATCAGCACCGGCAGCTCGTTAAACCAGCGGAACCACACATGGCTCCGCGTATTGCGCTCGTTGCGGAAGTCGAGCATCAGCTTCCCGCACCAAACGTGATAGGCGATGAGCAGCGCGACCAGCGCGAGCTTGGCGTGCAGCCAGCCGCCGCGGAAGTTCCAGCCGAGCCAAAGCCAGGTGCCGAACACGACGGTCAGAACCGCGCCCGGCGTCATGATGCCCCAGAAGAGCTTTCTTTCCATGACCTTGAATCGCTCGAGCGAAGGACGGTCCTCGGACATCGCGTGGTAGACGAACAACCGCGGCAGGTAAAAGAGCCCTGCGAACCAGGTCACCATGAAGACGATGTGCAGCGCCTTGATCCAGAGCATCGTTGGACTATCCCGAGACGCGCCGGCGCTTGAGGACGACGGCGAGGCAGAGGGCCACGATAGCATAGGCAGCGAGCACGGCTGCGCTCATCGGCCCCAGCGTTGCCGGACGATGGCGCGCAGCACCGGCAGCTTGCGATGGAAGAAATGGTCGGCGCCGGGCACCACCACCACCGGCAGATCCTGAGGCCTCGCCCAGGCGAGCACCGCGGCAAGCGGCACCGTTTCGTCCTGATCGCCATGGATGACGAGCGTATCGGGCGGCACCGCCGGGACCTCGAAGCTGCCCACCGCGACCCCCACCAGCGCCATGCGCTGCGGCGCTGCGCGCTCCGCGAGGCGCGCCTGCATCGCCGCACCGAACGAGAATCCGGCCAGCGCGATCGGCAACTCGCCGAACTCGCGCCGCTGCCATTCGAGCACCGCGGCCAGATCCTCGACTTCGCCGCGGCCCTCGTCGTACGCGCCCTCGCTCGCGCCGACGCCGCGGAAATTCGGGCGCAGCGTCACGCAGCCCAGCTCGACGAACGCGCGCGCCAAGGTTTGCACCACCTTGTTGTCGAGCGTGCCGCCGAACTGCGGGTGCGGGTGCGCGATGAGCGCCATGCCGCTCGGCTCGCCGGCAGGCGTATCGATCGCGCACTCCAGGCGCCCGACGGGTCCGGCGACGAGCGCGCGCCGGGTGCTCGCCCGCATCAGATCCTGAGCCGCTCGACGATGCGGCCGCGACGCACGTGCTCCTCGATGATCTCGTCGATGTCGTCGCGGTCGACGTAGGTGTACCAGACCGCTTCGGGATAGATCACGATGCAGGGACCCTCCTCACAGCGATCGAGGCAACCGGCCTGATTGATGCGCACCTTGCCCTTGCCCGCCAGGCCGAGTTCCTTGATGCGCTGCTTCGCGTAGTCGCGCATCTGCGAGGCGCCCTTGACATTGCAGCTCGTGCGCTCGGCAGGATCCCTCTGATTGCAGCAGAAGAAGACGTGGTGCGCGTAGTAGGACATGGCGGCGCGATTCTACCCGAGCGCGGTGCGGCGGGCTCCGACCCATGTCAGGTAGCCGAGAGCCGCGAACGGCCACATCGAGGAAACCAGCCGCGTTAGGCCGTTAAAGTTGAGGAAGTGGCCCTGCTGCCAAAGCGTGAGGCTCGCCGCGAGGTACGGGTTTGGCGGCGCCAAATTGACCAGCACGGTCGCCGCCATGAGCAGCACCGCCGCGCATGCGATGCGCGCGACGCGCGGCAGTGCGACAGCCGCGAGCGCCGCAAGCGCGCCCACGGCGAGCCCCTGCCAGGCACCGGGCGTGAGCCAGACGAGCACGTTCTCGGCGCGCATCAGGATAGCGAAGGCTGCGGTTTTGACCGCCAGGGCGACCAGCACGAGCGCCAGGAGGACGGCCCGCACAGGGCTGGTCGGCGACGCAATCACCGACAGGAGCAGCGCGACGGCGACGAGATTCGCGCCGCAGGTCAGCGCTTCGACCGAAACAAAAAGCTCGGGCGCGTGCAGTGTCCCTCCCGTTCCGGCAAGAAGGTTCCTCAGGTCGCCTGCGCCGAACAGCAGCGTCGTCGGATCGAGCTGCGTGAACAGCCACAGGGCGAGCAGCACCAGCCCCAGGTCCGCCGCGAGGCCGGGCTGGAACAGTGCGCTGCGCGCCCGGTGAAGCGGCCCGGTACCCAGGAGCCACGGCACGAAACGCAGCGCGAGCGCGCCGCCTGCGAGGGTTCCGCCAAGGTTACACAAAACGTCGAGGTTGGAGGCGAAGCGCGTCGGAAGATAGGTCTGCAGCGCTTCCATGCACAGCGACAGCACTGTGCCGATTAACGCCCCGACGCCGAGCGCGCGCGCGCCCTGCAGCCGCGGATGAAGCGCCAACACGCACAGGAACCCGTAGGGCACGTAGCCGATCAGATTCGCCGCCACGTCGAAGGCGGTCACGAAGCGCGGGGTCGGGGCAACGACGAAGTCGAACGGCGACAGGCCCTGATTGCGCCAGCCGGTAAAGGGGTAGAGCGAGCCGTAAACGATCAGCAGCGCATAGACGGCGCAGGCAACCCGGGCGAGCGGCGAGGCGCGCACGCGCGCTAGCGAACCTTGATCTCCACCCACAACCGGTTGAGCATGCGCCTGGTCCTGCGGTCGTAGTCGCGCAGCATCTCCAGGTGCTTGAAGTGCTCGGCGTCGGGAAAGATCGCCTCGTTGCGCGCGATTTGGGGATCGATGAGCGGCATGGAGGCCTGATTGGGGTTGCCGGCTCCGATCAGGTTGGTGAGCTCCGCGGAGGCGCGACCCTCGAGCCAGTAATTCATGAACATCTGCGCGAGGTCCGGACGCTTGCCGGTCTTGTCGATCACCAGGTTGTCGAGCGCGAACACTGCCCCTTCCTTGGGCGTCGAGTAGGCGATGGTAAAGGGGCGCCCGGCTTTCTTGGCGTCCTGCTGCGCGGTGTACAGGTCGTTGGAATAACCCTGCACCAGCCAGATGTTGCCGACCGTCAATTCCTTGAAGTACGACGCCGCGTTGAACGCCGCCCAGTACGGCTTCGCCCGCAAGATCAGGTCGCGCGCCTGCTTGAGCCTGTCTTCGCTCGTCTCGTTCACCGAGTAGCCCAGGTACTTGAGCGCCGCCGCGAACAGCTCGCGCTGCGAATCGAGCACGGTGACTTTGCCTTTGACCTTTTCCAGGTAGCGCGGCTCGAAGATCACGGCCCAGCTATCGGTCGGCAAGCCGAGCGCGCGCATCTTCTCGACGTTGTAGCCGATGATGGTGAGAGAGTAGGCGTAAGGCACCGAGTAGCGGTTGCCCGGATCGAACCAGGTGTTCAGGTACTCCGGCTTGATGTTCTTCAGATTGGGGATCGTCGACTTGTCGATCGGCCGCAGCTGGCCCGACTTGATCAGCGCCTCGACCGCGTTGCCCGTCGGCACGATCAGGTCGTAGCCCGTCGCTCCGGCGGCGAGCTTTGCCAGCATTTCCTCGTTGTCCGAGTAGTAGTCCTGCACGAGGCGGCATTTGCACAGGGCTTCGAAGCGCGCGACCGCGTCGTCGGTCATGTAGTTGTTCCAGTTGAACATGCGCAGGACGTCCTGCGGCGCGCCGAACGCCGCGGTCGCGGCGAGCGCCAGCGCGGCGGCGAGCAGGCTGCGGCACGCGCGTCCGAGCATCACGCCTTGGCCCGCATGAGATCGGGCGCCAGCCTGCTTGCGGTCACGATCATCGCAAGCGTGAGCACCATGAGCAGCGCCGAGACCGCGTTCACCTCGGGCGTTACCGCCACCTTGATCATCGTGTAGATCTCGAGCGGCAGGGTCTTCGTCCCAACCCCGGAGGTGAAGAAGGTGATGACGAAATCATCGATCGACAGCGTGAAGGCCATCAAGGCGCCTGCGATCACGCCCGGCAGGATGAGCGGCAGCGTCACGAGCCGGAACGTCTGCCAGGGCGTGGCCCCGAGGTCGCGCGCCGCCTCGAAGATCGACTCATCCATGCCCGCGAGCCTTGCACGCACGATGATCGCGACGAACCCGATGCAGAAGGTGATATGAGCGATCACCACCGTCGTCAGCCCGAGGCCCATGTCGATGCCGATGGCGCCCAGCAACGGCTTGGCCGTATTCAGGAAGAAAATGAGCAGCGACACCCCGAGCAGGATCTCGGGCATCGCGACCGGGGTGAACACCAGGAACGGCAAAAGGCGCGGCTTGAAGCGGTGCATCGAGATCCCGGCCATGGTTCCCAGGACCGTGGCGATCAGCGACGCGACGCAGGCGATGGTCACGGAATTGAGGGCTGCGTGCAGCATCTCCTCATCGGCGAACAGCTTGGCGTACCAGGCGGTGGTGAACCCGACCCATTCGGCGTTCAGCTTCGAGTCGTTGAACGAGAAGATCACCACGATGACGAGCGGGATGTAGAGGAATGCGTACACCAGCAAACTCGCGAACCACAGCCAGAATCTCTCGACTTCGCGGCGCCGACCCGCAAATCCGAGCGCGAGTGCGAGCCCGAGCAGGGCGAACGCCGCTCCCGCGAGCACGATCTTGCCCCCGGAAGCGAGGAAGCTGCCGAACAGCACGGCGATGGCGAGCCCTTCGACTGCGAGCGCGAGCCTACGCACCGGCGCTCCCCCTCACGCTCACGCGCGCCTCATGCCGCGCGCGGCGAGCCAGCTCGCGGCGCCTGCGACCGCCAGTACCGCGACGGTCAGCATGAGCGAGAGCATGCTGCCGAAGGGCCAGTCGCGCGTGCCAAGGAACGACTCCTTGATCATGTTGCCGACGATCCAGTCGTCCTTGCCCCCCAAGATCTCGGGGATCGCGAACATGCCGAGCACCGGGATGAACACCAGCGCGGAGCCGGAGAAGATTCCGGGCAGAGACAGCGGGAACGTCACGCGCCAGAAGCGCTGCCAGGCGCTCGCGCCGAGGTCCTGCGCCGCATCGAGCAGAACCGGATCGTGCTTCTCCAGGTTCGTGTACAGCGGCAGGATCATGAAAGGCAGATGTACGTAGACCATGCCGCAGATCACCGCGAAGCGATTGAACAGCAGATCGAACGGCCCGAGGATGATCATCCAGGCGTAGACCCGCACCAGGAAGTTGGACGCGAACGGCAGCACCACCAGCAGCACCATGAGGTTGCGCTCGGCTTTCGGCCGGCGCGCGATGAGCGCGGCAAGCGGATAGGCCATCAGCAGGCACACGAGCGTGGTCAGCGCCGCTACGCCGAAGGACTTGGCGAAGATCTCGAAATACACCCAGTCGCCGAAGAACACCCTGTAGCTCTCGGCGGTCAGCCCGGAATCTTCCCCCGGCTTTGCCGGGAACAACGGCGCGAGCCCGCCGAACTCTCCGGGATAGCGGAACGACGCCACCACCATGATGAGCGCCGGCAGGAGGAAGAAGACGACCAGGAACAGGAACGGCGGCCCGCCGACGAGCCACCTGAGCGTGCGGCGCGAGCCCATCTATTCGGTCAGGACGACGCCGGCCTCGGCCGGCCAAGCGACGGACACGGAGTCGCCGACCTCGAAGAACTTGGCCCGACCCGGCGCGGAGTTCGGTAACAGCGCCTGGAGCCGCTGGCCGTTCGGCAGATCGACGATGTAGGTGGTGACATCGCCCACGTACAGGAAATCGTGCACCGTGCCGCGGTAGCGGTTCGGCAGTTCGAGCGACGCGTCGGGGCTGGCGATCCTGACCTGCTCCGGGCGTAGCGCCACGGCCGCCGAAGAGCCCGCCCGCGGCGGACTGTCCACGCGCGCCTCGATCTCGCCGAGGCCCGGCACCCGCAGCCGAACACGCCCGCCCCCCGCCTCGGCGACCTGTCCTTCGAGCATGTTGATCTTGCCGATGAAGTCGGCGACGAAGCGGTTCCTGGGAATGCCGTACAGGCGCGAGGGCTCGTCGAGCTGCTCGATGCGCCCCGCGTTCATCACCGCGATGCGATCGGACAGGGCGAGCGCCTCGGACTGCGAGTGCGTCACGAAAACGAACGTGATGCCGACCTCCCGCTGCATTTCCAGCAGCTCGACCTGCATCTCCTCGCGCAGCTTCGCGTCCAGCGCGCCGAGCGGCTCGTCGAGCAGCAGCAGACGCGGCCGGTTGACCAGGCCGCGGGCGAGCGCGACGCGCTGCTTCTGGCCGCCCGAGAGCTCGTGCGGGTAGTGCCGCTCCTTCTCCTCCAGGTGTACGAGGGCGAGCGTCTCCTTGACGCGCGCGGCGATCTGCGCGGGCGCCAAGCCCGCCATGCGCAACGGAAACGCGATGTTCTGCGAAACGGTCATGTGCGGGAAAAGCGCGTAGCTCTGGAACACGGTGTGGATCGGCCGCCGCTCGGGCGTCGTATCGGCCATGTCCACGCCGTCCAGCACGATCGCGCCCGCATCGGGCAGATCGAAGCCGGCGATCATGCGCAGCAGCGTCGTCTTGCCGCAGCCGGAGGGTCCGAGCAGGGTGAAGAACTCACCCGCCTCCACCGAAAAGCTGACGTTGTCGACCGCGGTGAGCGGACCGAAACGCCTGGTGACGTTGCGAATCTCTAGTAGCGCCATGCTGCAGGCAGTAAACGGACGCGGAATACTAGCAAAGAAGCTGAACCGCGAGCAGTGCGGCGAGCAGTGCGGCGAGCAGCGCGAGGAGCCGGTTGCGCTGCCTGCCCTGCTCGGCGAGGCGCCCCAACGCGCGCTCCAGCGTGGCGAGCCGGTCCGCGGAGAGCGCCCGGTGTGCCAGCCTGGGCAGCTGCGGCAGTGTCGCCGCCCAGTAAGGTGCCTCTTGGCGCACCGACTTGAGCAGGCCGCGCCAGCCGACCTGCTCGCTCATCCAGCGCTCGAGGAAGGGCTTTGCGGTCTTCCACAAGTCGAGCTCCGGGTCGAGCTCTCGGCCCAGTCCCTCGATGTTGAGCAGGGTCTTCTGCAGCATGACGAGCTGGGGCTGAATTTCGACGTTGAAGCGACGCGAGGTCTGGAACAGGCGCAGGAGCAGCTTGCCGAAGTAGATCTCCTTCAGCGGCCGGGCGAAGATCGGCTCGCACACCGCCCGGATGGCCGCCTCGAACTGGTCGACGCGCGTGTTTTCGGGCACCCATCCGGCGTCCAGGTGGGCCTGCGCCACGCGGCGGTAGTCGCGATTGAAGAAGGCGACGAAATTCTGCGCCAGGTAATTCTTGTCGGTCTCGGTGAGCGCGCCCATGATGCCGAAGTCGAGCGCGACGTAACGCCCGTCGTCGGCGACGAAAATATTGCCGGGGTGCATGTCGGCGTGAAAGAAGCCGTCGCGGAACACCTGCGTGAAGAAGATCTCCACGCCCGCGCGCGCCAGCTTCGGGATGTCGATCCCCCGGGCGCGCAGCGTCTCGGTCTGCGAAACCGGAGTCCCATGCATGCGCTCCATGACCATCACGCGCCGGGAGCACCAATCCCAGTAGACCTCCGGCACCTGCAGGAGCGACGAGCCGGCGAAATTGCGGCGCAACTGGCTCGCGTTCGCTGCCTCGCGCATCAGATCGAGCTCGTCTTCGAGATGGCGCGAGAATTCGGCTACGACCTCGCGCGGCTTGAGGCGTCGCGCGTCCGACCCCAGCCGCTCCACGACGCGTGCGGCGGTCTCGAGCAGGGCCACGTCCTTCGCCACGGCCTGCTCCACGCCGGGACGCAACACCTTGACCGCGACCTCGCGGCCGTCGTGCAGGACGCCGAGGTGCACCTGCGCGATCGATGCGCTCGCCACCGGCTCGCGCTCGAAGCCGGAGAAGACTTCATCGATCGGCTTGCCGAGCGCGCGCTCGATTTCCGCGCTCGCCAGGGAAGAAGCGAAGGGCGGCACCTGATCCTGGAGCTTCGCGAGCTCGTCGGCGATGTCTGCGGGAAGCAGGTCGCGCCGCGTGGAGAGCACCTGGCCGAATTTCACGAAGATCGGGCCGAGCGTTTCGAGCGCGCGGCGCAGCCGCTCGGCCCGCGGCGCGCGGGGCGCGTGCGTAAGCGCGGCGAGCACGCGGCTCTCGCTCAGCCGCGGCACGAATTCGTACAAGCCGAATCGCAGGCCGATCCACAGGATGCGCAAGAAGCGGAAAAAGGCCTGCAGCATCCGTCTCAGCCCAGGCGACCGATACGCTTGTCCAGCCGCTCGAGCGCGTCGCGCAGCCGCGCGGCCTGCGCCGCGAGCACGTTCAGTTCGGCGCGCGTGACGAGCATGCGCCGCTCCTCGACCGCGTAATCGACCAGGCTTTCGGCCAGCCGGCGCAGCGCGTCCGTCTGCCACGCGGCGAAATCGCGCACGGCACCCGCGAGCCGGTGCGCGGCGACGTCTCCGACCAGACGCGCGAGATCCTCTTCGGCGTCCCAGCGCAGATGCCGGAGAAGGAGCAGCACTTCGCTCGCCAGACGCGCATTGCCGGTCACCTGGACCGCACGCATGAAATGCTCCTCGCCCCGCGCCAGTGCGGCAAGCGCATCGGGGCGCAGTGCGACCGTGAGCGAGGCCGCGCCCCCAGTGGGGGCCGGGGCCGCGCGTCCGTCGGCCAGGATCGCAAAGCGCAGTTCGGGCAGCGGGGGTGCCGCGAACGCAACTGTTTCGCCGGCAAAGGGCGCGAGCCTGGCCCTCGCCCAGCCTTCCGACGCAAGCAGGTGATTCAGGGCGGCTACCAACGGCGATTCCAGCGCGATCATCCTAATCTCGAAAAAACAAGGGTCACCGCGCGGTGGCCCGAGCGTGCCCGCGGGGTCCGCTCAGTGCGCCTGCCGGATGCCCGCAAGCAACCAGCCGGAGGACCCGTCTACGGGTCTGGCAAGGTTCCACACCTCCGAAAATGCGGTCGGCGGCGCCCCCGGCGCCTCTCGCGTCGTCCCGGAAAAGCGCAGGCTGGCGTGATGGCTGTCTCCTTCCGTCGCCACCTCGAGCAACTGCGCCTCGAGGGTCACCACCTCGGTCTGCTGCCCGGCGCCGCCCCGCGCAGCGAGGTCTTTGCTGAGCGCATCGAACATATCTGGAGTCGTGAATTCCCGGATCTGACGGAGATCGCCAAGGTCGTTCGCAACCTGCAGCTTGATGAAGTTCAGCTTCGCCGTGCGCACGAAGCCCGCCACGTCAAAACCCGCTGGGGCCTTAGCGGCCGGCGCAACCGGCGCGCTCGCGGTGGCCGGCGCCATCGGCCGCGCGCCATGCACCACCCCGCCGACGGCGAGGGCGCCGTACTTTACCGGCGGCAAGGGCTGCGAGTCGCGCGCGCGCGTGCGCAGCCATCGGTACGCCAGGGCGGCGAACGTCAGCAGAACGAGAAGGAACGCTCCACCGAAGCCGGCTCCGCCGAGCAAGCTCCCAAGCAGCCCCCCAAAGGCCAGCGCGCCGAGTGCGGGCAGCCAGCGGCTTCCGGTGGGCGCCGGGGCGGCCGCGGCCTGGCGCACCGGCGCCGCAGGCAGGGCGGCGACGTGTCGTTGCACGCCGATCGATCGCGCACCGCCGAGACGTTTTGCGTCGACCTCTGTAGCGAACAGGGTCGCGCCGACGAGCGTCCCGGCAATCAGCGAAAGCACAATTCGCATGCCCAGTCTCGATATGGCCTTTGCGGCCCCGCGCATCCTACCGCAGCGTCGGGTCCTGCGTCAGCGCTTCACCTCAGATCTTATAGCCCCGGTGCACCGCGACCACGCCGCCGCTCAGATTGAAGTAGTCCACCTGCGACAGGCCCGCGTCCTGCAGCATGCGCGCGAGGCTCGCCTGGTCCGGATGCATACGGATCGACTCAGCGAGGTAGCGGTACGCATCGCCGCTACCGGCGACGCGCTGCCCCAGCCACGGCAGCACGTTGAACGAGTAGAAATCGTAGGCGCGCTCGAGGGGCTTGGCGACGCGCGAGAACTCCAGCACCAGGACGCGGCCGCCGGGCTTGAGCACGCGCGTCATCTCGCGCAGCGCGCGCTCCTTGTGCGTCATGTTGCGCAAGCCGAAGCCGACAGTCACGCAGTCGAAGCTGCCGTCGCGAAATGGAAGGCGTTCGGCGTCACACTGCACGGCGGGTGGGAGGAAGCCCACGTCTGCCAGGCGGTCGCGCCCGTGTGCCAGCATCCGCGCATTGATGTCGGTCATCAGCACCTGCCCGCCGGGCGCGACGCGGCGCGCGATTGCACGCGCGAGGTCCCCGCTGCCCGAGGCGACATCCAGCACCCGCTCACCCGGGCGCAGGCGCGCAAGCTGAACCGCAAACCACTTCCAGGCGCGATGCAGTCCGAGCGACATCAGGTCGTTCATTAAGTCATAGCGCTCGGCAACGCGGTCGAATACCTCGCCCACCCGCGCCGCCTTTTCATGGGTCGCCACGCGTTCGTAGCCAAAATCGGTTTCGGAGCTCATATGTATGTACTTACTTCTGTTACCTACTAGAGCCCGCTGTCTCAAGTCGGCTCAGATAGTCGGCCCAGAGCTGCTCCTGGTTTGCGCCGAGCTCGTAGAGATAGTCCCAAGAGTAAATTCCGGTGTTGTGGCCGTCGGAGAACATCGGCTGTATCGCGTACGACCCCACCGGTTCGAGCGCCGTGATATCGACGTCGCGCTTACCCGTCTGAAGCACTTCCTGGCCTGGACCATGGCCCCGTACCTCGGCCGACGGGGAGTAAACGCGCAGAAACTCGAACGGCAATCGGAAGCTGCGGCCATCGTCGTACGCGAGCTCGAGCACTCGCGATTTGCGGTGCAGGCGGATTTCGGTTGGGACGGGGGAGTCTGTGCTCGACATGACGGGCCGGCGCTAGGCACATGATACCTCGTGGCGACGCAACATTTCCGTCACGAAAACTTCTTAGAATCGTCGCATTGCGCAGGGCGGGCGGGGCGATGGCGATCAACATCTTGGTGGTAGAGGACGAGCCGGCGATTCAGGAATTGATCGCAATCAACCTGGAGCACGCCGGATACCACGTGATCCGCGCGCGCGACGCGGAGGAGGCCATGCGCGTGGTGCGCCACGCGCTGCCAGACCTGATGCTCATCGACTGGATGCTGCCCGGAATGTCCGGCGTTTCGCTTGCCCGGCAGCTGCGCCAGAGCGAGCGGACCCGCCAGATTTCGATGATCATGCTCACTGCGCGCGAGGCGGAATCCGACAAGATACTGGGTCTCGAGGCGGGCGCGGACGACTACGTCACCAAACCTTTCTCGCCGAAGGAGCTGGTTGCGCGCATCAAGGCGGTGCTGCGACGGCGCGCGCCACAGATGACCGACGAGCCGGTCGAGCTCGGGGGTTTGCGGCTCGAGCCGGCCACGCGGCGCGTGTTCGGCGACCGGCGGCCACTGGAGCTCGGTCCGACCGAATTTCGCCTCCTGCACTACCTGATGACGCACCCGGAGCGGGTGCACTCTCGCGCGCAGCTCCTCGATCAGGTGTGGGGCGACCACGTGTTCATCGAAGAGCGCACCGTCGACGTGCACATCCGCCGCTTGCGCAAGACGCTCGAGCCCTCGGGCCACGACCGGCTGATCCAGACCGTGCGCGGCTCGGGCTACCGCTTTGCCGGAGCCACGATGTGAGACAATCGCCGCCGCGGGGTGTAACAGGACGCTCCCGGGGCGTATGAACCGAGTCTGGATCAGCACCTTCGGCGTCGCAGCCGTCGCGGCCGGCGCGGGACTCGTGCTCTGGCCGCTCGCCGGCGCAGCCTGGGCCTGGACCGCGGTCGCGACGGTACTCGCCGCCCGGCTGCTCTATCACACCCGACAGCTCGCTACGTTCCTATCCTGGCTCGAGCGCCCGGCGGCCGGGGCCCTGCCGGTCGGCAGCGGACTGTGGGAAGACATCTTCGCGCGCCTGCATCAGCACCTGAAGCAGCGCGACGAGGAGCATCAAGGCCTCGTGCGCGCGCTGGCGCGCTTCCGCGCGGCGGGACGCGCGCTGCCCGATGGCGTCGTGATCCTCGACGGCGAAAATCATATCGAATGGTCGAATCCCACGGCCGAACGGCACTTCGGAATCGATGCGCACCGCGATTTCGGGCAGTCGATCAGCAACCTCGTGCGCCAGCCCGATTTCGTCGCCTACCTCGGGGCGGGACGCTATGCCGAACCCCTGACGTTGCGCTCGGCGCGCACTGAGGCCGTTCTCTCGGTGCGCGTGATCGAGTTCGGCGCCGAACAAAAACTGCTGCTGTCGCGCGACGTGACGAGCGAGCAGCGCATCGAGACCGTGCGACGCGATTTCGTGGCCAATGTGTCGCACGAGCTCAAGACGCCCGTCACGGTGCTTTCGGGATTCGTCGAAACGCTTGCGGATCCCGCGATAAGTCTCACCGAGGCCCAGCGGGCGCGCTTCTTGGGCCTCATGCGCGACCAAGCGCAGCGCATGCGCCGCCTGATCGAAGACCTGCTCACGCTCTCCGCACTCGAGGCAGGCAGCGCGCCGGAAGACGAGCAGGAGATCGAGGTCGCGCCGATGGTCGAGAAACTGGCAGAGGAAGCGCGGGCGCTCTCCGGCGGGCGGCACCGCGTCACCACCTCGGTGCAGGCGGATAGCCGCCTCGTGGGCAGCCCGAAAGAGCTCACCAGCGCGTTTTCCAATCTGGTCTCGAACGCGGTGCGCTACACCCCCGAGGGAGGCTCGATACGGCTCGGCTGGCGCCTCGAGGGAGGCCGCGGGATCTTCAGCGTCGAGGACAACGGCATCGGCATCGAACCGCGCCACCTCACTCGACTCACGGAACGCTTCTACCGTGTGGACAGCAGTCGTTCGCGCGAGACGGGCGGCACCGGACTAGGGCTGGCGATCGTGAAGCACGCGCTCACACGCCACCAAGCGAGCCTGAACGTGCAAAGCGAGCCCGGACGCGGCTCGGTCTTCATGGCGGTGTTTCCGGCCTCGCGCGTGCGCGCATCGAGCGCCGCGCGCGCGGCCTGAACGCGCTACGGCAGGATCTCGTAGGCGACGCGCTCGAAGTCTGCGCCGCGCTCGATGACCTCCGCGAGCAGCACGCGCACCGGTGCATCGACGAACACCTCGATGACCCGCTTGGGCCTGTACCAGCCGGTAGGGAGCACGACGGACGGCGGGGAGTTTAGCGCCGGGACGCCGGTGAGAGACAGGCCGGGAACGTAAGGCTCGTTCATCGCATTTACGCCTGTCGGACGCACGGCCACCGCCGCGGGCAGTCCGGGCAGCACGCGCACGCCGGCGTACAGATCACCCTTGTCGTCGATCATCAGCCAGCGTACCTGGCCCAGCATGAAGCTCTTGCTGTCCGCGGGACGCACGCCGACCAGCTGGCCATGCGCATAGCGTTTGCCGGGATCACCGGCAGGGCGCAGCATCTTGAGCCCCTGAGCGCTCTCGTCCTCGAGCTTCCAGCGCTCCAGCACGATGCCTTTCGACTCGCTGTAATCGTCCTCGTGGCGCGTGCTGATGCGTCCGAAGGTGGCGATCTCCTCGCGCTCGCGTTTGCTAAGGTCCGATTGCTTGCCCGGCTGACGGAAGACCTGGCCCGAAATGTGGTAGTGAATCGCGGCCATGCCGTTGCATACCTCGGCGGCGGAGCCTGCGCCGCGCCGCTCCAGTCCGCGCGTCGGGCGCGGTTGGTACCACTGGCGGTACAGGAACACGAGCATCTGCTCGCACGCGGGTTGCACACAATCCTCCCCGAGCGCGAGCTTGGCCGGAGACTCGCCCTTGCGCAGCAAACCGATGCGGTTGCGCAGCGTCTTGGCCAGCCGTCGCGCATCTAGGTAGCGCGGCTCCTTCATCGGCACGGCCGCCTGGGCGCCGCCCATGCGTTCGGCGCAGCGATCAGACGCGAGGTCCACGACCAGTTCCGGGATATCCGCCTCACCTACCGGTTGCGCAACGATCTCGACGCGATCGGCCCAACGCTCCAGCAAAAACGCAACGAACGTGATCTGGCGCTGGGCCAGCTCGTTCGGATTGCACATTCCCATCAGCACCGCGCGCACGTAGGCGACGCGCGGCGATGTGTCGTGGACGTCGCGGTTCATGTAGTCCTTGACCGGCTCGTTGCCGACCCCGAGCGCCTCGGACCGCGCGTAGACACGATGCAGCACCGCCCATTCGCGCGACGGCACCTGCCGGTATGCGCGATAGTGATGGAACATCTTGAGCCCGGAATACGCGAGTGCGCGCTGGCAAACCAATGCCGCCTGCACGCGCATTCCAGGCTCGCCATCGCCCACGGCGTCGATGCAGCGCAAGTAGCCGATGTGCATCTGCTGCCACAGAGCAACCGTGTCTTTGAACACCTGTATTTCGTTTTCGACCATCGGCAGCGCGCGATTGGTGAAGCGCTTGGCCTGCTCCATCTGCACGAAGTGCACCGCCTCGCGCAGCGTTTCCATGACCGCCAGCCGATTCGCCGCCTTGGTCGGGAACCGGTTGAACTCCTCGATCGCCTCGAGCAGCTGGCGCTGCGCAGCGGGAATGTTCGCAAGCGGAACGTTCTCCACCCAGGCCTTGGACGCCGCCGCGTCGACGAAATCGGGCGAGGCGTTCGGGGCAAGCTTGGGAAGCACGATGTCGTTCATGGACGGCGCCTCACGCTGCAGGTTGGGCGAGCAGCGTCCCGATGCGCGCGCCGAGGCGCGCGTCGGAAACCTCGTCGCGCGGCGCGCGCGCTGCGGCACGTGCGCGCCTCCGCGCCGCCCAGATCGCATCCGGAAAATGCGGGTCGTCCGTGTGCCGCGCAATGACGTGCCAGTGCAGGTGCGGCACCAGGTTACCCAAACTCGCGAGGTTGACCTTGTCCGGATTGAACAGTTCACGCAGCGCCGACTCGCAGGCGAAGACTGCCCCCATAAGGCGCGCGCGCTCCTCGGGAGACAGGTCGGTCATTTCGCGCACGTGCCGATTGAGTATCACGCGGCAGAAGCCGGCGTAGTCCTTCGACGGCGCGCGCACGATCCGGCAAAAGCCGTCACGCCACAGCACCGCGCCACCGTCTCGCTCGCACAACTCGCATTCCATCAAAGCAGCACTCGTTCAATGCCACCGGCGTTCGCGCGGGCGACGAACTCCGGCAACCAACTCTCCCCCAGCAGCTTGCGCGCCATCTCGACCACAATATAGTCGGCTTGCGCACCAGTGTCACCAGAGAAGCGCGCCAGCCCTTGCAGGCACGACGGACAAGACGTGAGAATTTTCACGTTGCGCCGCGGGTCGCCTGCGCGCAGGGCGGCGACCCCTGCCTCCAGCTCTTCCTGTTTGCGGAAGCGAACCTGCGTGGAGACATCCGGGCGCGTCAGCGCGAGCGTGCCGGACTCCCCGCAGCAGCGCGGAGAAAGCGCCACGTCCGTCCCGGTCAGCGCACGCGCAACTTCGAGCGGCTGGTGCTGCTTGATCGGGCTGTGGCACGGGTCGTGGTACAGGTATCGTTCTCCGGACACCCCCTCGAGCTTCACGCCCTTCTCGAGCAGGTATTCGTGGATGTCGAGCAGCCGGCTCCCGGGAAATATTCTCCCGAACTCGTAGCTCTCGAGCTGATCGAGGCAGGTTCCGCAGGAGACGATCACCGTGCGGATGTCCAGGTAGTTGAGCGTGGTCGCCAGCCGGTGAAACAGCACCCGGTTCTGCGTGATGATGCGCTCGCCCCGTTCCGCGTCGCCCGCTGCGGTCTGCGGGTAGCCGCAACACAGGTAGCCCGGCGGCAGGACGCACTGCACGCCGACACGATAGAGCATCGCTTGCGTAGCCAGGCCGACCTGCGAGAACAGTCGCTCGGAGCCGCAGCCCGGAAAGTAGAACACCGCTTCGGTCTCCTCGCTCACCTTCGCGGGGTCGCGCACGATGGGGATGACTTTGGGATCCTCGATATCGAGCAGAGCGCGGGCGCTCTTCTTCGGCAGACCTCCCGGCATCGGCTTGTTGATCAAATGGATGATCTGCGCGCCCGCCGACGGCCGCCCGGTGCTTGCGGGGGGGCGCGCGCTTTGCGTGCGCGCCAAGCCGAGGCCACGCGCCACGCGGTGGGCTGCGCGCTGCAGGCCGTAACCCCAGTGGATCAGCGCGGCGCGCGCCAGCTTCACCGAGCGCGGGTCGGTCGCGTTCAGGAACAGCATCGACGCACGGGTGCCGAGATTAGCTCTGCGCTTGCGACTGCGGCGCAGCAGGTTGCGCATCGCGATCGACACGTCGCCGAAGTCGATGTCCACGGGGCAAGGGCTTTCGCACTTGTGACACACGGTGCAGTGATCCGCGACATCGCCGAACTCCGCATAGTGCGCGAGCGCCACCCCATGGCGCGTCTGCTCCTCGTACAGAATGGCTTCGATCAGGAGCGACGCGGCCAGGATCTTGTTGCGCGGCGAATACAGCAGGTTCGCGCGCGGCACGTGCGTGGCGCACACCGGCTTGCACTTGCCGCAGCGCAGGCAGTCCTTGATGGACTCCGAGACGCGGCCGAGATCGGACTGCTCCAGGATCAGCGACTCCGCGCCGATCAGGGAGAAGCTCGGTGTATAGGCGTTGCTCAAGTCGCCGCCGGAGAGCAGCTTGCCGGCGTTGAAGCGCCCATGCGGATCGACCGCCCGCTTGTAGGCGCTGAATGCCTCGAGCTCGCCCGGCTCGAGGTACTCCAGCTTGGTGATGCCAATGCCGTGTTCGCCCGAAATCACCCCGCCGAGCGACTTCGCGAGACGCATGATGCGCGCGACGGCCTGCGTGGCGCGTCCCAGCATCGCGTAATCGTCCGAATTCACCGGGATGTTGGTGTGCACGTTGCCGTCGCCCGCGTGCATATGCAGCGCGACGAAGACCCTGCCGCGCAGGACGCGCGCATGCACCGCTTCGGCGCCCTCGAGCACGTGGCGGAACGCGATCCCGGAAAAGACGCGCTGCAGCGGCTCGCGCACCTCGGTCTTCCAGGAAAGGCGCTCGCTGCGCGCCTGCAACGTCTCGAAGTGCGCATCGAGGTCCTCACCGAGCCCACGCCAGCGCGCACGCACCGCGCGGATGAGCTCGAGCGCTCGCTGCGGCCGCTCGCCGAGCACCTCCGCGGCAGGCACAGGCTCCTCGAACTTGTACAGCGGTAGCTCTCCCGAGAAGTACTCTTCCAGCGCATCGAGCAGCTCGAGCTTGTTGGCGATCGAGAACTCGATGTTGATTCGCTCGATGCCGTCGTTGTATTCGGCCAGTCGCTCGAGCGGGATCACGACGTCTTCGTTGATCTTGAAGGCATTGGTGTGCTTGGCGATCGCGGCCGTGCGCGCGCGATCGAGCCAGAAGCGGCGCCGTGCCTCGGCCGAAACCGCGACGAATCCTTCGCCGGCGCGGGCGTTGGCGATTCGCACCACGGCCGATGCGGCGCTTGCGACCTCGTCGACGCTGTCGCCGACGATATCGCCGATCAGCACCATGCGCGGACGCTGGTTGCGGCGGGACTTGGTCGCGTAGCCGACCGCCTTGACGTAGCGCTCGTCGAGGTGCTCCAGGCCCGCGAGCTGTACGTGCGCATGCGCATCGAGGTAGCCCTTCACCTCGACGATCGCCGGCACGGCTTCTTTGGCGCTGCCGAAGAACTCGAGGCAGACCGTGCGCGTGTGCGCCGGCATGCGGTGCAGCACGAACGTCGCCGAGACGATGACCCCGTCGGTGCCTTCCTTCTGCACACCCGGCAAGCCCGCGAGGAACTTATCGGTGACGTCCTTGCCGAGCCCCTTCTTCCTGAAGCGCGCTCCCTCGATCTCGAGCATGCGCTCTTCCAGCAGGCGCTTGCCGTCGGGAGCGTAGCGGCGCAGCCGGAAGCTCGCAGTCGCCGCATCGTGGATCTTGCCCAGGTTGTGCCCGACGCGCTCGATCTCGAGCCATTCTGCGTCCGGTGTCACCATGCGCCAGGACGCGAGATTGTCGAGCGCGGTGCCCCACAGCACCGCCTTCTTCCCGCCCGCGTTCATCGCGACATTGCCGCCGATGCAGGACGCGTCGGCGGAGGTCGGATCCACCGCGAACACGAGCCCCTGCGCTTCGGCCGCCTCCATGACGCGGCGAGTCACCACTCCGGCGCCGCAGCGTATCGTCGGCGCGCGGCGCCCCGTGCCTGGCAACTCGACCCACTCGACGGAGCCGAGCGTCTCCAGCTTTTCGGTATTGAGCACCGCCGAGCGGCGCGTGAGCGGTACGGCGCCCCCCGTGTACCCCGTGCCGCCTCCGCGCGGAATGATGGTCAGGCCGAGCGCGATCAGCGCCTTGACCACCGGCAATACCTCGTCTTCGCGGTCGGGCGTGACCACGACGAACGGGTACTCGACACGCCAGTCGGTCGCGTCGGTGACGTGCGAGACGCGCGCGAAGCCGTCGAAACACACGTTGTCGCGGCGCGTAGCGCGCGCCAGGCGCCGGCGCACCTTCGCCCGCAGCGCTCGCGTTTCCTCGAACCCGGCCTCGAAGCGCTCCAGCGCTGCGCGGGCTTCGCCCAAGAGCTCGGCAACGCGCCCGCTTTCCCCGCGTCGCGCCTCGATCTCGTCCAGGCGCCGACGCATTCCTGCCAGCACCTCGGCGCGGCGGCGAAGGTGCGCGATCAGGTCGTCCTCCAGGTACGGATTGCGCAGCACGACCCACATCTCGCCGAGCACTTCGTAGAGCATGCGCGCAGATCGACCCGTGCGGCGCTCGGCGCGCAACTCGGAAATCAGTTGCCATGCGCGCGGCCCGAGCAAGCGCACGACGACCTCGCGATCGGAAAACGAGGTGTAGTTGTACGGAATCTCGCGCAGGCGCGCTTGCATGAGCGGATTCTAGCTGTCCGCTGCGGCGCAGCAACCGCTCAGCGACGAGGGGTTTATGACGCCTCGGGCGTCCCGAAGATGTCGCGGTAACTGGCGTAGAAGCTCGCGAGCAGCGTCGGCAGGATGACCAGCAAAAGCGGAAGCAGCAGCGTAACGGCCTGTGCGCGCAGGGCTCCGCGCAGCATCCAGTCGAGGGCGGTCAATACGGCGATCGGGGCCGCCGCGATCAACAGCGCAGCCGCCGCGCCGTAGGCCAGGAAGGCGCGCCAGTTCATCAGACAGCCGAACAGGCTGAAGAAAAGCGCCTTGGCGGCGCCCATCCCGTGCCAGGCGGCCAGCACAGGGGCGAACCAGAACGCGAACATGACGGGCAGGTACAGCGCCGCCGCGCTCGCAAGCGCCATGAGAAACGCTCCGGATTGCAGCGCCTCCTCGGCGGGCCGCTCGCCCGTCACCAGCCAGTGCGCCATGGCGCCGCCGTCCGCGAGCGCGCTCGCGGCAAGCAGCAGCGCGAGGCAGGCCAGGTAAATGCCGCCGAGCAGGAGCTGGGCTTCGAGGCGCTCGGTAAACCCCGAGAAGAGCAGTTGCGGCGCGAGCGGCGCGCGCCGCGCCGCCGCCCGACTCACCGCCATGAACCCGACCGAAAACGGCGGAACGAGAATCGACGCGAGGGCGATGCCCACCACGGGCAGCATCGACGCGATGCTCATCAGCATCCAGTAGACGAACACCAGCGCGATCCACGCGAATGGCGCAACGCGAAACAGTCGCCACCCATCCCCGAGCCAGCGCAGTCCGCGGACCCACGGCACCACGCGTGCGCTGGTCGTCAGCATTTGAGCCAGGGCGCTTCGCCGGCGCCCGCGCGCAGCGCCAGGATTTCGCGGAAGTGTGCCGGATCGTGCGCATGCACCAGCACGCCGGGTCGCGGCAGGTGCAGGTCGTAGAGCCGCGACAGCCAGAAGCGCAGTGCCGCGGCACGCAGCAGCACGGGCCACGCGCCGCGCTCGAGCGGAACAAGCGGCCGCAGGGCCGCGTAGGCCGCAAGCAGCGCGCATGTCCTCGCTTCGTCCAGCCGAAGGTCACCCGCGGCGTCGACCAGGCACCAGTCGTTTGCGCACACTGCGAGGTCGAGCAGCAGGCAGTCAACCCCGGCGAAATAGAAATCGATGACGCCGGTTATGCGTCCGTCGTCGAACAACGCGTTGTCGCGGAACAGGTCGGCGTGAATCGGCCCGCGCGGCAGATCCGGAAAGCGGTACAGCGACTGGAAGCGTAGCTCTTCTTCCAGCAAAGCCAGGGACTGCGCATCGAGAAACGGGCGCACCGCGCGTGCAGCGACGCGCCACCACTTCGGTCCCCGCGGGTTGTCGAGGTACGCACCGTAGGAGCGTCCGGCAAGATGCATGCGCGCGAGCAGCGCACCCAATTCGGCGCAGTCGCGCTCGCCCGGCCGCTCGAGCGACTTTCCCGCCAGGCGCGTGACCAGCGCCGCGGGCTTGCCGTTCAGATGCGACAGGTAACGGTCGGCGAGATCCGCGATGGGCGCCGGGCTCGGGATGCCATGACGCGCCAGGTGTGCCATCAGCTCCAGGTAGAACGGCAGCTCGCCGGCGGGCAGCCGCTCGAACAGTGTGAGCACGTAGCGCCCTTGGCTCGTGGTGACGAAGTAGTTCGTGTTCTCGATCCCGCTCTGGATCGGCTCGAGAGCGACCAGCGTGCCGACCGAGTAGGCGCGCAGCCACACTGCCAGCTGCGCTTCGGTGACGGGCGTGTAGACGGACATGGTCGCGTGCGAGTGTGCGCCGGATCGCTCAGCGCGCCGGCGCGCGCGCAACCTGACCGTTCATTCCCAGGTCTTGATGGGCCACATCGGCACGCTCACTCCGCTGTCGAGCGAGTCGCGCCGCATCCAGTTGCCGTTTCCGGTCGTATCGATGAGGTAGTAGGTCGGGCCGTCCTTGGGTGTCACCTTGAGCATCACGACCTGCCCGCCCACCCGGATCGGCTCCACCTTGTCGCCCTTCTGCACGGGGATCCGGACGCTGGGCGCCTCCACCGGATTGGTCGCGCCGGGCGGTGGCGGCGGCGGCCCTGGAAGCGGCTCGAGCTTCGGCGGCGCATCCCCCTGCGCAAACGCCGGGAGGGCGGCGGCAGTCAACGCGATGATGACGATTCGGCGCATGGTCCGGGGAAGTGAAATTCTAACAGAGCGCCGTTGCTGACACTCAAAGATTGAGAAGCACCTCGCGCTCCTCGGGGAGGGGCTCGAAGCCGCGCTTCTCGTAATGCGCAAAGATCGCATCGACCACTTTCTCCGGCTCGTCGATGACCCGCAGCAGCCCGATGTCGGCCGCGTCGATCATGCCGTCGTTCACCAAGCGCTCGCGCAGCCATGCGAGCAGCCCTGACCAGAAATCGCTGCCCATGAGCAAGATCGGCATGCGGCGCGTCTTCCGCGTCTGCACCAGCGTGAGCGCTTCGAACACCTCGTCAAGCGTGCCGAACCCGCCGGGGAGCACGACGTACGCGGTCGCGAACTTCACGAACATCACCTTGCGCGCGAAGAAGTGACGGAAGCGCAGGCTCACGTCCTGGTAAGGGTTAGCGCGCTGCTCGCGTGGCAACTCGATATTCAGGCCCACGGCGGGGCCGCGCCCGTAATAGGCTCCCTTGTTGGCCGCTTCCATGACACCCGGACCGCCGCCCGAGATGACCGCGAAGCCCGCGTCCGACAACAGCCGCGCGGTTCGCTCTGCGAGCGCGTAGTGAGGCGAGTCGGGCGCTGCACGCGAGCTGCCGAACATCGATACCGCAGGTCGAATGCCGGCGAGGCGCTCGGTGCCCTCGACGAACTCTGCCATAATGCCGAACAGCCTCCACGCTTCCCGCGAGGGGATCTCATAAGCCTGGCCTGCTGGCTTGGGCAGCTTGTCGTTCTTCATCGTGTCCGGGAACAGTCCTGATAAGTTGCTCCTGCTGGTGGATGGTTCGTCCTACCTGTATCGCGCCTTCCACGCACTTCCGGAGCTGAAGAGCCCGCGCGGCGAGCCCACCGGCGCCATCTACGGCGTGCTGAACATGCTAAGGCGGCTCGGCACGGACTACAAGGCGCGGGCCCGCGCCTGCGTTTTCGACGCCAAGGGCAAGACGTTCCGCGACGAGGAATATCCCGAGTACAAGGCGCACCGCCCGCCGATGCCCGACGATCTCGCGGCGCAGATCGAGCCGCTCAAAGAAGCGATCCAGGCGTTCGGCTGGCCGGTGCTCACCGTCGAGGGCGTCGAGGCGGACGACGTGATCGCGACGCTGGCCGAGCAGGCCAGAGGGCGCGGCTGGCGCTGCGTCATTTCCACCGGCGACAAGGACCTCGCGCAACTCGTCGGGGAGGGCGTGACACTCGTGAACACCATGTCCAACGAGACGCTCGACGCGGCTGCGGTGCAGGCCAAGTTCGGCGTCGCGCCGGAACGCATCGTCGACTACCTCGCGCTCATCGGCGACGCGGTGGACAACGTTCCGGGGGTACCGAAAGTCGGACCGAAGACCGCGGCCAAGTGGATCGCGCAGTACGGCTCGCTCGACGACGTCATCGCGCACGCGGGCGAGATCGGCGGCGCGGTCGGCGAGAACTTGCGCCGCACGCTCGACTGGCTGCCCAAGGGTCGCAGCCTGCTGACTGTCAAGCGCGACGTCGCGTTGCCGGTCACGCTCGATGCGCTCGTCGACGGCGAGGCCGACCGTGCGTGCCAGCGCGAGCTTTTCCAGCGCTTCGGCTTCCGCACGTGGCTCGCCGAGCTGGGCGAGGCAGGCCCCGAACCACGGACATCTCGGCCACGCTCGGAGCGGCGCAACTACGTGACGGTCAACGACGAGCAGGCATTGCGCGACCTCGTCGCGAGGCTCGGCCAGGCCGCGCTGGTCGGCTTCGACACCGAAACGACGGGCCTGGAGCCGATGATCGCGCGCCTCGTGGGTATGTCCTTCGCCTGCGGCGACGCGGCGCTCTACCTTCCGCTCGCGCACGAGTACCCGGGTGCGCCCGAGCAGGTTGGCGTCGAGCGTGCGCTGGCGCTGCTCAAGCCGTGGCTCGAGGACGCGGCGCGCGCCAAGGTCGGCCAGAACCTGAAGTTCGACGCGCACATCCTCGCAAATCACGGCGTGCGGCTCGCGGGCATCGCGCACGACACGCTGCTCGAGTCGTACGTCTCCGAGGTGCACGAGCGCCACGACCTCGATTCTCTCGCGCAGCGCCATCTGGGCTGGCGGACGATCTCCTATGACGACGTGACAGGCAAGGGGGCGGCGCGTATCCCGTTTTCGGCGGTGGACGTGCAGCGCGCGACCGAGTACGCGGCGGAGGACGCCGACTGCACGCTCGCCGTGCACGAAGTGCTCTATCCCAGGATCGCCGCCGACGAGAAGCTGAAATTCGTCTACGAGACAATCGAGCTCCCTGTCCTGCCGGTGCTGCTGCGCATGGAGCGCAACGGCGTTCTCCTCGACGCGGGCAAGCTCGAGCGGCAGAGCCACGAGCTCGGCAGAGAGATGCTCGAACTCGAACAAAAGGCCTACCTGGCCGCCGGCCAGCCGTTCAACCTGAACTCGCCCAAGCAGATCCAGGAAATCCTGTTCGAGCGTCAGGGATTGCCGGTAAAGAAGAAGACGCCGTCGGGCGCGCCATCGACCGACGAGGACGTGCTCGCGGAGCTCGAGCAAGACTATCCGCTACCGAAGATCCTGCTCGAGTACCGCGCGCTCGCGAAGCTGAAGTCGACCTACACCGACAAGCTGCCGCGCATGGTGAACCCGCAGACCGGGCGCGTGCACACGACCTACTCGCAGGCGACTGCCGTGACCGGCAGGCTCGCCTCGATCGATCCGAACCTGCAGAACATTCCGATCCGCACCGCAGCCGGACGCCGCATCCGGGAAGCCTTCGTCGCGCCGCCGGGATGGAAGATCGTCTCGGCCGACTACTCGCAAATCGAGCTGCGAATCATGGCGCACCTGTCGCACGACGAGGGCCTGCGGCATGCCTTCGCGCACGGCCACGACGTGCACCGCGCGACCGCCGCCGAGGTGTTCGGTCGCCCGCTGGAGGACGTCACGGCCGACGAGCGGCGCACCGCAAAGGTGATCAATTTCGGCCTCATCTACGGCATGTCGTCCTTCGGCCTGGCGCAGAACCTCGGCATCGAGCGCGCCACGGCGCAGGCCTATATCGATTCCTATTTCTCGCGCTATCCCGGCGTGAAGCGATACATGGACGAGACGCGCGAACGCGCCCGCAGCCAGGGTTACGTCGAGACGGTTTTCGGGCGCCGGCTGTGGCTGCCCGAGATCAAGAGTGGTTCGCCGCAAAGGCGCCAGGCGGCCGAGCGCGCCGCCATCAACGCGCCGATGCAGGGTACGGCCGCCGACCTGATCAAGCTAGCGATGGTCTCGGTGCAGGATTGGCTCGGCGCGGGCGGATTCTCGAGCAGGTTGATCATGCAAGTGCACGACGAGCTGGTGCTCGAAGTCGCACCGCAAGAGCTCGCAACGGTGACCGAGGGACTGCGGGCACGCATGCAGGGCGTCGCCGAGCTCGAAGTGCCGCTCATCGTCGAAGTGGGTGTCGGCGACAACTGGGACGAGGCCCACTAGCCGCGCAACCCTCAGCGCAGCGCGCCGAAGACCTTCTTGATGATGCTCGATGCGGAGCCGAGCGGATCCTGGCGGATCTTCTTCTCTTCTTCGGCGATCATGAAATAAAGGCCGTCGAGCGCTCTCTGGGTCACGTACTGATCGAGGTTCGCGTCCTGCTCGCTGATCAGCCCGAAGCGCGCGCCGACGTCCGCATACTGGTTGTATTTCTCCGCCAGCTGCACCTTCCTAGTGGCCTGCTGGACGATCGGCAGAAACTTTTTGCGCAGTTGATCCTGCGTCGTGCGCCGGAAGTACTCCGTGCCCGCAGTGTCTCCGCCGGTAAGTATCCCCTTGGCATCCTGCACGGTCATCCTCTTCACTGCGTCGATGAGCAGGGGTTTCGCCTCCGGCACCGCGGCCTCCGCGGCGCGGTTCATCGTGAGCTCGAGCTCGTCGGCATAGCGGCCCATGCCAAGCCGTCGCATGAGCCCCTCGGCGCGGCGCAAGGACTCGGGCAGCGGGATCTTGACGCGCGCGTCGCCGAAGAAGCCGTCCGTCCGTCCGAGCTGCGCGACCGCCGCCTGCGAGCCCTTTTCGAGCGCGGCCTTGAGCCCGGCCACGGCGTCCTTGTTGCTGATGCGCTCGAGTTGCGCCGCGGCCGGCGCCGCCACGAGCAGTCCGGTGCAAGCGATCAGCAACAGTGCCGCCCGTCTCATCGGCTGTCCGCTCAGCCGCGCTTGTAGACGATTTTCTTCGTGCCGCCGTCGCAGGTGCCGACCACCTTGCCGTCGGCTTCCTGGTCTTTCGGCACGATCTCGAGCGTGTAAGTCTGGACGCCGTTCGCCTTGATCTTGGCGTCGATTTCCGCCTTGAGCTCGTTGCAATCCTTCCTCGCTAGCGCCGGTGCGGCCGCAAGCATGAGGGCCGCCAGCACCACCAGTCGTTTCATGAGTCTCTCCGTTGAGTGTGACGATCCATCATGCGGTCCGGGTCAGCGCATCGCCGAGGAATTATCTGACAGGCGCGAGCAGCGCAAGCGCGGCCATGCGCAGAAGCCGTCAGTCGACGCCGGCGTCGTGCGCCTGCCGGTCTGCGTGATAAGACGAGCGCACCATCGCGCCTACCGCGGCGTGCCGAAACCCGAGCGCCGCCGCTTCGCGCTCGAACATCCCGAAAGTGTCCGGATGCACGAAGCGCTCGACGGGCAGATGGTGCGCAGACGGCTGCAGGTACTGGCCGACGGTAAGCATGTCCACGTCGTGCGCCCTCAGGTCGCGCATCACCTGCAGGATTTCCTCGTCCGATTCGCCCAGGCCCACCATCAGCCCGGACTTGGTTGGCACGCCGGGGTGGCGCCGCTTGAATTCGGCGAGCAGCGCGAGCGAGTGCCGGTAATCGCCACCGGGGCGCGCCTTGCGGTAGAGGCGCGGCACCGTCTCCAGGTTGTGATTCAAGACGTCCGGCGGAGCCGCGGCGAGAACTTCCAGTGCCCGCTCGAGACGGCCGCGGAAGTCCGGCACCAGAAGCTCGATGCGGGTGTGCGGCGAGCGTTCGCGCACGTGCCGGACGCACTCGACGAAGTGCTGCGCGCCGCCGTCCTTCAGGTCATCGCGATCGACGCTGGTGATCACCACGTACCCCAAGCCGAGGCGCGCGATCGTCTCCGCCAAATGGCGCGGCTCATCGGGATCCGGCGCGAGGGGCCGCCCATGCGCCACGTCGCAGAACGGGCAGCGGCGCGTGCAGATGTCGCCGAGGATCATGAAGGTGGCCGTGCCCTTGCCGAAGCACTCGGCGATGTTCGGGCACGACGCCTCCTCGCACACCGTGTGCAGCTTCTGGCGGCGCAGGATGTCCTTGATCTCGCCGAAGCGCGAGTTCGCACTCGCCGCGCGCACGCGGATCCAGGCCGGCTTGGCGAGCGGCGCGCGCCCAGCCGCCGGCACGACGCGGATTACCTTCGCCCGGCCCTTCTCCTTGACGCCGGCGTCACCCATCGCCGAGCCTAGCTACGAGGCGCCGCGCGAGCTCCTCGCCGAGCTCCATGGCGGAGCCCGGGATGCCGAGCTCGCGGGTACAGTTGACCCGCAGGCCCGGGTAGCCGCAGGGGTCGATCGCGGAAAAAGGGGCGAGATCCATGTCGACGTTGAGGGCCACGCCATGGTACGCCCGGCCGCGCGCGACCCGGATGCCGAGCGCCGCGACCTTGGCGCCGCGCACGTACACGCCGGGAGCGCCGGGCCGCCGCTCGGCGCGCACGCCGAGCAGATCGATGACCGCC
>JBLMWT010000205.1:0-3167 GCA_050257375.1 Sphingomonadaceae bacterium
TGGACCGTGGCGACGCTCGGCATCTTCGGCGCGTCGCTCTTCTACGGCGACGCGATCCTGACCCCCGCGATCTCAGTGCTCTCCGCGGTGGAGGGCGTTTCGGTGGCGACGCCCGCGTTCCAGCACTGGGTCGAGCCGCTCACGGTCGGGATCCTGGTGTGGCTGTTCGCGATCCAGAGCCGCGGCACGCGCGCGGTCGGCAGGCTGTTCGGGCCGATCACGGTGCTGTGGTTCGTCGTACTCGCCGCGCTCGGCGCCGTGTCGATCGCGCGCTCGCCCGAGGTGCTCGCCGCGCTCGATCCGCGCCACGCGCTTGGCTTCGCCATCCACTCGCCCGGCCTGACGTTCCTCGTGCTCGGAGCGGTGTTCCTCGCGCTCACCGGCGCCGAGGCGCTGTACGCCGACATGGGCCACTTCGGCCGCACGCCGATCCGCGTGGCGTGGTTCGGCCTGGTGTTCCCGTCGCTCATCCTCAACTACTTCGGGCAGGGCGCGCTCGTGCTGCGCGAGCCGGCCGCGCTCAAGAATCCGTTCTACTTCCTCGCTCCGGCGGAGTTTCTCCCCCCTCTCGTGCTGCTCGCCACGGCCGCGACGGTGATCGCCTCGCAGGCGACCATCTCGGGCGCGTTCTCGGTCACCCAGCAGGCGGCGCGCCTGGGTTACCTGCCGCGCATGCCGATTCGGCACACCTCGGCGACCGAGCGCGGCCAGATCTACGTCCCGCCGGTCAACTGGACGATGCTCGCGATGGTGCTGCTGGTCGTGCTCGGCTTCAAGTCCTCGAGCGCGATCGCCAACGCCTACGGCATCGCGGTGTCGGGCACCATGGTGCTCACCACCGCGCTGATCGCGATCGTCGCGTGGTCGCTGAAGAAGCGCGGCGCGCCGCTGTTCCTCGCGCTGCTGGCCGTCATCGGCCTCGTGGAGCTGCTCTTCTTCACCGCCAACGCGACCAAGTTCGCCGACGGCGGCTGGTTCCCGTTCGCCTGCGGCCTCGTCCTGTTCGCGATCCTGACCACGTGGAAGCGCGGCGGGACGGTGCTCGCGGCGCGCGAGGCCGCGCGGCGCGTGTCGCTTGCGCGCCTGGAGGAGATATGGGATTCCGCGGTGCCGCGCGTGCCCGGGACCGCGGTTTATCTCTCGGCCGATCCCGAGGCGGTGCCCCCGGTGATGCTGCACAACCTCAAGCACAACAAGGTGCTGCACGAGCGCGTCGTGTTCCTGACGATCGCGGATGCCGAACGACCGCGCGTGCCGGACGTGGAACGCACCGAGCTGCGCGTGCTCGAGCGCGGCCGCGTGTACCAGGCGACGCTGCGCTACGGCTTCATGGAGGAGCCGGACGTGCCGGAGGGGCTGCGGCTGCTGCGGCGCCACGGGGTCGCGATCGACCCGATGGAAGCGACTTTCTTCCTCGGCAAAACGAGCATCGCGCCCGCCACCCGGCGCGGACTGTTCACCTGGCGGCGCACGCTGTTCCGCTGGATGCAGCGCAATGCGCCGCCGGCCTCGGAGTATTTCAAGCTGCTGCCCGAGCGCGTGGTCGAGCTCGGCACGCGCATCTCGGTCTAGGCTACTTCTCGAGCAGCCCTTTCTTGTCTTTCTTCTTGGCCCACTCGTCGGCGTCGGGCGGGGCGGGCTTGCGCTCGATGATCGGCGGCCACTTGCCGGCGAGCTCGCGGTTGAGTGGAATGAACTCGCGCTGCGCGTCCGGCACGTCGTCCTCGGCGAAGATCGCCTCCACCGGGCACTCCGGCACGCACAGCGTGCAGTCGATGCACTCGTCCGGGTCGATCACGAGCATGTTCGGCCCTTCGCGGAAGCAGTCGACCGGGCACACGTCGACGCAGTCGGTATATTTGCACTTGATGCAGGTTTCGGTGACGACGTAGGTCATGCCGGCGCTCGCCCATGACGAGAAAAAGGATAATCGAATCCGCAGTTTAGCACTTTGGCCGGCGCGGCGGCTTGCGTTCCGGGAGGCCGCCCCCATAATTTAGGGCGAGCGGCCCGCCGGCCGCGCACATCCCCGTTCGTCTGACGCTTCCGAGGAGCCATGAGCAGTCCCGACATCAGTCACGTTACCGACGACAGTTTCGAGCCGGAGGTCCTGAAGTCCGAAGTCCCAGTGCTGGTCGATTACTGGGCCGAGTGGTGCGGCCCGTGCAAGTCCATCGCCCCGATCCTCGAGGACGTGGCGAAAGAGTACGACGGCCGCCTCAAGGTCGCGAAGATCAACGTCGACGAGAACCAGCTCGTCCCCGCCAAGTTCGGCATCCGCGGCATCCCCACCCTGATGCTGTTCAAGAATGGCAACGTCGAGGCGACGCGCGTCGGCGCGCTGTCGAAGTCGCAGCTCACCGCGTTCCTTGACAGCAATATCTAAACCCCTTACGCTCTTCCTCGAATAACTGCGCCGGCAAAGGACCGGCGCACGGCAGTCTTCCAGCGCCGGCGGGCTCGGGCGCAGCCCCTTCCCCGCAGTACTTCTCTGGCAGTTTCGGCGCAATCCTCGCGTCATTCTCGGCAGCATCTCGTCCACGTCATGCAACTCTCGGAACTCAAGACGCTCCACGTCACGCAGCTGGTGGAAATGGCCGTCGGCAACCAGATCGACGGCGCCAACCGCATGCGCAAGCAGGAACTGATCTTCGCGCTGCTCAAGAACCAGGCGAAGAAGGGCGAGTCGATCTTCGGCGACGGCACGCTCGAGGTGCTGCCCGATGGCTTCGGCTTCCTGCGCTCGCCGGACACTTCGTACCTCGCGAGCACCGACGACATCTACGTCAGCCCGTCGCAGATCCGGCGCTTCAACCTGCACACCGGCGACACGATCGAGGGCGAGATCCGCACGCCGAAGGACGGCGAGCGCTACTTCGCGCTGGTCAAGGTCGACAAGGTGAACGGCGAACCGCCCGAGAACGCCAAGTCGAAGATCCTGTTCGAGAACCTGACGCCGCTGCACCCGGACAAGCAGTTCAAGCTCGAGCGCGACATCAAGGCCGAGGAGAACATCACCGGCCGCATCATCGACATCATCGCCCCGATCGGCAAGGGCCAGCGCGGCCTGATCGTCTCGCCGCCCAAGGCCGGCAAGACGGTGATGCTGCAGCATCTGGCGCATGCGCTGACCTCCAACCAGCCGGACGCGGTGCTGATCGTGCTGC
>JBLMWT010000206.1:0-9107 GCA_050257375.1 Sphingomonadaceae bacterium
CTGCGGCCTGCATCCACGTGCCGCTTTCGGCGTCGCTGGTGCTCGGACTCGGACCGATGCCGCGCCTGGGCATCGCCGGGGCGGGCGTGGCCTACGTGACCACCTTCAGCCTCTCGTGCCTAGCGATGAGCGCAGTCGTTTTCAGGCCGGCGAGCCTGCTGCGGCCGGGAAACGGAGACTTCCGCTTCGTGCGCCGTCATTTCCGCGACATCCTGCGGGTGGGCGGGATCTCGGGGATCTCGTCGGCGCCGACCGTGCTCACCGCCGTGGTGCTCACCGGCTTCGTCGGGCGCTTCGGCGCGCCGGCGCTCGCCGGATACGGCGTGGGACTACGCCTCGACCTGTTGCAGATGCCGCTGGTATTCGCGGTTGGCCAGGCGATGGTGGCGCTGGTCGGCGCGCACGTCGGCGCCGGCCGCGCGCGGCGCGCGAAGAGGATCGCCTTCACCGGCGCTGCACTTGCGTGCGTGCTCAGCCTCGCGATCGGCATCGCGGTGACCGTCTATCCGCAGGGCTGGGTCGGCTTGTTCAGTGCCGATGCCCGCGTGCTCGATGCGGGCACGCGCTATCTGCGCACGGTGGGTTTGTGTTACCCGTTCCTCGCGATCGGCCTCGCGCTGTACTTCGCCTCGCAGGGAGCGGGCGAAGTGCTGCTGCCGGTGCTTGCGGGAACGGTGCGCCTGGCGATCGTGATCGGCGGCGGCATCGCGGTATTCGCATTCGACGCCGGGCTCGCGTCGATGTTCGGCGTGGTTGCGGTCGGCATGATCGCCTTCGGCACGCTGACCGGCCTCGCGGTGAGCCGCGCGGTGTGGGGCGTGCGCTAGCCCAGGAAATCCACGAGGGCGTCGAGCACCGCGTCGGGCGCCTCGGCCATCAGCGAGTGTCCACTCGCTGCGAGGCGCAGCGTTCGGCAACCGGGAATGGCCCGCGCCAGCGCTTCGGCCGCTTGCGGTGGCGTCATCATGTCGCGCTGTCCGACGACGATCAGCGCTGGGCACTTCACTTTGGCCGCGCTCTCCACGCCCGCAGCGTAATCGTTGCAGGCCTTGAGCGACTTGTAGAGCACGCCAGGAGCGAGGCGCGCCAGGCGCGCGAGCGAGTCGCCGTACATCCACATGCCCGGATTCGGATTCGCGCCGAGCGGAACGCGCGGCGCATGCGCCCAGATGGTATCCATGTCATAAGCGGCCTGCGGGTTTTCCCTGGCCGCCTCGAGGAAGACCTCGGACACCTTCATCGGGAAAGCGACGCCGAGCAGCGCGATACGGTCTACGCGGTCCGGATGGCGCGCCGCGCATTCGAGCGCCGCAAGCGCGCCGAGCGAGTGACCGACGAGACTTGCGCGGGCGACGCTTGCCGCATCCATGACCCTCGGGATCCAGTCCGCGATCGCCTCGACGCTCTCCAGCGGCGGCCCTTCGGAGCGCCCGTGGCCGGGGAGGTCGAGCGCCAGCGCGTTGCGGCCGTGATAGCCGAAATACCGGCTCTGCAGACCGAACCAGCTGTGGTCGAGCCCTGCGCCGTGCACGAACACCACGCTCGGCCTGGCCGGGTCGACGGCCTGGGCAGCGGTGTACGCGAACGCCGTGCGGCCGTCGACGACGAAGTTCACCGCGCAGCCTTTTGCGCGGCCCTGAGCGCGCGCTCGAGGTCCTCGATCAGGTCGTCGGCCTCCTCCAAACCGATCGACAGGCGCACCGTCCCGGCGCCGATGCCGGCCTTCTTCAGGTCTTCGTCCGACATGCGGTAGTGAGTCGTGCTCGCCGGGTGGATGACCAGCGATTTGGCATCGCCGACATTTGCGAGGTGCGAGAACACGCGCAGGCTCTCGATGAACGCGCGGCCCGCAGCGCGCCCGCCCTTCATGTCGAACGAGAACACCGCGCCTGCGCCGCGCGGCAGCAGCTTCTTCGCGAGCTCGTGGTCCGGGTGCGAAGCGAGCTCGGGATACCCGACCGACTCGACCATCGGGTGCGCGGCCAGGAACCGCAGGACCTTCCGCGTGTTCTCGACATGGCGCGGCATCCTGAGGTGCAGCGTCTCGATACCCTGCAGGATCTGGAACGCCGTCATCGGAGCCATGCAGGCGCCGAAGTCCCTCAGCCCCTCGCGCCTTGCGCGCAGCAGGAACGCGCGCGTGCCGGACTCCTCCTCGAAGTCCATGCCGTGGAAGCCCTCGTAAGGCGCAGTGAGCTGCGGAAATTTGCCGCTCTTCTCCCAGTCGAAGCGGCCGGAATCGACCAGCACCCCGCCGATCGCGACGCCGTGGCCGCTGAGGAACTTGGTCGCCGAGTGATAGAGCAGGTCCGCGCCCAGCTCGAAGGGCTTCATCAGCCAGGGCGTCGTGAAGGTCGAATCGACCAGCAGAGGCACGCCTGCGGCATGCGCGATTTGCGCGACCTGCGGGATATCGAGCACGTCCAGGCCCGGGTTACCGAGCGTCTCGCCGAACAGGAGGCGCGTGTTCGGCCGGATCGCGCGCGAGAAGTTTTGCGGATCGCGCGGGCTGACGAAAGTAGTCTCGATGCCGAAGCGCGTGAGCGTATAGCCAAGGAGATTATGCGAGCCACCGTACAGCGAGTTCGAGGCCACCACGTGGTGGCCGGCATCCAGCAGCGTGGCCACTGCGAGGTGCAGCGCCGCCTGCCCGCTCGCCGTCGCGATCGCACCGGCGCCTCCCTCGAGCGCCGCCACGCGTTCCTCGAGCACCGCAACCGTGGGATTCGAAATGCGCGAATAGACGTGCCCGGCGCGCTCCATGTTGAAAAGCGACGCTGCGTGCTCGCTGTCGCGGAACACATACGAGGTCGTGGCGTAAATCGGCACCGCGCGCGCGCCGAACGTCGCGTCCGGCGACTGCCCGGCGTGCAGCGCGAGGGTGTCGAATCCGGGGTACTTGGGGCCGGCCAACGCTAGTGCAGGTTCTTGCGGCTCGGACGGGTGTAGGACTCGAACGCGCGCTCGGAAGCCTTCGGCTGCGAGGCCTTTTCCTTCCAGTCGCGATCGAACAGGTCGTTTACCAGAAGCACGACCTCGGAGATGCGCTCTTTGCTGAATTGCCGTTCGAGCAGCGCCGTGACATCTTCCACCATGCAGCGCCGTTGCGCCTCGTGAATCGCCTGCGCCGTGGGGCCGACAAACAGCAAGCGGGACTCCTGGTCGCCGTTCTCCTGGTAGAGCGTGACGTCGACCTCCACCGCCTCGTAGCAATAGGGCCCGAGATTCTCCAGCGCTTCGTCCAGCGCCCGGTGGAAGCTGCGCCCAATTTCGCCAGTCCAGCAGACGTAAAGCATCAATTCCTTTTCGTCGTACTTGATGCCGGGCTCGTCGGGTTCGAGACTTTTTACCTCCCCGATGCCGTCAGCGTCCAGGTACTCGAGCAACGGCGCGAGCGCCTGCTCGATCTGCTTCTTGGACACCCCCTCGAGGATAGGGATATCGGCGTGCACGTGGACTTCGATTCGCATGGGGAAACCCTGACTGTGAACTTTTGCATTCTAGCACCCGCGCGTGGGCACCCCTGCCGGACCAAGGCACGAACCTTGCGTGTCCTGCCTGCAGGAAGGCTCGCGGCGCAGTTGGAGGCCGCAGGAGACCCACGATGAAAGTGCTCTACGACAGTAACAACTATTACGTGGTCGAATTCCCGGGCCGGCACGGCATCGAACTGGTCGACAAGCGCGGCGGGCGTACGGGCTATCTGCAAGGCATGCTCGAGGCGCGCTTTCGCGCCAGCATGGCCGACCTCTGCGCCGAGGAAGACCACCACGAGACCGTGGACGACTTCATCGGCCATTTCGACGCCCTCCTCACCAACCCCCTGGTGATGCACTAACGGGGGTTTCCGTTCGGCTAGCATCGGGATCGCGCCGATTGACGTCTATCGCGCGCAGCCCTCGTTCGACTTACTTGCGATGCGGTCGTTCGTCGTCTAGCCACGCGACATCATCGATTCCCAGTTTCGCAGAGCGCATCGGCGATGCCGCCCCGCTGATGAACGGACGGTTTACCATCGAGGACCGGACGAGGGGGAGACGATGAAAGCGAAGGTCAACGGCATCGAGACGTACTACGAGGTGCACGGCAAGGAAGGCGCGCCCTGGCTCACTCTGAGCCACTCGCTCGCCTGCAGCGTGCGCATGTGGGACCCGCAGCTTGAGGCGTTCAAGGACCGCTACCGCATCCTCGCCTACGACACGCGCGGCCACGGCGAGAGCATGGCGCCGACGGGGGCCTACACGCTCGAGATGCTCGCCGATGACCTGCACGGCCTGCTCCGGCACCTGAACATCGAGCGCACCCATTTCGCCGGCCTATCGATGGGCGGCATGATCGGCCAGACCTTCGCGCTCAAGTACCCGGGCGTGTTCAGGAGCCTGGTGCTCGCCGACACCACCAGCCGCTACCCCGCCGAGGCGGCGGGGCTGTGGGCCGATCGCATCAAGACCGCCGAGACGCGCGGCATGCAGCCGCTCGTTCAGCCGACGCTCGAGCGCTGGTTCACCGAGCCCTTCCGCAAAGCGCATCCCGAGGTGGTTGGACGCATTGGGACGCTCATCGCCTCGACGCCCGTGGCGGGCTACGTCGGCTGCAGCCACGCGATCCCGAAGATCAACCTGACCGCGCGGCTGAAGGAGATCAAGGTGCCGATCCTGGTCATCTGCGGCGAACAGGACGCAGGCACGCCGCCCGCGATGGCGCGCGAGATCCACGATAACGCGCCCGGATCGAAGCTCGTGCTGATTCCTCAAGCGGCGCACATCTCCAACATGGAGAAGCCCGCCGAGTTCAATCGCGCGCTGGAGACGTTCCTTTCATCCCTACCCATCGCCTGACGCCGGGCGCGCGGATGCCGTAGAGGTCGAGCACGCGCGCGAGCGTGTGCTCGACCATCTCCTCGATCGACTTCGGCTTGGCGTACAGGGCCGGCACCGGCGGAAAGACGATACCGCCCATCTCGGTCACCGCAACCATGTTGCGCAGGTGCGCCAGATTGAGCGGAGCCTCTCTGGACAGCAGCACGAGGCGCCGCCGCTCCTTGAGCACCACATCGGCGGCGCGCGAGACGAGGTCGTCGGCATGCGCGTGCGCCACCGCGGCGAGGGTCTTCATCGAGCAGGGCGCGATCACCATGCCTTCGGTGAGGAACGAGCCGCTGGCGGGCGCCGCGCCGACGTCGCGCGGGCTGTAGGCCACGTCGGCCAGACGCTCGATGTCCTTGCGCTTCATACCCAGCTCCTGCCAGGCGGTCAGCGCCGCGGCCTCCGAAAGCACGAGGTGGCTCTCCCAGCCTCGCTGCCGGCGCAGGATCTCGAGCAGCCGCACCCCGTATGCCGCCCCGGTGGCACCCGTGATGCCAACGATCAGTCGCTTCGCCATGCCCGCTAGCCTACCCGCATTGACGCCGGCGCGCAGGTCTGCCACCATGCAGCTACACATGTGTATATGCACGGTCCGCTGATGGAAGCTCCCAAGAAGCGCTGTTCGTGCTTCCTTCTGCGCAAGCTGACGCGCCGCGTGACGCAGGCATACGACGCGGCGTTGGCCGAGGCGGGCCTCACCATCACCCAGTACTCGCTGCTCGCGCACCTCGCGCGCGGCGAAGGCACCTCCGTGTCGGCGCTCGCCGCGCGCACGGGGATGGACCGCACGACCTTGATCCGCAATCTCAAGCCGCTGGAGACGGCTGGCTGGGTGCGCTACGGCGAGCGCCGCGCCGGCAAGCCGGCCGCGCTGGAACTCAGTCCGGCCGGCCGCGCGCGCCTGCGCGCCGCCGTTCCCGTGTGGGAGCGCGCACAAGGCGAATTCGAATCGCTGCTCGGCGCCAAACGCGTTGCCAGCCTGCACGCGCTGATCGACGAGTCCCTCGAAGTTCTTAAGAAGAGCTCCGCATGACCGTGCCGCAACGTGGCTACCTGTTCGTCGCACTCGCCGCGGGCGCAGTGTTCGCGCTCGGCCTCGGCCTGCGCCAGGCGCAGCCGCTGTTCATCAGCTCGATCAACTCCTCGACCGCCATCGGCTACGCCGCGATCAGCCTCGCGTTCGGCATCGCGCAGCTGGTGTGGGGCGTGGCGCAGCCGGTCGCGGGCGCGATCGCCGACCGCTACGGCGCCCGCCCGGTCATGGTCGCCGGCGCGTTGCTGGTGTCAGCGGCAACCGCGCTCACTCCGCTGGCGCATACCGAGCTCGTCCTGTCGCTGTTGATCGGCGTGCTCGCCGCTACCGGTGCGGGCGCGATCGGGCCTTCGCTGCTGATGTCCTCGGTCAATCGCTGGATCCCGGAAGCAAAGCGCGCGATGGCGACCGGGATCGTCAATGCGGGGGGCTCGTTCGGCCAGTTCACGATTGTGCCGCTGGCGCAGCTCGCGATCGGGCTCGCGGGCTGGCAGCCGGCGCTGGTACTGCTCGGCGCAATGGGCCTGATCGCGATCCCGCTGGTGCTGTGGCTCACGCGCGGCAGCGCGACGGCCGGGACGGCCACGGCGCCGATGGCGGGCGCCGCCTCGCTCGGACAGGCGCTGCGCGAGGCCGCAGGGGACCGCAGCTTCCTGTTGCTCAACGCGGGGTTCTTTACGTGCGGCTTTCACGTTGCGTTCATCGTCACCCACCTGCCCGGGGTGGTCGCGCTGTGCGGGCTTCCGGCTACGGTAAGCGCCTGGTCGCTCGCGATCATCGGGCTGTTCAACATCGGCGGCAGCCTGTGGATCGGCATGCGTATCCAGACGCGACGGATGAAGATGGCGCTCGCCGGGATCTACGCCGCGCGTGCGGCGATCATCCTGGTGTTCTTCTTCGCGCCCAAGACCGAGCTCAGTTTCTTCCTGTTCTCGGCAGCGATTGGATTCACCTACCTGTCAACCGTCCCGCCGACAGTGGGTCTGGTGGCGAAGCTGCACGGCCCAAAGTACCTGGCGACGCTGTTCGGCGTGGTGATGCTGTCTCACCAGGTCGGCGGCTTCCTCGGCGCATGGCTCGGCGGCAAGGCGTTCGAGGCCACCGGCAGCTACGACTGGATGTGGTTCGCAGACATCGCGCTGTGCCTGATGGCGGCCATCGTGAACCTGCCGATCCGCGAGTCGCGCCGGCTGGCGCCCGCCGCGGCCTAGCCCCTGTCCGGCCCCCTGCCGCGGAAGGCTGCGACGAACAGCCACACCAGAAATAGCGGAATCAGCAGCGGCAGCAGGAACGGGAATGCGAGCCAGGCGGCCAACAACCCCGCGAGCACCAGCAGGCCGAGCAGGATCAGGCCGATGCCGGCGAACACGAAGGCGAGCAGGATCGCAGCGCAGAACAGCGCCACGATCGCCACGAGCACGCCCCAGCCTTCGGCCGCGAGCTTGATCGGTCCGGCGAGCGGCTGGCCGTTGACGGTGATGACGACGTGGCTCGAGCTAAAGAGCACCCAGGCGAGTAGCGCCAGCACGACGAGAACAAGGACGAGCGCGACTTTCTTCATGAGTTAGACTGGGGCATGACCGGTTCAAGGAGAGAGTGACGCCATGTTCGAGACTACCATCGCGGGCAGCCTGCCGAAGCCTTTCTGGCTCGCCGAGCCCGGCAAGCTGTGGCCGGAATGGCGCGCTGCGGGCGAAGACCTGGCGCGCGCCAAGCGCGACGCGACCGTGCTGTGGCTCAAGGAGCTGGAGGACGCCGGCATCGATATCGTCACCGACGGCGAGCAATCGCGCCAGCACTTCGTGCACGGCTTTCTCGAGGCTGTCGAGGGCATCGACTTCGAGCACAAGGTGAAGATGGGCATCCGCGATAACCGCTACGAGGCCATGGTGCCGGTAGTGGTCGGGCCGCTCAGGCTGAAAGGGCGCGTGCACCAGGTCGAGGCGCGCGTGGCGCGCGCGCATACGAGGAACAAGCTCAAGATCACCATGCCCGGCCCGATGACCATCGTCGACACGATCGCCGACCGCCATTACGGCGACAAGGTGAAGCTGGCGATGGCGTTCGCCGAGCTGCTCAATCAGGAGGCGCGCGCGCTCGAGAAGGACGGCGTCGACGTGATCCAGTTCGACGAGCCGGCTTTCAATGTGTACATGGACGACGTGGTCCAGTGGGGCGTGACCGCGCTCGAGCGCGCGGCGCGCGGCCTCAAGTGCACGACCGCGGTGCACATTTGCTACGGCTACGGCATCAAGGCGAACATCGACTGGAAGGAGAGCCTGGGCGCGGAATGGCGCCAGTACGAGAAGATCTTCCCGGCTCTCGCGAAGAGCAAGATCAAGCAGGTCAGCCTCGAGTGCATCCACTCGCACGTGCCGCCGCAGCTGATGGCGCTGCTGAAGGGCAAGGACGTGCTCGTCGGCGTGATCGACGTCGCCTCGGACAAAGTCGAGACGCCCGCCGAGGTCGCGGCGACCATCGGCCGCGCGCTCAAGTACGTGCCGAAGAATCGCCTCTTTCCCTGCACCAACTGCGGCATGGCGCCGATGAATCGGGAGATCGCGCTCGCGAAGCTCAAGGCGCTCGGCGCCGGCGCGGCGCTCGCGCGCAAGAAATGGGGCCGGAGGAAGTGACCATGGACAGGAATGCGCAACGCCGGAAGGAAATCGAAGACGCGGTGGCAGACGTGCGCGCGATCGAGAAGCGCGAGGGCGTGACGCGCGCGAGCCTGGAGCACATCAAGGCGCGCCTGCTCCGGCTCGCGGCGCGCGGCGACCTGTTCACGCTGGAGGATTTCCCGCCGCCCGCGCCCGGCTCGGCGCGAAGCTCGTGCCTGTACCGGCTCTCCGAGGATGCCGACCACCGCTTCGCGCTGTATGTCAACTCGGCCCACGGTCGCTACGGCACGCCCGCGCACAACCACACCACCTGGGCGGTGATTGTCGGCGTGCAGGGCGACGAGCTCAATCGATTCTACGACCGTACGCCCGAGGGCGGCGTGCGCGAAAAGGGGCAGTTCGTCGTGGGGCGCGGCACGGGAGTCGCATTCCTGCCGGACGAGCTGCACTCGATCCACATCGACGGCACGACGCTCAACTTCCACATGTACGGACTGGCGCTCGAGCAGCTGCCGCGGCGCGAGTACTACAAGGCGAAGGAGAACGCCTGGGCGGTATTCCCGCCGCACTCCGACATCCGCGAAGCTCGCT
>JBLMWT010000207.1:0-2626 GCA_050257375.1 Sphingomonadaceae bacterium
CGGCCTCGGTCCTGATCACGCTCGCGGCGCTTTTCGGCTACGTGAATTACCGCTTCCTGCGCCTGCCCTCGAGCATCGGCCTCATGCTGAGCGCTCTGGTGGCCTCGGTGGTCGCGGTCACTCTGGGCGAGTTCGGCAGCCATACGCTCGAGAACCTCGCGCGCGAGGCGCTTGCGAACGTGGACTTCAACCAGGCACTGATGCACGGGATGCTGAGCTTTCTGCTGTTTGCGGGCGCGCTGCATATCAATCTGAACGACCTTGCTGATCAGAAATGGTCGGTCGGCTTGCTGGCGAGCCTCGGCGTCCTGATCTCGACGCTGATCGTCGGCTACGCGACCTACTGGCTGTTCGGCTTGCTCGGACACCCCGTCCCGCTCATCTACTGCCTGCTGTTCGGGGCGCTGATCTCGCCCACCGATCCCATTGCGGTGCTGAGCATTCTCAAGTCGATGGGCGCCGACCGCGCGCTGGAAAACAAGATGGCCGGCGAGTCGCTCTTCAACGATGGCGTGGGCGTTGTCGTGTTCCTCGTGCTGTTGAGCATCGCGACCGGTGAACAGTCCGCGACGGCCGGTGCGGCCGTCACCCTGTTCATCGAGGAAGCCATCGGCGGCGGGTTGTTTGGACTGGTCTCCGGGTATGTCGCCTACAGGATGCTGCGCCGTATCGACGACTACGAGGTGGAGATCCTGATCACGCTCGCGCTCGTCATGGGCGGCTACGCGCTCGCCACGACGCTGCATCTGTCGGGGCCGATTGCCATCGTGGTCGCCGGCCTGCTGATCGGCAACCACGGTCGGCGCTTCGCCATGTCGGAGCGCACGCGCGAGCACCTCGATACCTTCTGGCATCTGGTCGACGGCATCCTAAACGCGGTTCTGTTTGTCCTGATCGGACTGGAGGCGCTGCTGCTGCACCTCGAGCCGGCTTTCGCCCTCGCCGCCGCGCTGGCGATCCCGGTCGTCCTGCTGGCGCGGCTCGTCGCCGTATCGCTGCCCGCGCTGGTGCCCGGCCTGCGCGCCGAGTTTCCTCCAAAGGTGATCTTGGCGCTGACCTGGGGCGGGCTGCGCGGCGGCATCTCGATCGCGCTCGCGCTCTCGCTACCCGATGTCCCATGGCGCGGCGCGCTGGTGACCGTCACCTACGCTGTGGTGGTGTTCTCGATCGTCGTGCAGGGCCTGAGCGTGGTAAGCGTGCTGCGCCGCGTGGGCCTTCAGGCGAGCTCGAACGCGCGCGCGGCCGAGGAGTAGGACAGGATAATTTCCGCCGGCGCATCGCCCACGTTGCGGATGCCGTGCACGGCGCCGCGCGGAACCACCGATTGTCCGCCCGCCGACATGCGCACGCGCTCCCCGGCGATGCGACACTCCACCTCGCCGCGCACCACGTAGATCGATTCCTCGCAGTTGGCGTGGACGTGCGTGTCGGTCGCGTTGCCCGGCGGCAGCGTCATCCTGGCGAGCGAGAGCTCGCGGCTGTTGCCGACCTCGTCGTTCGCCAGCCATTCGATCGTCCCCCAGGGAAACTGGTTAACGATCGGCTTCATGGCAGCCTTCATGCCGCACCTCCCGTCAAAGTCCGCCCGATTGCTCCACCGCCATGGCGCGCGGATTGCCTGCCTCCGCGGCCTGCAGCGCATTCCACACGCGCAGCGGCGTCGCCGGCATGTCGAAATGCGTCACCCCCACCGTGCGCAGCGCGTCGAGGATCGCGTTCATGATGCAGGGCATCGATCCGGTGACACCGGCTTCGCCGACGCCCTTGGCGCCCAGCGGATTGGTCTTGGTCGGCACCGGATGGTGCAGCACGCGCAGGCCGTCGACCAGCAGCGCGCGCGGCATGGGGTAGTCCATGAAGCTGCCGGTGAGCAGCTGGCCGGATTCGTCGTAGATCGCTCGCTCGCCGAGGATGTGCCCGGCGCCCTGGGTGATGCCGCCTTGCATCTGTCCTTCGACCAGCTGATGGTTGATGATGTTGCCGGCATCGTCGCAGGCGAGGTAAGACACGACCTCGACCACGCCGGTCTCCGGCTCGACCTCCACCTCGGCGACGTGGCAGCCGTTCGGAAAGGTCGAACCGACTTTTTTGTCCTTCATGTCAACGTCCAGCGCACCGCGATGCCTCTTCGCCAGCTCGGTGATGGCGATCTCCCGGTCGGTGCCTTTCACGCGGTAGCGCCCGTCCACGAATTCGACGTCGGCCTGGGCGACCTCCAGGTCGTCGGCCGCGAGCGCCAGGCCCTTCTTCACCACCTCCTGGGAGGCGAGCAGCATGACGCTGCCGACGCCGTGCAGCGTACGCGAGCCGCCGGTGGGATTGCCGGTAAGGTTCATGTCGGGATCCGCGGTGCGCAGGCGGATCGTTTCCATCGGCACGCCGAGCACACCCGAGACGATCTGGGCGAACACCGTCTCGTGTCCCTGGCCGTGGTTGTGCGAGGTCGCGCGCAGCGTGACGCGCGCCGCCTCGTCCCAGCTGACCTGCACCTGGTCGTAGGGCGCGAAGCCGCCCGCGCCGCTCGCCTCGATGTAGGTCGCGATGCCCCGCCCGCGCAGCTTGCCGCGCGCAGCCGAGGCCTTGCGCCGCGCCTCGAACCCCTTCCAGTCCGCGGCCTCGAGCGCGT
>JBLMWT010000208.1:0-6943 GCA_050257375.1 Sphingomonadaceae bacterium
GCTCGCCCTTCAGGAAGGCGACGCAGGGGAAGCGGAGCTTATTGGGATCACAAGCCGATTCGCCGGTGCGAAAGCCGAACGACTTCAGCGCCTCGAGAAGCTGCCTGACGCTGTGCGGAGCCGGAAAGCGCTGCAACAGGAGCCGGGGATCGAAAGGCAGGCGGTTGATGCGGCACAGGCTGCCGATCAACCAGACGAACTGCGCACCGTCGAGCGCCGAGCCGTGCGTCTCCCCCTCCGCGGCCGCGGTCGTTGCCTGAGCCATCGAGAGATCCCCCCTCGAGGAAATCTACTCCGGCGTCAGGATTTTGTAATCTAGACAGCGAGATAAAACTAGTTCGTTTGGCCTATCCCGCCGATCACTTATAGTCGCGCCCTCATGCTCGCGATCTTCCAGGTCACCACCCCGTTCTTCGCCCTGATCCTGTGCGGCTACCTCGCCGCGCGGCTGCGCCTGCTGCCGGAGAACGCGGTGCCGGCGCTGAACACCTTCGTCCTGTACTTCGCGCTGCCGTGCCTGCTATTTGGGTTCTGCGCGCGCACGCCGTTCGAAGAGCTGGTCAATGCCCCGGTGTTCTTCGCCTACCTCGTCACCGGTCTCGCGCTCTATACCGTGTTCGCCATCGCCGTGCGCGCGCTCGCGCACGAGTCGCTGCGCGACGCGGCCTTCGCTGCGCTCGGGGCGTCCTGGTCGAACTGGGGCTACATGGGCTTCGCGCTGCTGCCGCCGATCCTCGGGCACGCGGCGCTCGCCCCGCTCATCGCCGCCGGGATGGCGGACCTGCTGGTGCTCGTATCGCTCGCGCTCGCGCTCTCGGCCCTGCAGGACCACCACGGCGCCGATTTCGGCGTGGCGCTCGCCGGGGTGCTCGCGCGCATCGCGAAGAACCCGATGATCTGGGGCGTGATCGCCGGCAGCGTGTTCTCGGGCGCGCAGCTCGCGCTGTGGCAGCCGGCCGATAAGCTCGTGCGCCTGCTCGGCGAAGCGGCGGTGCCGGTGGCGCTGTTCACGATCGGCGTGTCGCTCTATCGGCCGGGGACGCGCGTCGCGCGTACGGACGTGCTCGTGATCGCCGGTGCGAAGCTGCTCGCGCACCCCTACCTCGCCGCGCTGGTGGCTGTGTACATTTTTCGGCTGCCGGAGCTCGAGATGCGCACGCTGGCGCTCGCCGCGGCTTTGCCCACGGCGGGCACGGTGTTCCTGTTCGCCGAGCGCCAGGGCGCGAATGCCGAGCGCATCGCCGCCGTGATTCTCGTCTCGACCGCGCTCGCCTTCTTCAGCTTCTCGGCGTTGTGCTGGGCCTTCGGGCTGCGCGTCGGCGGCTAGGGCGCCGGGGCCGGTGCCGGCAACGCGATGATCACCCCGGGCTCGAAGAACTCCTCGAAGTTGCGCGCGAACCGCGTGCGCGGCAGGTCGGTGCAGGCTTCGACATGCAGCAGCCGGCCCGCCTCGCACCGCGCGATCAGCCCGGGAATCGGCTCGGCCTGAACCGCGGGCACGCTCTGCGTCAGGTCCGGGCGCAGGAACGCGATCGCCGGCAGCGGCAGCGCTCCCAGCTCCTCGCCGCGCGGCGTGCGCAGCTCGGCGCGCAGGCCATGCGCGCGTGCCGCCTCGACGAGCGCCGGCCGCAGGTGCGGAGGAGGAAACTGCTGCACCAGGCGCACCGCATCGAACGGCAACCGGTGCACGCGGCACAGGCTTTCGATCAGCCAGATGAACTGTCTGGTCGTCAGCTTGTGGGGTTGGGGCGGGCTGTAGGCCGGTCGGCCTGCGTGAAAGACTGGCATGAAGATCGATCCCCCGGGCGGGACAATCTACATGACCTCGGAGATTCTGTAACCTAGACGAAAAGATAAGCGAGCGCGACAGCCGCGCGCGCTAACGGTCGGCGCGATCGAGCTCGCGCTCCATTTGCTCGTCGCTCATCTGCTCCTCGCCCGCCTGCGCTTCCTTGGCGCGCGCGGCGACGAAGCGCGCGAAGAACAGCCCCGCCTCGTACAGCAGGCACATCGGCACGGCGAGCATGACCTGCGAGATGACGTCCGGCGGCGTGACGACCGCGGCGACCACGAACGCCCCGACGATGACGTACGGGCGCGCGTCGCGCAGCTTGTCCACGTCGACGATGCCCATGCGCACCAGGATGATGACGAAGATCGGGATCTCGAAGGTAAGCCCGAAGGCGATGAACATCGTGATCACGAAGCTGAAGTACGCTTCGATGTCCGGGGCGGGCGTGATCGACTTGGGCGCGAACTGGTGGATGAAGTGGAACACGCGCACGAACACGAAGTAGTAGCAGAACGCCACGCCCATGAAGAACAGCACCGTGCTGCCGATGATGAGGGGCAACGCGAGCTTCCGTTCGTGCTCGTACAGGCCCGGCGCGACGAATGCCCAGACCTGGTAGAGCACGTAGGGCAGTGCGATGAACAGGGCGACCATCGCGGTCACCTTCATCGGCACGAGGAACGGAGTCACCACCCCGGTGGCGATCATCTTGGCGCCCTCGGGCAGCGCCCGCATGAGCGGCTGCGCGAGCCAGTCGTAGATCGGGCCGGAGCCCGGCCAGATGAACAGCACGACGAACACCGCGAGCACCGCGAACACCGCACGCACGAGCCGCTGGCGCAGCTCGATCAGGTGCGACATGAAGGTGTCTTGGTCGCTCATCCACGCGCCTCGGGCGTGGCGCTCTTCTCCGGTAGCTCCTTCTTCGGCTCGGGCTCGGGCGCGGGCGCGGCGACCTCGGCGACCGCCTGTTGCGCCGGCGCCGCAACGTCGCTGACCGCCTGGTTGAGCGCCTGCTCGGTCTCGCTGAGCTCCTTGCGCACCGAGGTCTCCATCTCGGTCGCCGCCTGCTGCATCTCGTCGCGCATCTTGCGCAGCTCGTCGAGCTCCATCTCGCGGTTGATGTCCGCCTTCACATCGGCGACGTAGCGCTGCAGCCGGCCCGCGAGATGGCCGACGGTGCGCGCAACGCGCGGCAGGCGCTCGGGGCCGATCACGATCAACGCGACCACGCCGATGACCAGCAGCTCCGAAAAACCGATGTCGAACACGTCAGCTCGCGCGGTCCACAGATGAAAAGGGCGCCCGCGAGGCGCCCATCAGTCGAAACGAAGACGGACCCGGACCGGGCCTAGGCCCTGGTCTCGGTCTTGCTCTTGACCTCGCCTTCGACCGTCTTGCCGGTGACCTGCGGCGTCGCGTTCTCGCCGCCCTCGCGCGTGCCTTCGCGCATGCCTTCCTTGAAGCCGCGCACCGCGCCGCCAAGATCCGCGCCCATGTTGCGCAGCTTCTTGGTGCCGAAGATGAGCATCACGATGACGAGGACGATCAGCCAGTGCCAGATGCTGAACGAACCCATAAATTCCTCCTATTTCCTCTTTGAAATCATGGGGCCCAGCGTATCCGGGCCGCCGATCACGTGCATGTGGAGATGATACACCTCCTGGTGCCCCACCCGCCCCGTATTGATGATGACGCGGAAGCCGTCCTTCGCGCCTTCCTTGCGCGCGAGCTCGCCGGCGAGCGCGAGCATCTTGCCGAGCGCCTTGTGCTGCTGCATGCCCGCCTCGTACAGCGAGTCGACGTGCTCCTTCGGAATGATCATGAAATGCACGGGCGCGAGCGGCCGGATGTCATGGAACGCGAACACGTCCTCGTCCTCGTAGACCTTCCGCGAGGGGATGTCTCCGCGCACGATCTTGCAGAAGAGGCAGTCCTGCATGGTCATTGCCCCTCGTCGCCGCCGAAGCGCGCGGCTTTCTCGTCGATCCCGGAAATGCCCTCGCGCCGGTGTAGCTCGGCGAGCACGTCGGCGGGCCCCAGGCCGTGCTGCGCGAGCGCGATCATGCAGTGGAACCAGAGATCGGCCGTCTCGCGCACCAGCTGCAGGCGGTCGCCGCCCTTCGCCGCGAGCACCGTCTCGGTGGCCTCCTCGCCGATCTTCTTCAGCACCGCGTCCTCGCCTTTCGCGGTGAGGCGCGCGACGTAGGACTTCTCGGGGTCGCCGCGCCGGTGCTCGTTGATCACCGCGGCGATGCGCTCCAGCGCTTCGTACATTCCAGGTTTCATTTTTTTCCGTAGATGAGCGAAGGATCCTTCATGACCGGATCGGTCGCCACCCACCTCCCGTCCTCGAGTTTGCGGAAAAAGCAGCGCTCGCGCCCGGTGTGACAGGCAATGCCGCCGACCTGCTCGACCCTGAGCAGCACGGCATCGGCGTCGCAGTCGAGGCGCAGTTCGAGCACTTTCTGCACGTGACCGGATTCCTCGCCCTTGCGCCACATGCGCCCGCGCGAGCGCGACCAGTACACGGCGCGTCCCGTTTGCGCGGTTTCGGCGAGCGACTCGCGGTTCATCCAGGCGAGCGTCAGCACGCGCCCGCTCGCCGCGTCCTGCGCGATCGCGGGCACGAGGCCGTGCTCGTTCCAGTTCAGCTCGTCCAGCCACTCGTTCATAGCCTCACCTCGATGCCGCGGCCACGCATGTACTCCTTCGCCTGCCGCACGCTGTAGTCGCCGAAGTGAAAGATACTCGCGGCGAGCACCGCGTCGGCGCCGCCCTCGAGCACCCCCTCGGCCATGTGCGCGAGCGTGCCGACGCCGCCCGAGGCGATCACCGGCACGGCGACCGCATCGCTCACCGCGCGCGTGAGGCCGAGGTCGAAGCCCTCGCGCGTGCCGTCGCGGTCCATGCTCGTGAGCAGGATCTCGCCCGCCCCTGCCTCCTGCATGCGCCGCGCCCAGTCTACCGCGTCGATGCCGGTCGGCCGGCGCCCGCCGTGCGTGTACACCTCCCAGCCCGAGCCGTCGGCGCGCCGCTTCGCGTCGATCGCCACGACGATACACTGGTTACCCACGCGGCCGGAGGCCTCGCGCACGAGCTGCGGGTTCTGCACCGCCGCCGTATTGATGGACACCTTGTCCGCGCCGGCGTTCAGCAGGCGGCGCACGTCTTCGACCTTGCGCACGCCGCCGCCCACAGTGAGCGGGATGAACACGCGCTCGGCCACCGCCTCGATCACGTGCACGATGATGTCGCGCTCGTCGGAGCTCGCGGTGATGTCCAGGAAACAGATCTCGTCGGCGCCCTCCGCGTCATAGCGCGCCGCGATCTCGACCGGGTCGCCGGCGTCGCGCAAGGCGAGGAAATTGACGCCCTTCACCACGCGCCCCGCCGTGACGTCCAGGCACGGGATCACGCGCTTGGCGAGGCCCATGGCCTAGGCGCCTTTGCCGGTCGCCTTGTCCGCGGCCGCTTGCGCCTTCTTGAAGTCGAGCGTCCCCTCGTACAGCGCGCGGCCCGTGATCGCCCCGATGATCCCTTCCGGGTAGAGCTTCTCGCACAGCGTTTGCACATCCGCCAGGCTCGCGATGCCGCCCGAGGCGATGATCGGCGTCTTGATCGCTTGCGCGAGCTTGAGCGTGGCCTCGACGTTGATGCCGCTCAGCATGCCGTCGCGGCCGATGTCGGTGTAGACGATCGCCTCGACGCCGTACTCCTCGTATTTCTTCGCCAGGTCGACCACGTCGTGCCCGGTCATCTTCGACCAGCCTTCCACCGCGACCTTGCCGTCCTTCGCGTCCAGCCCGGCGATGATGCGCCCCGGAAAGGCGTAACAGGCATCCGACAGGAAGCCCGGATTCTTGACCGCCGCGGTGCCGATCACGACGAAGGCCACGCCCGCGTCGATATAGCTCTCGATCGTGTCGAGGTCGCGAATGCCGCCGCCCAGCTGGATCGGCAGCCGCTCGCCGACGGCCTTGATCATCTCGCGGATCACCTTTTCGTTCTTCGGCCGGCCCGCAACCGCGCCATTCAGGTCGACGATGTGCAGCCGACGCGCGCCTTCGTCGGCCCAGTGGCGCGCCATGGCCACGGGGTCGTCGGAGAACACGGTGGCGGTCTTCATGTCGCCCTGCTTGAGGCGCACGCAGCGCCCGTCCTTGAGGTCGATCGCGGGAATGATCAGCATGGCTTGATTGACGGGAATAACGTGAGCCGAACGCGGGAGCGAACGCGCGGCGGAAGAAGAACGATCGCGAATCGAATCCGGAATTGCGCGGAGGGCGCGGAGATCAGGGTCGCCAGTGTACGAAGTTTCGCAGCAGCTGCAGTCCTGCGGCTTGGCTCTTTTCCGGATGGAACTGTACGGCAAAGATGTTAGCGCGCGCAACCGCGCAGGTAAAGGCCGAGCCGTAGCGGGTGCGGCCGCTTGCTAGCGCGTGATCCGACTCGTCGGCGTAATAGCTGTGCACGAAATAGAAACGCTCGCCGTCGCCGATGCCGCCCCACAGCGCGTGGCTCTTCGTTTGCAGCACCTCGTTCCAGCCCATGTGCGGTACCTTGAGCCGCGCGCCGCTCGCGGGGTCGCGCAGATCCTGCGCGAAGCGGCGTACCGTGCCGGCGATCAGGCCGAGGCCCGCGACGCCGCCCTCCTCGCTGCGCTCGAACAGCATCTGCAAGCCGATGCAGATGCCGAGAAAGGGCTTGCTCCCCGCCGCCTCGATCACCGGCGCGCGCAGGCCGCGCGCGTCGAGCTCGCGCATGCAGTCGGGCATCGCGCCCTGGCCGGGCACGACGACGCGCTCGGCGGCGCGGATCGCCGCCGGGTCCGAAGTCACCAGCACTTCGGCTTCGGGCGCGACGTGCTCGAGCGCCTTCGACACGGAGCGAAGGTTCCCCATGCCGTAATCGACGACCGCGATTTTCAACTTACAGGGAACCCTTGGTGGACGGGATCGCGCCCGCGGCGCGCGCGTCGGGCTCGGCGGCCACGCGCAGTGCCCGCGCGAACGCCTTGAACACCGTCTCGCACTGATGGTGCGCGTTGTCGCCGCGCAGGTTGTCGATGTGCAGCGTCGCCATGGCGTGGTTGACGAAGCCCTGGAAGAACTCGTGCACCAGGTCGACGTCGAACTCGCCGATCAGCGC
>JBLMWT010000209.1:0-6154 GCA_050257375.1 Sphingomonadaceae bacterium
TCGCCGAGGCGCGCGGCCGTGCGACCGAGATCGTCGCCCAGGCGGAGAAGCGCGCAGGCCAGCTGATCGAAGACGCCAAGCTGGCGGCCCGCGAGGAGGGCGAGCGCGAGAAGGCCGCCGCAAAGGCCGATATCCAGCAGCAGATCGCGCGCGCGCGCGAGCAGCTGCGAGACCAGGTCGCGTCGCTCGCGGTCGCAGGAGCCGAGAAGATTCTGCGCCGCGAGGTCGATGCCAAGGCGCACGACCAGCTGCTCGATTCGATCAAGGCCCAGCTTTGAGCCATGGCTGAGCGCAGCACCGTCGCACGCCCCTACGCGGAAGCGGTGTTCCGTCTCGCCGACGGGGCTGGCAAGCTGCGCGAGTGGTCGGACATGCTATCGGCGCTGGCGCAGGTGGCCGCGAACGATCGCGTTATGGCGGCGATCGCCGATCCGAACGTGTCGGAGCCGAAAGTCGCCGGACTGTTCATCTCGATCCTGGCCGGCAAGCTGAGCGGCGAAGCCGAGAACCTGGTTCGCGTGCTGGCGGACAATCAGCGCCTGGAACTGCTGCCCGAAATCCGGGAGCAGTTCGACACGCTGAAGAACGAGCGCGAAGGCGTCGTCGAAGCGCAGATCGTTTCCGCGTTCGAGCTCGATCCTGCGCAGCGCTCCGAGCTCACCGCGCTGCTCGAGAAGCACACGGGCCGCAAGGTGCGCAGCACCCTGGCCGTCGACAAGGAGCTGATCGGCGGCGTGCGGGTGGTCATCGGCGACAAGGTGATAGACGCATCGGTGCGTGGGCAGCTGCACGCGCTGGAGAACGCACTGAAGGCTTAAATCGCAAGGAATCCTCATGCAACTCAATCCGTCCGAAATATCGGAACTGATCAAGAGCCGAATCCAGAATCTCGACGCCGGTGCCGAAATGCGCACGCAGGGCACGGTGGTCTCGGTCACCGACGGCATCTGCCGGATCCACGGCCTGTCCGACGTGATGCAGGGCGAGATGCTCGAGTTCCCGAAGAACACCTTCGGCCTGGCGCTCAACCTAGAGCGCGACTCGGTCGGAGCGGTGATTCTCGGGGAATACGAGCACATCACCGAAGGCGATGCAGTCAAGTGCACGGGCAATATCCTTTCGGTTCCCGTCGGGACGGAGCTCCTCGGCAGGGTGGTGAACTCGCTCGGTCAGCCGATCGACGGAAAGGGGCCGATCAACGCGAAGGAAACGGACGTCATCGAGAAGGTGGCGCCGGGCGTGATCTGGCGGAAATCCGTCTCGCAGCCGGTGCAGACCGGCCTCAAGGCGATCGACTCGATGGTGCCGGTCGGACGCGGCCAGCGCGAGCTGATCATCGGCGACCGCCAGACCGGCAAAACAGCCGTGGCGATCGATACGATCATCAACCAGAAAGGCAAAGAGTTGATCTGCGTGTACGTCGCGATCGGACAGAAGGCCTCGACGATCGCCAACGTGGTGCGCAAGCTCGAAGAGCACGGCGCGATGGAGTACACCATCGTGGTGGCGGCGTCGGCGTCAGAATCGGCGGCCATGCAGTACATCGCACCCTATTCGGGCTGCACCATGGGCGAGTACTTCCGCGACCGGGGCCAGGACGCGCTCATCATCTATGACGACCTGACCAAGCAGGCCTGGGCCTACCGCCAGGTGTCGCTGCTGCTGCGGCGGCCGCCCGGGCGCGAGGCGTATCCCGGCGACGTGTTCTATCTGCACAGCCGACTGCTCGAGCGCGCGGCTCGCGTCAACGAGGAATACGTCGAGCGCTTCACCCGGGGCCAGGTCAAGGGCAAGACCGGCTCCCTCACCGCACTGCCGATCATCGAGACCCAGGCGGGCGACGTGACCGCGTTCGTGCCGACCAACGTGATCTCGATCACCGACGGCCAGATCTTTCTCGAGACCGACCTGTTCAACGCGGGTATCCGCCCGGCGATCAACGCCGGGATCTCGGTTTCGCGCGTAGGCGGCGCCGCCCAGACCAAGGTGATGAAGCGGCGCGACACGGGCGGTGGCGTGCGTCTAGCCCTCGCGCAGTACCGCGAGCTCGCGGCATTCGCCCAGTTCGCCTCCGACCTGGACGAGGCGACGCGCAAGCAGCTCGAGCGCGGGCGTATGGTCACCGAGCTGATGAAGCAGCCGCAGTACGCGCCCCTGCAGGTCTGGGAAATGGCGCTGACGCTGTTTGCCGTCAATAACGCGTACTTCGACGACATCGACGTGAAGAAGGCGCTGGCGGCCGAGAAGTCCATGCGCGACTATCTCAAGAACAAGTACGCCGACCTCGTGCGCAAGATGGAGGACAAGAAGGACCTCGCCGCCGAGGACGAGAAGGCCCTCAAGGCGGCGATCGAGGACTGGAAGAAAAGCGAGGGCGGCTCGATCTGAGCCGGAGCGGGCGCCATGCCAGGCACCAAAGAGATCCGCAACAAGATCAAGAGTGTGCAAAGCACTCGCAAGATCACCAAGGCGATGGAGATGGTCGCCGCGTCGAAGATGCGCAAGGCGCAGGAGCGCATGCGCGCGACGCGTCCGTACGGCGAGAAGATCCGCAACGTGGCGGCGCACATCAGCCATGCCAACCCCGAATACCGCCACCCCTTCCTCGTCGATCGCGACACGGTGAAGGGCGTGGGGCTGATCCTGATCACCACCGACAAGGGCCTGTGCGGAGGGCTGAACACCAACGTGCAGCGCATGGTGCTGAACAGCTACAAGGAATGGCAGGCGCAGGGCGAGCAGATCGAGGTGTGCTGCCTCGGGAACAAGGGGCTGGGGTTCATGCAGCGCCTTGGCGCCAATGTGGTCTCGCAGGTCGTCCAGCTCGGCGATCGTCCACAGCTGGACAGGCTGATCGGCGCGGTGCGGGTCATGCTCGAAGGCTATGTCGAGAACCGCTTCGACCGGGTCATGATCGCATATACGCGCTTCATCAACACGATGAAGCAGGAGCCGGTCATGGAGCAGCTCCTGCCGCTCTCCGGCGAGCGCATGGGCTCTCCAGAAGGGGCTTGGGACTACCTGTACGAACCCGAGGCGAAGAGCGTCCTCGAGCAGGTGCTGACGCGCTATATCGAGTGGATCATCGTGCAGGCGCTGGCCGAGAACATGGCCTCGGAGCAGTCAGCGCGCATGGTGGCGATGAAGGCCGCATCCGATAACGCCGACACGCTGATCGACGAGCTGACGCTCATCTACAACAAGAACCGGCAGGCCGGCATCACCAAGGAACTTTCGGAAATCGTCGGCGGCGCGGCCGCCGTGTAACGCAATTTGGTCTAGGAAAACCTCATGTCACAAGCACAAGGCACCATCGTTCAGTGCATCGGCGCAGTCACCGACATCGAATTCCCGCGGGATGCGATGCCCAAGGTCTACGACGCGCTGGTCCTCGCCGACACCGGAGAGAAAGGGCTCGCCGAGAAGGGATTGACCTTCGAGGTCGAGCAGCAGCTCGGCGACGGCATCGTGCGGTGCATCGCCATGGGATCTGCCGACGGCCTGCGTCGCGGCATGAAGGTCAATAACACCGGCGCGCCGATCTCGGTGCCGGTCGGCAAGGGCACGCTCGGCCGCATCATGGACGTGCTCGGACGCCCGATCGACGAAGGCGGTCCGATCCAGACGCAGGAGCGTCGCTCGATCCACCAGGCCGCTCCCAAATTCGACGAGCTGTCGCCTTCGATCGAGTTGCTCGAGACGGGCATCAAGGTGATCGACCTCATCTGCCCATTCGCCAAGGGTGGCAAGATCGGCCTGTTCGGCGGCGCTGGCGTAGGCAAGACCGTGACGATGCTCGAGCTCATCAACAACATCGCCACCAAGCACAGCGGACTTTCGGTGTTCGCGGGCGTAGGCGAGCGCACGCGCGAGGGCAACGACTTCTACCACGAGATGATCGAAGCCGAGGTCATCAAGACTGACAATCTCCAGGAGTCCAAGGTCGCGATGGTGTTCGGGCAGATGAACGAGCCCCCGGGCAACCGGCTGCGCGTCGGACTGACCGGGCTGACGATGGCGGAATCGTTCCGCGACGAAGGGCGTGACATCCTGCTGTTCATCGACAATATCTACCGCTTCACGCTGGCGGGTACCGAAGTGAGCGCGCTGCTCGGCCGCATGCCTTCCGCGGTCGGCTATCAGCCGACGCTCGCCGAGGAGATGGGCCGCCTGCAGGAGCGCATCACCTCGACCAAGGTGGGCTCGATCACCTCGATCCAGGCCGTATACGTTCCGGCCGACGACCTGACCGATCCGTCGCCGGCGACCACGTTCGGCCACCTCGACGCGACGGTGGTGCTGTCGCGCGACATCGCCTCGCTGGGTATCTATCCGGCAGTCGACCCGCTGGACTCGACTTCACGCCAGGTCGATCCGAACACCATCGGCGACGAACATTACAGCACGACGCGCGCCGTGCAGGCGACGCTGCAGCGCTACAAGGAGTTGCGCGACATCATCGCGATCCTGGGCATGGATGAGCTCTCGCCCGAGGACAAGCTGGCAGTCGCACGCGCGCGCAAGATCCAGCGCTTCTTGTCACAGCCGTTCACCGTGGCGCAGAACTTCACCGGCACCCCGGGCAAGTACGTGCCGCTCAAGGAGACGATCAAGGGCTTCCAGATGATCGTCAACGGCGACTGCGACAGCCTTCCCGAGCAGGCCTTCTACATGGTCGGCCAGATCGAGGAGGCGTTCGAAAAGGCGAAGACCCTCCAGTAAGGGGAAGCCCATGGCAGCCACCATGCACGTCGACGTGGTCAGCGCGGAAGAGTCCATCTTCTCGGGCGAGGCGGAATTCGTCGTGCTCCCCGGAGAGGTCGGCGAGCTCGGCGTCTACCCGCGCCACACGCCGCTCATCACCCGCATCCGTCCCGGTACGGTGCGCATCACCCCGGCCGGCGGCGGGGAGGAGCAGCTGATCTTCGTCGCCGGCGGCATTCTCGAGATCCAGCCGCAGGTCGTGACGGTGCTCGCCGACACCGCGATTCGCGGTCACGACCTGGACGAGGCCAAGGCCCTCGAGGCGCAGAAGCGCGCCGCCGAGGCGCGCGCGAAAGCAAAGGATAAGGAAGAAGTCGCGACCGTCGAGGCGGAACTGTCGATGCTCGCGGCGCAGCTCGCGGCGATCCGAAAGCTGCGCAGGAGGTAACGCTCAGGCGCCGGAGCGCGCCGCGTTCCCGCGGTAGCGCTCGCGCAGCAGGCGCTTGTAAAGTTTTCCCGTCGGATGGCGCGGCAACTCGGGCTCGAAATCGATCGAGCGCGGACACTTGATGTGCGAAAGGTTGCCGCGGCAGTAGGCCATCAGTTCCGCCGCAAGCGCGGGGCCGGCGTCGCGCCAGTCCATCGGCTGTACGACCGCCTTCACTTCCTCCCCCAGGTCCTCGTTCGGAACGCCGAGCACGGCGACGTCGGCGACCTTCGGATGCGTGACGAGCAGGTTCTCTACCTCCTGCGGATAGACGTTCACCCCGCCGCTGATGATCATGTAGTCCTTGCGGTCGGTGAGGTAGAGGTAGCCCTCGGCGTCCAGGCGCCCGACGTCGCCGAGCGTCGACCAGCCCTCCCGGCTACGTGAGACGGCGGTCTTTCTCGGGTCGTTGTGATACTCGAACGCGGGGCCGTTCGCGAAATAGATGGTCCCGGTTTCTCCCGGCGGAAGCACTGCCCCGTCGTCGTCCAGGATGCGCACTTCGCCGAGCAGCGCGCGACCGACCGTGCCTTTGTGCGCGAGCCACTCCTGCGAATTGCAGGCGACATATCCGTTGCCTTCGGTCCCCGCGTAGTACTCGTAGAGCACTGGTCCCCACCAGCGGATCATCTCCTCCTTTACCGGTACGGGGCAGGGCGCCGCCGCGTGGATTGCGACTCTGAGCGAGCTCAGGTCATAGCGTGCGCGCACGTCGGGCGGAAGCTTCAGCATGCGCACGAACATGGTCGGCACCCACTGGCTGTGCGTGACGCGGTGCCGCTCGATCAACGCCAGCGCTTCCTCGGCCTCGAAGTGCTCCATCAGCACCGAGGTCCCGCCGCAGCGCATGACCGTCATGTTGAAGCGCAGCGGTGCCGCGTGATAAAGCGGCGCGGGTGAGAGGTAGATCGAGTCGGGGCCCAGGCCGTACAGCTTGCGCGCGAGCGCAAGCAATGGCGTGGG
>JBLMWT010000210.1:0-24225 GCA_050257375.1 Sphingomonadaceae bacterium
GTTCAGCCCGTCCGGCTCGACGCCGATCGCCTCGACATCGGCGCCGAGCTCATGGAACACATGCGGCGCCACGTTGTACGCCGCACCGTGCGCGCAATCGACGACGATCCTCATGCCCTTCAGGTCGAGCTCGTTGGGGAAGGTCGACTTGCAAAACTCGATGTAGCGGCCGGCCGCATCGTCCACACGGCGCGCGCGCCCGAGCTTGGCGGCCGGGTTGCATCCCATCGGAGCGTCCAGCGCGCGCTCGATCTCGCGCTCTAACGCGTCCGGCAGCTTGAACCCGTCGCCGGAAAAGAACTTGATGCCGTTGTCGGGATACGGATTGTGCGAGGCGCTGATCACCACTCCGGCGCTCAAACGCAGCGCCCGCGTCAGGTAAGCGACCCCGGCAGTCGGCAGCGGTCCGCACAGCAGCACGTCCACGCCGGCCGCGGAGAATCCCGCCTCGAGCGCCGCCTCGATCATGTAGCCGGATATGCGCGTGTCCTTGCCAATCAGAACGGCTGGGCGCTCGCCCTGCAGCGCCTGCCCGCGCGACGCGAGCACGCTGCCCGCGGCATAGCCCAGCCGCAGGACGAAATCGGCCGTCATCGGCGAGTTGCCGACCGTACCGCGCACGCCATCGGTACCGAAATGCTTGCGACTCATGCTTTGCGCCAGGCCTCCCAGACCAGAATCACGTCGCGCGTTTCCTTCACGTCGTGTACGCGCAGTATTTTGGCCCCGCCGAGCAAAGCGAGCAAAGCCGCCGCCAGGCTTCCCGCCAGTCGATCCTCAACGGCGCGTCCGGTGAGCGCCCCGAGCGAGGATTTCCGCGACCAGCCGACGAGCAGGGGCACCTCCAGCCGGGCGAGCTCGGGCAGGCGCTTGAGCAGGGCCAGGTTGTGCGCCAGGGTCTTGCCGAAGCCGAATCCCGGGTCTGCGACGATTCGATCCGCGCCGATGCCGGCGGCGCGCACGGTCGCGATGCGTCCCGCGAGGTACTCCGCCACCTCGCTGACGACCTCTCCGTAGCGGGGATCGCGCTGCATGGTCGCCGGATCGCCGCGCTTGTGCATCAGGCACACGGCGCAGTTCGTCGACGCGACCGCCTCGAGCGCGCCGGGCGCCGACAGCGCCTCGACGTCGTTGATCATCGATGCGCCGTGCGCGAGAGCCTCGCGCATGACGGCCGGGCGGCGCGTATCGACCGAGACCGGAACGCGACCGCCGGCGAGCGCCTCGAGCACCGGGAGCACGCGTGCCAGCTCCTCCTGCTCGGAGACCGGTTGCGCCCCGGGGCGCGTCGACTCGCCGCCGATGTCGATCAGGTCGGCGCCCTCCTCGATCAGCCGGCGCGCATGCGCGAGCGCGGCCGCGCGATCTATGAACCTGCCTCCGTCCGAAAAGGAGTCGGGGGTGACGTTCACCACCCCCATCAGCAACGGCCGATCAAGCGGCAGGGAATATCTGCCGCAACGCAGCATCTGGATCGATCAGGCGCTCGGAGCAGGCGCAGCAGCCCCGCGCGCGCCGCTGTCGTTCGCGGCGCCCGAGGAGCCTTGCGCGGGCGGCGTGGCCTTGGGAGGGCGCGGCGGCTTGCCGGCCATGATGTCGTTGATCTGGTCGGCGTCGATCGTCTCCCACTCGAGCAGCGCCTTGGCCATTGCCTCGACCTTGTCGCGGTTGTCCTCGAGCAGCTTGCGCGCCAGCTGGTACTGCGTATCGATGATCTCGCGGATCGCGGCGTCGACCTTCTGCATGGTCGCCTCCGAGAGGTTCTTGTGGGTAGTGATCGAGCGCCCGAGAAAGATTTCGCCTTCGTTCTCGCCGTACACCATCGTCCCCAGGTCCTCGGACATGCCCCACTGCGTCACCATGCGGCGCGCGAGCTCGGTCGCGCGCTCGAAATCGTTCGCGGCGCCGGTGGTCATCTGGCTCATGAACAGCTCTTCGGCGATGCGGCCGCCGAACAGTACGCAGATCATGTTGTACAGTCGCTCGCGGTCCTGGCTATAGCGGTCCTGCTCGGGCAACTGCATGGTCACCCCCAGCGCGCGGCCGCGCGGGATGATCGTCACCTTGTGCACCGGGTCGGTCTTCGGCAGAAGCTTCGCTACTACGGCGTGGCCGGACTCGTGGTATGCCGTGTTGCGGCGCTCCTCTTCCGGCATCACCATCGAGCGGCGCTCCGCGCCCATGATGATCTTGTCCTTGGCGCGCTCGAAGTCGTCCATGTCGACCAAACGCTTGTTCTTGCGCGCGGCGAACAACGCCGCCTCGTTCACCAGGTTGGCAAGGTCCGCACCCGAGAAGCCGGGCGTGCCGCGCGCGATGATGTCCGCCTTGACGTCCGGCGCGAGCGGCACCTTGCGCATGTGCACCTTGAGGATTTCCTCGCGACCGCGGATGTCCGGGAGCGGCACCACCACCTGACGGTCGAAGCGTCCCGGGCGCAGCAGCGCCGGGTCGAGCACGTCCGGACGGTTGGTCGCCGCGATGACGATCACGCCCATCGTCGCCTCGAAGCCGTCCATCTCGACAAGCAGCTGGTTCAACGTCTGCTCGCGCTCGTCGTTGCCGCCGCCGAGGCCGGCGCCGCGTTGGTGGCCGACCGCATCGATCTCGTCGATGAACACGATGCAGGGCGCGTGCTTCTTGGCCTGCTCGAACATGTCGCGCACGCGCGCCGCGCCCACGCCGACGAACATCTCGACGAAGTCGGAGCCGGAGATGGAGAAGAACGGCACCTTGGCCTCGCCCGCGATCGCGCGCGCAAGCAGCGTCTTTCCGGTCCCGGGCGAGCCCACCATCAGCACGCCGCGCGGAATGCGCCCGCCGAGCTTCTGGAACTTGGACGGATCGCGCAGGAAATCGACCAGCTCGGCGACGTCCTCCTTCGCTTCCTCGCAGCCGGCGACGTCCGCGAACGTGACTGTGTTCGTCGACTCGTCCATCATGCGCGCGCGCGACTTGCCGAACGAGAAGGCGCCGCCGCGGCCGCCGCCCTGCATCTGCCGCATGAAGAAGATCCACACGCCGATCAGCAGCAGCATCGGGAACCACGACACGAAGATGTTCATGAGCAGCGAAGGCTCTTCCTCGGGCTTGGCCTCGATCTTGACCCCGTACTTGAGCAGATCCGACACCAGCCAGATGTCGCCCGGCGAATAGCTCACGACGCGCTTGCCGTCGGTCGTGGTCGCCTTCAGCTGCCGGCCCTCGATAGTCACCTTGGCGATGCGGCCGGTCTTCACCTCGTCCAGGAATTGCGAGTACTCCATCGGCTGCTGGGCCGTCTGGCGGGTGCTGAACTGGTTGAACACGGTCATCAGGACAAGCCCGATCACGAGCCAGATGACCAAGTTCTTAAGCATATTGTTCAAGGACTTACTCCTTCGCGCGGTGCGCGGTTCGTCAACTGGATTCTAGCCCCGTTTGCGCACAGCAAAAAGGGGACTTTGCCGCCTCAGCGCGGCTTCGGACCGCGCGCCACCAGGTAGGTCTCCCGCGATTCTCCGCGCGATGCGCCGGGCTTGCGCACCGAAACCGACCGAAATGCCCCTTTGAGGTTGGCGACAATTCCTTCGAACGCCTCCCCCTGAAATACCTTGACCAACAGCGCGCCGCTTGGTTTCAGCAGGTCTGCTGCCAATGCCGCAGCCAGCTCGGCGAGCTCCGCGGCGCGCGCCTGGTCGACGTTCGCGACCCCCGATATGTTCGGCGAGAGGTCCGACAGCACCAGGTCTGCCGGGCCGCCCAGCGCGGCGCGCAGCGCTTCGCGCACCTCGGCCTCGCGCACATCGCCGCGCAAGGACTTGACTCCGGATATGGGGGCGAATTCGAGCAGGTCAATGGCGACCACCCGTCCCGCCGGACCGACCTTCGCCGCCGCCACCTGCGACCAGCCGCCCGGAGCCGCCCCGAGGTCCAGCACGTGCGCGCCCGGGCGCAGCAGCTTTTCGCGCGCATCGATTTCGAGGAGCTTGAAGGCGGCGCGCGAGCGGTAGCCCTGCGCGCGCGCCTGCCTGACGTAGCCGTCGGTCACGTGGCGCCGCAGCCACTGCTTGCTCGACTTGACCACGGCCGCGCCGCTACTGATAGCGGACGTCGAGGATCTCGTAGCGCTTCACTCCGCCCGGCGTCTGCACTTCGACCTGGTCTCCGGCGTACTTCCCGATCAGCGCCCGCGCGATCGGCGAGCTGATCGATACGCGTCCGTCCTTGATGTCGGCCTCGTCCTCGCCGACGATCTGGTAGGTCACCGTCTCGCCGCCCTCCTCCTGCAATTCGATGGTGGCGCCGAACACGCAGCGCCCGTCGGCGTCGAGCAGCTTCGGATCGATGACTTGCGCATTGGCGAGCTTGGCCTCGATTTCCGAGATGCGGCCCTCGATGAAGCCTTGGCGCTCACGGGCCGCGTCGTACTCGGCGTTTTCCGACAAGTCGCCGTGCGCACGCGCCTCCGCGATCGCGCTGATCACGTTCGGGCGCTCGACCGTCTTCAGCCGCTGGAGCTCGGCGCGCAGCAGCTGCGCGCCACGGGAAGTAATCGGTGTCTTCGCCATATCAGTCAGATCCTACGAGACGAACTGCGGGGCCAGGCGCAGTTTCGCATGCAGATCCTGCAGCCGGTAGGGTTCGAGGTGCGCAAGGTACTTCATGCCTTCGCACGCGGCACGCGCACCGGCCAGGGTGGTGTAGTAGGTGACGCGCCGCGCCAATGCAGTGGTGCGAATCGAGCGGGAGTCTGATATCGCGGTTCGCGTCGCCTCCACCGTGTTGACGATGAAGCTGATCTCGCCGTTCTTGATCATGTCGACGACGTGCGGGCGCCCCTCCGCGACCTTGTTCACCGGAGTCACCGGCACATCGTGCTTGGACAGCACGGCCGCCGTGCCGCGCGTCGCGAGGATCGAGAAACCGAGCTGCACCAAGTCACGCGCGACCTGCACCGCCCCGGCTTTTTCGCCGTCGCGCACGCTGATGAAGGCGCGCCCGCCGCGCGGCAACTTCACACCGGCGGCCAGCTGCGACTTGACGAATGCTTCACCGAAGCTCGCGCCGACTCCCATCACTTCTCCGGTGGACTTCATCTCCGGCCCGAGGATCGTATCGACGCCCGGGAACTTGGCGAAGGGGAACACCGCTTCCTTCACCGAGAAGTAGGGCGGCCTGATCACTCCACCGACGCCCTGCTGCCCCAGACCCACGCCCACCATGCAGCGCGCGGCGATCTTGGCGAGCTGCAGTCCTGTCGCCTTGGACACATACGGAACGGTGCGCGAGGCGCGAGGGTTCACCTCGAGCACGTACACGACGTCGCGCTGGATGGCGAATTGCACGTTCATCAGGCCGACCACGTCGAGCGCGCGCGCGAGCAGCTCGGTCTGGCGCCGCAATTCCGCCTCGACCCCGGCCGACAGCGAATGCGGCGGCAGGCAGCAGGCCGAGTCGCCCGAGTGCACGCCTGCTTCCTCGACGTGCTCCATCACGCCGCCGACGAACACCTCCTTGCCGTCGGCTACGCAATCCACGTCGACCTCGATCGCGTCCGACAGGTAGCGGTCGATCAGCACGGGCGAGTCGTTCGACACGCGTACCGCACTTTCCATGTAGCGCTCGAGGTCGGCGCGCTGATGCACGATCTCCATGGCGCGCCCGCCAAGCACGTAGCTCGGCCGCACCACCACCGGGTAGCCGATCTCCTCGGCCAGGCGTACCGCGTCGGCGGCCGAGCGCGCCGTCCGGTTCGGCGGCTGGCGCAGCTTGACGCGGTCGAGCAGCTTCTGGAAGCGCTCGCGGTCCTCCGCGGCATCGATCGAATCGGCGGAGGTGCCCACGATCGGCACGCCCGCCGCCGCCAGGGCGCGCGCGAGCTTGAGCGGCGTCTGCCCCCCGTACTGCACGATGACGCCGAAGGGCTTTTCCTTGTCCACGATCTCGAGCACGTCCTCGAGCGTGAGTGGCTCGAAATACAGGCGGTCGGAGGTGTCGTAGTCGGTCGAGACGGTCTCCGGGTTGCAGTTGACCATGATGGTTTCGAATCCATCCTCGCGCAGGGCGAGCGCCGCGTGTACGCAGCAATAGTCGAACTCGATGCCCTGCCCGATGCGATTCGGCCCGCCGCCGAGCACCATGATCTTCTTCCTGCCGGAGGGCGCGGCCTCGCATTCCTCCTCGTACGTGGAGTACATGTACGCCGTGGAGGTCGCGAACTCGGCGGCGCAGGTGTCGACGCGCTTGTAGACGGGACGGATGCCGAACGCGTGGCGCTTGGCGCGCACCTCCGCCTCGCTCGCATTGAACAGGTACGCAAGGCGCCGGTCGGAGAATCCCTTGCGCTTGAGCGTCCTCAGGGTGTGCGCGTCGATGTCGGCGAGCAGGCGGTCGTCGAGCTCCATTTCGAGATCGACGATCTCCTTGATCTGCTCGAGGAACCAAGGATCGATGCGCGTCAGGCGGTGCACCTCCTCGAGCGTGAAGCCGTTCTCGAAGGCGTCGCCGACGTACCAGATGCGCTCCGGGCCGGGCTCCCCGAGCTCGCGCTCCAGGACCTCGCGGTCGGTGGTCTTCTGGTTCAGGCCGTCGACGCCCACTTCCAGCCCCCGCAGCGCCTTCTGGAAGGATTCCTGGAAGGTGCGGCCGATCGCCATCACTTCGCCGACCGACTTCATCTGGGTCGTGAGCCGGTCGTTCGCCTGCGGGAATTTCTCGAAGGCGAAGCGCGGCACCTTGGTCACCACATAGTCGATCGTCGGCTCGAACGAAGCGGGGGTCGCACCTCCCGTGACCTCGTTTCTCAGCTCGTCCAGCGTGTAGCCGACGGCGAGCTTCGCGGCGACCTTGGCGATCGGAAAGCCCGTCGCTTTGGACGCCAGCGCGGAAGAGCGCGACACGCGCGGATTCATCTCGATGATGACCATGCGCCCGTCGGCCGGGTTGATCGCGAACTGCACGTTCGACCCGCCGGTGTCGACGCCGACCTCGCGCAACACCGCGATCGAGGCATCGCGCATCAGCTGGTATTCCTTGTCGGTGAGCGTCTGCGCCGGCGCCACGGTGATCGAGTCGCCGGTGTGCACGCCCATCGGATCGAGGTTCTCGATGGAGCACACGATGATGCAGTTGTCGCGCTTGTCGCGCACCACCTCCATCTCGTACTCTTTCCAGCCGAGCACGGCCTCCTCGATCAACAGCTCCTTGGTCGGCGATGCTTCCAGTCCTCGCTCGCAGATCGCGACGAACTCCTCGCGGTTGTAGGCGATGCCGCCGCCCGTGCCGCCGAGCGTGAACGAGGGGCGGATCACGACCGGAAAGCCGATCCCGGCCTGGATCTGCAGCGCTTCCTCCATCGAGTGGGCGAGTGCCGAGCGCGGGCAGGCAAGACCGATCTTGTGCATCGCCTTCTTGAATTTCTCACGGTCCTCGGCCTTGTCGATCGCCTCGCGCGAGGCGCCGATCAGCTCGACGCCGAACTTCTCCAGCACGCCCTCGCGCGCCAGGTCGAGCGCGCAGTTGAGCGCCGTCTGGCCGCCCATCGTCGGCAGCAAGGCGTCCGGACGCTCCTTCTCGATGATGCGCGCCACGATCTGCCAGGTAATCGGCTCGATGTAGGTGGCATCGGCCGTCTCGGGGTCGGTCATGATCGTGGCCGGATTCGAATTCACCAGCACCACGCGGTAGCCTTCCTCGCGCAGCGCCTTGCAGGCCTGCGCGCCCGAGTAGTCGAACTCGCAGGCCTGGCCGATCACGATCGGCCCCGCGCCGATGATCAGCACGCTCTTCAGGTCAGTTCTTCTTGGCATCCGCCATCAGCGCCGCGAAGCGGTCGAACAGGTACGAGATGTCGTGCGGCCCCGGGCTCGCCTCGGGATGCCCCTGGAAGCAGAACGCCGGGCGGTCCGTGTAGGCGAAGCCCTGCAGCGAGCCGTCGAACAGCGACACGTGCGTGGTCCGCAGGTTCGGCGGCAACGTGCCGGGATCGACCGCGAAGCCGTGATTCTGGCTGGTGATCACCACCCGCCCCGTGTCGAGATCCTTGACCGGATGGTTCGCGCCGTGATGCCCGAACTTCATCTTCACGGTTCTCGCGCCGGCAGCCAGCCCCATCAGCTGGTGCCCGAGGCAGATTCCGAACACCGGGATGTTTCCGATGTCGAGAAGCTCACGAATCGTGCGGATGGCGTAGTCGCAGGGTTCCGGATCTCCAGGACCGTTGGACAGGAACACGCCGTCGGGCTTGAGCGCCAGCGCTTCGGCCGCGCCCGCGCGCGCGGGCAGCACCGTGACGCGCGCGCCCCGCTCCGCGATCATGCGCAGGATGTTCCGCTTGACGCCGTAGTCATAGGCCACCACGTGAAAGCGAGCCTCGGCGGCGGGCCGCCCGAATCCGGCGCCGAGCGTCCAGCCGCCCCCGCGCCACTCATAGGGGGCCGCGGCGCTCACTTCCTTCGCGAGGTCCATGCCGGCAAGACCCGGAAACGCACGGGCTGCGGCAAGCGCCCTGTCGATGTCCGCCTCACCCGCCATCAGGCAGCCGTTCTGCGCACCGCGCTCGCGCAGAATGCGGGTCAGGCGGCGGGTATCGATGTCGGCGAGGGCGACCACGCCCTTCGCTCGCAAATATTCGGGCAGGCTGTGCGTCGCCCGCCAGTTCGAGGGCGCCGCGGGCAGGTCGCGAACGACGAGACCCGATGCGTAGACTCTGTCCGCCTCGTCGTCCTCCGGGTTGGTGCCCGTGTTGCCGATGTGGGGATAGGTCAGCGTGACGATCTGCCGGCAATAGGAGGGATCGGTGAGGATTTCCTGGTAGCCGGTCATGGCAGTGTTGAATACCACCTCGCCCACGGACAGGCCGCGCGCGCCGATCGACCGTCCCCGAAACACGGTCCCGTCGGCGAGGACGAGGATCGCGGGTTCGAGGGCAGGCAAGACGCAAACTCCAGGGCTAGATGCGAAAAAGCGGAAGAGGCTGGCGCCCCTCCCGCTCGGTTGAGCAACGAATTATAACGGCTTCGCCGGCCCTCCGGCAACGCGCGCTACTTCAGGCCCAGCACGTCGGACATGTCGTAGAGGCCCGGCGTGCGGCCGGCGAGGAACTTGGCAGCGCGCAGCGCGCCGAGCGCGTAGGTCATCCGGCTCGAGGAGCGCACCGTCAACTCGAGACGCTCTCCCGCGCCGGCGTACAGCACCGTATGCTCGCCAACGATATCGCCGCCCCGAATGGCGTGGAATCCGATCGCCCTCGGATCTCGCTCCCCGGTGTCGCCATGGCGGCCGTGCACGGCGCACTCCGCCAGATCGCGGCCGAGCGCGCGCGCCACCACCTCGCCCAGCCTGAGCGCGGTTCCTGACGGCGCGTCGACCTTGTGCCGATGATGTGCCTCGACGATCTCGACGTCGTAGGCGTCACCGAGGATGCGCGCCGCGGTCTCCGCCAGCTTGAACAGCACGTTCACGCCGACCGCCATGTTCGGCGCCATCACTATGGGTATGGCCTTCGCAGCACCTGCGATAAGCGATTTCTGGTCCGGTGAAAAGCCCGTCGTCCCGATGACCAGCGACTTGCGCAACCGCGCGCACGCCTCGAGGTGCGCGAGCGTGCCCTCCGGACGCGTGAAGTCGATCAGCACGTCCGCGTCGGCGAGCGCCTCGGCCTGATCGGCGCGCAGCCTGAGGTCGGACGCCATCCCGGCGAGCTCGCCCACCTGGCGCCCGAGCGCAGGGTGCCCTTCCGTCTCGAGCGCCGCGGCGAGCGTGAGCTGCGGGTCGCGCAGCACGGCTTCCAGCAGGGTGCGCCCCATGCGGCCGGCGGCACCTGCGATCGCCACCCTCACTTGCCGTCCTTCTCTGTGGTCGCGTCGGCCGCGGATGCGACGACATCTTTGTCGATCTGCACCAGCTTGCCGTCCTTGAAGTACACGGTGAGCTTGCGCTCCACGACGCGGTTGCTGTTCTGCGGCTTGAGGTAGTAGATGTAGTCCCAGCGGTCGGCGTGGAAGATGTCCGTAACCAGCGGTGTGCCGAGGACGAAGCGCACCTGCTCCTTGCTCATGCCCAGCTTGAGGTCGGTGACCTTTTCCTGGGGAACGTAATTTCCCTGCTGGATCTCGATGCGGTACGCGCCGATCGCGTGATACAGGCTGCCGCAGCCCGAGAGCGCGAGCAGCGCTGCGGCGGTCAGAGCGCGAGCGGGGGACAGCACGAGGATGCGATTCTCAAGCGAAGCGAAAGTCGATATGATAAACGATCGCATCCTAGATCTTCGCTGCGTTCCATGACCACCGCGCAGAGCCTGAAGGAGATCGGCCTCAAGGCGACCCTGCCGCGACGCAAGATCCTCGAGCTGTTCGAGACCAGCAAGGAAGTACGCCACCTGTCGGCCGAGGACGTCTACCGCAAGCTGATCGCCGAGGGGATCGACGTCGGTCTGGCGACCGTCTATCGGGTCCTCACGCAATTCGAGCAGGCGGGGCTGCTCTCGCGCCAGCACTTCGAGACGGGCAAGGCCGTGTTCGAGCTGAACCAGGGTGGACACCACGACCATCTCGTCTGCCTGCAGTGCGGCCGGGTCGAGGAGTTCTACGACGCCGAGATCGAAAAGCGCCAGACCGAGGTCACGCGCCGCCGCGGCTTTCAGCTGCGCGGCCATTCGCTGGCGCTGTACGCGGATTGCACCAAACCCAATTGCGAGTATCGCGCCGCGGCGCGCGAGATCGAGCGCGCATCCGGCGATCAGTCCGACTGATCTAGCCTCCGAGCAGCTCGGCCGCGTGCTTGCGCGTGGTCGGAGTGATCTGCGTGCCGCCCAGCATGCGCGCCAACTCCTCGATGCGCGAAGCACGGTCCAGGCGCGCGACGCACACCGAAACCTTCCCGCGCACCCCCTGCTTGGACACGGACCACTGGGCGTCGCCTTGCGCCGCCACCTGCGGCAGATGCGTGACGCATAGCACCTGGCGGCTGCGGCCCAGGCGCTTGAGCGAGCGGCCAACAGTCTCCGCCACCGCGCCGCCGATTCCGGAATCGATCTCGTCGAACACGAGAGTGCCTACCGGCGACGCCTTGCTCGCCACCAGCTGGATGGCCAGGCTGATGCGCGACAGCTCTCCGCCTGATGCCACCTTCGCGAGGGGACGCAGCGGCAGGCTCGGATGCGACGCGACCTCGAAGCTCACCTCCTCCGCACCGGCGGCTGACGGCGCCTCCAGCGCCTTGAGCTGCACCGCGAAGCGCCCGCCGCCCATCGCCAGCTGTTGCATCCCCTCGGTGACCGCTTCCGACAGCGCCTGCGCGGCGGCCTTGCGGCGCGCCGAGAGCTTCCGGGCGGCGTTGGCGTAGCGCTCGCCCGCCGCCCCGACTTCGCGCCTGAGCGCCTCGGGGTCGACCGCCAGCTCGAGCTCCGCGAGCCGCGCGACCAGCTCATCGGATAGGCGCGCCAGCTCCGACGGACGCACGCGGTACTTGCGCCCCACCATGTGCAGCGCCTCGACGCGGGCTTCGACCGCGCGCAGCGCATCCGGATCGAGCTCGACGCGCGAAGCGTAGTGGCGCAGCTCGCGCACGGCCTCGCCCGCCTGGGCTTCGGCGGACTCGAGCAAGTCGGCGATCGGAACGAGATGCGCGTCGTGCCCGGATAGCGTGCGCAGCCTCGCGGCCACTGCGGCGAGCTGAGGCAGGCTGGCGCCCTCGGCCTCCGACAGCGCTTCGAGCGCCGACTGCGCGCCGGCCAACAGGCTCGAGCCATGCGCGAGGCGCGCGTGCTCCACGGCGAGCGACTCCCACTCGCCCTCGCGCGGGGCAAGCTTCTTAAGTTCGGCGACCTGTTCCTCCAGCGCGCCGCGCTCGGCGGCGCGTTGCGCGAACTGTTCCTCGGCCTGGGCGGCGAGCGTTTCGAGGCGCTTCCAGGCGCGGAAGGCCTCCTGCGTCGCCCGCGCCAGGTCCTGCGCGCCCGCGTGCGAGTCGAGCAGCTCGCGCTGCGCGGGGATGCGCAGCAGCGACTGATGTTCGTGCTGGCCGTGGATGTCGACCAGCCAGGTGCCCGCCTCGGCGAGCTGCGCGAGCGTCGCGGCCCGGCCGTTGACGAAGCAGCGTGAGCGCCCGTTGCGGTCCAGCGTGCGCCGCAGGAGCAGCACGCCCGCATCGCCCGCGAGCTCGTGCTCTTCGAGCCACCCCGCGAGCGGCGTCCCCGGTTCGAACTCGAATTCCGCCGCCAGCTCCGCGCGCTCCGCGCCCGTGCGCACCATTTGCGCGTCGGCGCGCCCGCCGACCAGCAGCTCGATCGCATCCACCAGGATCGACTTGCCCGCGCCGGTCTCCCCGGTGAGCACGGAAAAGCCCGCGCCCAACTCCAGCTCGGCCCGCTCGACGATGACGAAGTCGCGTACGCTGAGCGCCCGCAGCATGACCGCCCTTACTCGGGCTCGCCGTCGTGCTGCGCTGCGCGCTCGCCCGGCCGGCCGACCGCCTCGCTCCAGCGAAGCTTCTCGCGCAACATCACGAAATAGCTGTAGCCAGGCGGGTGCACGAAGCGCACGGCGTCGGCCGAGCGGCGCAGCACGAGGCGATCGCCCTGCGCCATGTCGGCAAGCGCGTAGCCGTCGAAGTGCGCACGCGCGTCGAGCGCGCGCACCAGCACGATCTCGATCACGCTTCGATCCAGCACGCTCACCGGCCGGGCCGAAAGCGTATGCGGGTTGAGCGGCACCAGCGCCAGCGCGGGCACCGCGGGATGGAGGATCGGGCCTTGCGCCGACAGCGCGTAGGCGGTCGAGCCGGTCGCGGTGGCCACGATGACGCCGTCCGCGCGCAACGTATAGACATATTCGCCATCGACGTGAAGCTCGAACTCGATCAGCCTGCCCTGCGAGCCTTTGCCGACCACCGCTTCGTTCAGCGCCAGGGTGCGCAGCACCTGGCGGCCGTCGCGCCGGATTTCGGCGTCCAGCAGCGCACGCTCCTCGATCGTATGACGACCCTCGAGGATTGCCCCGACTGCCTCGCGCATGTCCTTGAGCGCGATGTCGGTCATGAATCCGACGCGGCCGAGGTTGATTCCGGCGAGCGGCACGCCGTAGCGCACCAGGTTGCGCGCTGCGGACAGCATCGTGCCGTCGCCGCCGACGACGATCGCCAGATCGACTCCCTGGCCGATGGCCTGGAAGTCGACCCCGCCCCCGTCGCCCAGCGCCGCCGCCGTGTCCTGCTCGAGCACAACCTCGCAGCCCCGCGCGGCGAGCAGCGCACGCAGCTCGCTTAGGGACGCCGCGATCTCGCGGCTGCGCTGCTTGCCGACCAGCGCAACGCGGCGGAATGCAGGTGGCATGATGGCGAGGATTTAACCACAGCCCGCCGGCACCGAGGAAGGTTCGCTCGGCACGGCTTGTGTAGAATGGAATGATGCTCGACAAACGTGCCCAGGTGCTGCTGAAAACGCTGGTCGAGCGCTACATCGCCGAAGGCCAGCCGGTCGGGTCGCGCACGCTATCCAGGTACTCGGGGCTCGACCTGTCGCCCGCCTCGATACGCAACGTGATGGCCGACCTCGAGGACATGGGCCTCATCGCCAGCCCGCACACCTCCGCCGGGCGCGTCCCGACGCCGCTCGGATACCGTTTCTTCGTCGATACCCTGCTGGTGACCAAGCCCTTGCAGTCGGTCGAAATTCACCAGCTCGAAGATCAGCTGCACCCGGACAACCCCCAGCGCGTCATTCAGGCGGCCTCGAACCTCCTTTCCCAGCTGACGCACTTTGCCGGTGTGGTGATGACGCCGCGGCGACGCTCGGTCGCGTTCCGACACATCGAGTTCCTGCGCTTGTCCGAGAAGCGCGTGCTGCTGATCGTGGTGACTCCCGAAGGGCACGTGCAGAACAGGATTCTGCTCACCGAGCGCGACTATTCCCAGTCCGAGCTGGTCGAGGCGGGCAACTACATCACCCAGAATTACGCCGGGCAAAGCATGGAAGAGGTGCGCCAGCGCCTGCGGGACGAGCTGCGCGAGCTACGTCAGGACATGATCCAGCTCATGAACGCCGCCCTCGAGGCGGGCAACGAGGCGCTGACCGAGCAGGACGAGCCCTACGTCATCTCGGGCGAGCGCAATCTGCTGGACGTGAGCGAGTTGTCGCAGGACATGAAGAGCCTGCGCAAGCTGTTCGAGCTGTTCGAACGCAAGACCTCGCTGCTGCAAATCCTCGACGTCTCGCTACGCGGCCAGGGCGTGCAGATTTTCATCGGCGGAGAATCGGGCGTCACCGCCCCGGACGACGTGAGCGTCGTGACTGCTCCCTATCGGGTCGACGACGAGGTGGTCGGCACCGTGGGCGTCGTCGGACCCACGCGCATGGCATACGATCGCGTGGTGCCGATCGTGGACGTCACGGCGAAGCTGCTCTCCAGCGCGCTCTCGCAGGGCTAGGGGCGGTGGCGGAAAGGTATCGGCCCGAGCCGGCGCCGCCGGGCGACGGAGCGGCGCGCGACGGCGTGCTGATCGTGAACCTCGGCACGCCGGTGGCGCCAACGACCTCCGCAGTGCGCCGCTACCTGGCCGAATTCCTCGCGGACCCGCGCGTGGTGGAGATCCCGCGCGCGCTGTGGCTGCCCATTCTCTACGGCGTCATTCTTCCGCTGCGTCCCGCCAGCTCGGCGCGCAAGTACGCCGAAGTGTGGACCGACGAAGGCTCACCGCTCGCCGTCCACACCCAGCGCCAGGCCGCCCTGCTCGCCGGCGCGTTCGCGGGCGACGGTCCCGCCGTCGAGTACGCGATGCGCTACGGGGCGCCCGCTATGGCCGCCGCCCTCGATCGCCTGCGTGCCCGCGGATGCGAGCGCATTCTCGTTGTGCCGCTCTATCCGCAGTACGCCGCGAGTACCACGGCGAGCGTACTGGACGCGCTCTGCGCCTGGCTCGCGAGCGTGCGCAACGTCCCGGAGCTGCGCTTCGTCAGGCAGTTCCACGACCATCCGGCGTACCTGGCGGCGCTCGCGACGGGGATACGCGAGCACTGGGAACGGCATGGCCGGGGCGATCGCCTGGTCATGAGCTTTCACGGACTGCCGCGCTCGGCCGTCTTGCGCGGCGATCCGTACGAGCGCCATTGCCGCACTACGGCGCGCCTGCTCGGCGAAGCGCTCGGCCTGGACGAGACTCACTACAGCGTGACGTTCCAGTCCCGCTTCGGGCGTGCCGAGTGGTTGCAGCCGTATACGGAGCCGACGCTCGTGGCACTCGCGCGCGAGGGCCTGCGCCGCGTCGATGTCGCCTGCCCCGGCTTCGTGTCCGATTGTCTCGAAACGCTGGAGGAAATCGGAATCGGGGCCCGGCGGAGCTTCGTGGCGAACGGCGGACAGGAATTGCGGCTCGTGCCTTGCCTGAACGAGTCGCCCGAGTGGATAGCGGCTTTGGCGCGCATCTGCGGCGAGCAAGGCTGGCCCGCGCGCTAGCCCTCCAGCAAGGCGCGCACCGCCTTATGCAGCGCATCGCCCTCACCCGGCGGTCCGCGCAGGAGCCCTCCCGCCCACAGCGGGAACAGCTGACTTTCCTCGCGGTATTCGTGCTTGGCGAGCGTGCCCGACAAGATCGCGACGAACGGCTCGATTTCCCAGGCCTCCGGCAGCTGGCCGGCCGGGGCCTCGGCGAAGCAGCGTTCGACGGCGTCCAGCTGCACCAGCAGCTCGTCGTGCTCGCGCAGCATGATCTCCAGAGGCTCCACCGCCGGCCGCGGCCCGAGAGCGGGTGCGAGCAACTCGTTCTCGGCGCGCGCGTGGCGCCGCAGCCCGGCGGCGAAGTCATCCAGCAGCGGCCGGGCGCCCGCCACATCCCCCGCATTCAGTCGGCGTAGCGCCCTCGCCAGCAGCCCGTCCAGGCGACGGTGGTCGCGCTTCAAGGTATCGAGCACATCGCGTGGCGCGGCATCCTCCGTTAGACGAACGGACGCCTCCCAGTACGCGGCTCTGGCGCCCAACTCCCAGCGCAGCGCATCGCGCAGCTGCAGATTGAGACTCTCGAGCAGCAGCGTAGGATCCTCGCGCGTGATCAGCCGCAGCTCGCCACCGGGACGCAGCTCGCGCAGCGCGCCCAGCGCCGCGAGCGCGAGCCGGCTATCGGCTTCGTCCCGCAAATCAAGGGTTTCGCTCATCAGGGCATTTTGGCATGCGAATCACGCCGGGGCTTGAAACGAACGAACCCATCCCCAGTCTAGGGACACTAGCCACGGAGCCGGAAGGATGTCCGAACCGACCCCCCAGATGAAGCCAACCGAACAAGGCGCGGATCAGACCGAAACCGCTGCTCAAGCTGCAGGTGAGACGTCCGCGGAGGCGCGGCTGGCGGAGGCGAACGCGAAGCTCGCGGAGCAGCGCGAGGCGACGTTGCGCGCGCTCGCCGAGGCGGACAACGCTCGCAAGCGTGCGCTGGCCGAGGCCGCCAACGCACAGAAATACGCGCTCGAGCGATTCGTCGAGACCCTGTTGCCGGTGGTCGACAGCCTCGAGGCCGCTCTGGGCGCAGCGTCTGGTGCGGCAGAGGCCCTGCGCAGCGGCGTCGAGCTCACGCTCAAGCAGCTGCGCGCGGCGCTCGAGAAGGCGAACGTCAGGGACATCGACCCGGCGCCCGGCATGCGCTTCGACCCGAACCAGCACCAGGCGATGGCAGCGGTGGAGTCAGACGGAGAGGCCAACACCGTGGTCGCCGTGCTGCAGAAGGGCTGGCGCCTGCACGAGCGCATCCTGCGGCCGGCGCTGGTTACGGTGTCCAAGCCGCGGCCTGCAAACGACGCTTGAAACGCCGGCCACAAACCCCATATTGAACACAGGCTTAACACACCACCCGCAACAACCCGGACGGGGATCGAGACATGGCAAAGATCATCGGCATTGACCTGGGCACGACCAACTCGTGCGTAGCGATCATGGAAGGCGCCAAGCCCAAAGTGATCGAGAACTCGGAAGGCGCGCGCACGACGCCCTCGATCGTCGGCTATACCGAGGACGGCGAAATTCTGGTGGGCGCGCCGGCGAAGCGCCAGGCCGTGACCAATGCGAAGAACACTCTGTTTGCCGTGAAGCGCCTCATCGGGCGGCGCTTCGAAGAGAAGGAAGTGCAGAAGGACATCGGCCTCGCACCGTTCAAGATCGTCAAAGCCGACAACGGCGACGCCTGGGTCGAAGTGCGCGGAAAGAAGATCGCGCCGCAGCAGGTTTCGGCCGAAGTGCTACGCAAGATGAAGAAGACCGCCGAGGACTACCTGGGCGAGGAAGTCACCGAGGCCGTGATCACGGTGCCCGCGTACTTCAATGACTCGCAGCGCCAGGCGACCAAGGATGCGGGCCGCATCGCCGGCCTCGACGTCAAGCGCATCATCAACGAGCCCACCGCGGCGGCCCTCGCCTTCGGTCTGGACAAGCAGGCGAAGAAGGACACCAAGATCGCGGTCTACGACCTCGGCGGAGGAACCTTCGATATCTCCATCATCGAGATCGCCGACGTAGAAGGCGAGAAACAGTTCGAGGTGCTCTCGACGAACGGCGACACGTTCCTCGGCGGCGAGGACTTCGACCAGCGCGTGATCGACTACGTGGTCACGGAATTCAAGAAGGATCAGGGCGTCGACCTGTCCAAGGACGTGCTCGCGCTGCAGCGCCTGAAAGAAGCGGCCGAGAAGGCCAAGATCGAGCTCTCTTCGTCGCAGCAGACCGAGTTCAATTTGCCGTACATCACCGCCGACGCATCGGGGCCGAAGCACCTGGCGATGAAGATCACGCGCGCCAAGTTCGAGTCCCTGGTCGACGACCTGATCGAGCGCACGATCGACCCGTGCCGCATCGCGGTCAAGGACGCCGGTGTCAAGGTGACCGACATCGATGACGTCATCCTGGTGGGCGGCATGACGCGCATGCCCAAGGTGCAGGACAAGGTGCGCGAGTTCTTCGGCAAGGAGCCGAGGAAGGACGTCAATCCAGACGAAGCCGTGGCGGTTGGCGCCGCCATTCAGGCGGGCGTGTTGAAAGGCGACGTCAAGGACGTGCTGTTGCTCGACGTCACGCCGCTGTCGCTCGGCATCGAGACGCTGGGCGGCGTGATGACCAAGCTCATCAACAAGAACACCACCGTGCCGACCAAGGCCACTCAGGTGTTCTCGACCGCGGACGACAACCAGACCGCGGTGACCATCCACGTGCTGCAGGGCGAGCGCGAGATGGCGGCTGGCAACAAGAGCCTGGGTCAGTTCAATTTGACCGACATCCCGCCGGCGCCGCGCGGCATGCCGCAGATCGAGGTCACGTTCGACATCGACGCGAACGGCATCCTGCACGTCTCGGCCAAGGACAAGGCGACCGGCAAGGAAGCCAAGATCAAGATCCAGGCGAGCTCCGGCCTCACCGAAGCGGAAATTCAGCGCATGGTGAAGGACGCCGAAGCCCACGCCGAGGAAGACAAGAGGGCGCACGAGCTCGTCAACGCGCGCAATCAGTGCGAGGCGCTCGTGCATTCGGTGCGCAAGTCGCTCAAGGACTACGGCGACAAGCTGGACGCCGGCGAGAAGGAAAAGATCGAGGCGGCAGCGAAAGAAGCCGAGGAAGCCATCAAGTCGGACGACAAGGATAGAATCGACGCCAAGGCGCAGGCGCTTGCGCAGGCCGCGCAGAAGCTCGGCGAGAAGATGTACGCCGACTCGCAGGCGGCGCAGCAGCAGGCCGGCGGCGCTGAGCAGGCTTCGGGGAAGAAAGCGGAGAGCGACGTCGTCGACGCCGAGTTCACCGAGGTTAAGGACAAGAAGACCGGCTGAAGCCGGACGGCAGGAAATCCGCAGCGGGCGGCGGCGCAAGCCGGCCGCCCGTTTCGCGCTGAGACAGGGACATGGCGAAACGCGACTACTACGAGGTCCTCGGCGTCAATCGCGACGCGAGCGAGGACGAGATCAAGAAGGCGTACCGCAAGCTCGCCATGAAATGGCATCCGGACCGCAACCCGGACAATCCCAAGGCCGAAGAGCATTTCAAGGAAGCCAAGGAGGCGTACGAAATCCTGAGCGACGAGCAAAAGCGCGCCGCTTATGACCGTTACGGGCATGCGGGCATCGACCCCCACGCTGCCGCGGGCGCCGGCGCACAACAGGGCTTCGGCGGATTCGGCGACATCTTCAGCGATATCTTCGGCGAGATCTTCGGCGGCCAGCGCGCGGGCCGTTCCACCGTCTATCGCGGCGCAGACCTGCGCTACAACCTGGAGATCACGCTCGAGCAGGCGGCGCACGGCTTCGAGACGAAGATCCGCATTCCCACGCTCGCCGAATGCGAGACCTGCGGGGGCAGCGGCGCGCGCAAGGGCACGCAACCGCAGACCTGCCCCACCTGCCACGGCGCAGGCCAGGTGCGCATCTCGCAGGGTCCCTTCTCGATCGCACAGACCTGTCCGCGCTGCCACGGCAGCGGCAAGGCGATCACCCATCCTTGCCCGGATTGCAGCGGCGCCGGCCGGGTGAAGCACCAGAAGACCCTGGCCGTGAAGATTCCCGCGGGCGTCGACGAGGGCGATCGGGTACGCCTGTCCGGCGAAGGCGAGCCCGGCGTCAACGGCGGCCCGCCCGGCGACCTCTACGTTCAGGTGCATGTCAAGCCGCACCCGGTGTTCCATCGCGAGCACGACGATCTGCACTGCGAAATGCCGGTTTCCTTCGCCACCGCGGCGCTCGGAGGCGAGATCGAGATCCCTACGCTCGACGGCTCGGCCCGCATCAAGGTGCCGGCGGAGACGCAAAGCGGCAAGATGTTCCGTCTGCGCGGCAAGGGCATCAAGGGCGTGCGCAGCCATGCCGCGGGTGACCTGCTGTGCCATGTCGTGGTCGAGACCCCGGTCAGCCTGACCGAACGTCAGCGCGAACTCCTGCGCGAGTTCGAGGCCATCAGCCAGAAGGACGCTGCGCGGCACAACCCACGCAGCAAGACCTGGTTCGACAGGGTAAAGGAGTTCTTCGAGAGCTAGGCCGGTCTGGTGGCGCAGTCGCGCCAAGAAGTACCGCGTCTCCTTCCGCGGATATCAGTAGAATTCTCCCATTGAGGGGAAGACTGCACGCCGAGGGCTCTCGGATGCGAGGGGGGAGACGTATGAGAAATCGACTACTGCAGGCGGCCTGTGCGCTGGTGGTTCTCGGGGTCGCAGTATGCGCATCGGCCGCCTCGCCGGTTCCCGGCGTGAGCGCGACGACGATCGTCATCGGGCAGTCGGCGCCCCTCTCGGGCAGCAATCGGGAACTCGGCGAAGACATTCGCGACGGGGTGCTCGCGTATTTCAAGAAGGTGAATGACGGCGGCGGGATCTATGGCAGGCGCCTGGAGCTCGCCACGCTGGACGACGCCAACGACACCAAGCGGGCCGCGGCCAATACGCAGAAGCTGATCGAAGAAATGCAGGTCTTCGCCCTGTACGGCTATGCGAGCGCCACCCTTTCCCGCCCTGCGCTACCGTTCGTACAGAAGTTCAAAGTGCCGTTCATCGGTCCGTTCACGGGCGCTGCGCCGATGCGCGTGTTCAACAAGTACGTCTACAACATCCGCGCCAGCTACGCCGACGAGCTGGAGAAGATCGTCGATCACTATTCGCTGTTCGGCATCAAGCGCTTTGCCGTCGTGCACTACGACGACCCGATCGGAAACGCCAACAATGAAATCGTGGTGCGCGCGCTCAAGCAACGTGGCCTAGAACCCGTTTCAGAGGCCTCGTTCAAGGACCGGGCGCATCCGGATATCGCCGGGGGTGTGAAGGCGGTGCTCAAGGGCAACCCCGACGTGATCATCCTCACTACCCTCTACAAGACCACGGCGGACTTCATCAAGGCCGCGATACGCGCCGGCTCGACCGCGCAGATGATCAGCAACTCGTTCCCGGGCGCCAGCCCGCTGGCTCAAGAGCTCGGGCAGGACGGGGTCGGCGTCGCAATCTCCCAGGTCGTACCGCCGCCCACCGAAGCCTCCGTGCCGGTGGTCGCCGAGTATCGCGAGGCGGCCGAGAAGCTCCTCGGCAGGAAGGACTTTTCCTTCACCTCGCTCGAGGGCTATATCGGCGCGAAGGTGATGGTGGAAGCGATCCGCCGCGCAGGCCCGAAAATCACGCGCGAGTCGTTCATGCAGGCGCTGGACTCGATGTCGGACTACGACGCGGGCGGCTACTACCTGAGCTTTTCGCCGACCAACCACAACGGCAGCTCGTTCGTTGAACTCACCATCATCGGCAAGGACCTGCACTTCAAGTACTGAGTGCGGCGCACGCCTACCTGCGCCGCCAGGCCGTGCCAGACGGGCCGTCCTCGAGGACGACGCCGGCCTCTTCGAGCGCTTTGCGCTCCGCATCCGCAGCGGCGTAGTCCTTGCGCCGCTTCATTTCGGCGCGGCGCGCGATGCGCAGCGCGATGTCGGCGTCGTCCAGCGCGGCACCGGGCCCGCCCCGCAGGAAGGCCTGCGCGTCGCGCTGCAGGATGCCCAGCACGCCGCCGAGTGCGCGCAGTTGCGGCGCCAGGTCCGCCCGACCTCGATTCATCTCGTTCGCCAATTCGAACAGGACCGCGATCGCTTCGGGTGTGCCGAAATCGTCGTCCATCGCCTGGCGGAAGCGAACGGCGTGAGGTTCGCGCCAGTCAGGCGCAACGGAGGTCGAGGGCGCACTCTTCAGCGCCGTGTAGAGCCGCGTCAAAGCACCCTTCGCGTCGTGCATGTGCGCGTCGGAGTAGTTGAGCGGACTGCGATAGTGCGCCCTCAGGATGAAGAAGCGCACGACCTCGGGATCGAACTGCTTCAGGATGTCGCGAATCGTCGAGAAGTTGCCGAGCGATTTGGACATCTTCTCCTCGTCGACGCGCACGAAACCGTTGTGCATCCAGTAGTTCACGAACTTGACGCCGCTCGCACCTTCGGACTGCGCGATCTCGTTTTCGTGGTGCGGGAACTGCAGATCCTGGCCTCCGCCATGGATGTCGAAGTGCGTGCCGAGCAGCGCGCAGCTCATCGCCGAGCACTCGATGTGCCAGCCGGGACGCCCCTGACCCCAGGGCGAATCCCATTTCGGTTCGTCCGGCTTTGAGCGCTTCCACAGCACGAAGTCGAGCGGGTCCTGCTTGGCCGCATCCACTTCGACGCGCTCGCCGGCGCGCAGCTCGTCCAGCGACTTGCCGGAGAGCATTCCGTAGCCCGGAAACTTGCGAACCGCGAAGTTGACATCCCCGCTGGTGGATCGGTAAGCGAACCCGCGGCGCTCGAGCGCGTCGATCATGCCGATCATCTGCGGCACGAACTGGGTCGCGCGCGGCTCTTGGTCAGGCGGCTCGACGCCGAGCGCGGTGGCATCCTCCTCCATGAAGCGCGTGAAGCGCGCCGTCAGTTCGCTTATCGACTCGCCGCTCCCGGAGGCACGGCGGATGATCTTGTCGTCGACGTCCGTGATATTGCGTACGTACGTGACGCGATAGCCGCTTGCGCGCAACCATCGGCGCACCACGTCGAACACCACCATGACGCGCGCGTGGCCCAGGTGGCAGAAGTCGTAGACCGTCATGCCGCATACGTACATGCGCACCTCGCCCGGACGCAGAGGGACGAACTCCTGTTTCTGTCTGCCGAGCGAGTTGTAGATTTGCAGCATGAGCGGACTTGGCGAGGCGGCCGGGGCGTGCAGCGCGGAAAACGCTCGCCGTCGTTGTCGGCGAACAGACCTTGCTCTAGAATTGACCGTGTCGCAGGCCTTTGAAAAGCATAACACAATCACCGCAATGGACCGATGAATCTCATTAAGCTCTGGACTCCACTCGTCATGCTCTCTGCCGCTGCCGCATCGCCGGGCGCGATTGGCGCAGACGTGCAAGTCGACATAAAGACGAATCTTGGAACCATTCGCCTCGAGCTGTATCCGGCAAAAGCTCCGCTGACCGTGCAGAACTTTTTGCACTACGTGCGCAACGGCCACTATGACGGCACGATCTTCCACCGCGTGATCGACGGCTTCATGATCCAAGGCGGGGGCTTCGACCAGCAGTTCCGTCAGAAGCCCACCGATAAGCCGATCGCCAACGAGGCGCAGGCAGGCGTCAAGGCTGGCCTGAAGAACGTCGCTGGGACGATCGCCATGGCGCGCACGTCGAATCCGGACTCGGCGACGGCCCAGTTCTTCATCAACGTCGCGGACAACGCGTTTCTCGATTGGGGCGACCCGCGCGGCGACGGCCACGGTTACGCCGTGTTCGGCAAGGTCGTATCCGGCATGGATACGGTCAACAAGATCGCCAAGCTGCCCACCGGAGCCGGTGGACCGTTTCCGCGCGACGTGCCGCGACAGGCGGTCCTGATCGAGTCGATGACGGTGGTCGCCGGAAAATAGTGGCGCGGGTCCTCTTTGCGTCGGACCTGCACCTATCGACGGTGCACCCGGCAACGATCGACCGATTCCTGCGCTTTGTTGGCGAAGACGCCCGGCAGGCCGACGAACTCTATGTGCTCGGCGACCTGTTCGAATATTGGATCGGCGACGACGAGCTGAGCGCGCCGGACGGCGACGCGCTCGCCAAGCAGGTTGCGACGGCGTTTCGCGCGCTGACCAGAGGCCGGGTCTCGCTCTATCTGATGCAGGGCAATCGGGACTTCCTGATGGGCGAGGCGTTCGCAGAGGCTTGCGGCGCGAACCTGCTCGCCGATCCCGCCGTGCGCGAAGTGGGCGGCGTGCCCACCCTGCTCATGCACGGCGACACGCTATGCACCGACGACCGCGACTACATGGCATGGCGCGCGACGGCCAGGTCGGAAGCCTGGCAGCGCGAGGTTCTCGCCGCGCCGCTCGCCCTGCGGCGGACGCGCGCCGAGGCGCTGCGCGAGCAAAGCGAGGCGAGCAAGAAGGGAAAGAGCGCCGAGATCATGGACGTCAATGCCGAGGCGGTGCGCGAGGCGTTCGAGCGGCACCGCGTGAGCCGGATGATCCACGGCCACACGCACCGGCCGGCCCACCACGTACTCCAGGTCGGAGGGCGAACGTGCGAGCGCTGGGTACTGCCCGACTGGTACGGGCGCGGCGGCTACCTGCTCGTCGAGGACGGCGCGCCGCGCCTCGTCTTCCTCTAGAGCTGCGACAGACCGCGCTCCAGGTCGGATCGCAAATCGTCCAAGGCCTCGAGCCCGACGGCGACCCGGAGCAAACCTTCCCCGATGCCGGCCGCCGCACGCGCTTCGGCGGAGATGCGTCCGTGCGTGGTGCTGGCGGGAT
>JBLMWT010000211.1:0-6451 GCA_050257375.1 Sphingomonadaceae bacterium
TGCGCGCGATCAGCCTGAAGCGTCTCGATGACCTGCTTGCGCGCAAGAAGCGCTTGGATCTCGTCCTTGAGCTTCTTGATGTCGGCAATCTGTTTGTCGAGTTTCGAAATCTCGCCCTTGAGGAACGTATTGCGGTCCTGCTGAGCCGCGATTCGCTGTGCATTCACAATATGCACGGCTCCGACGATGACCAAGCCGAGCACAAAAGTCATCGCTCCAAGGACCGCGAAATGGGTGCGCGCACGCTTGCGTCGCTCCTCGCGGTGCGGGAGCAGGTTAATGCGAATTGCGCTCATAACGGGTCGAACCTCCGCATTGCCAGTCCGCAGGAGATGATCAGCGATGGCGCGTCAACAATGAGACGTTTCAGCTGGATGCGGGGCGACGTTTGCATCGCCGCGAATGGATTGGCGACCATGCAGGGGACCTGCGTCCGCGTATGCACCGCTTCATCCAGTCCTGGGATCACGGCGGATCCGCCCGCGAGGAGGATCTGATCGACGCTGCTGTACTGCGTGGAGGTGAAAAAGAACTGCAGCGCGCGTTGGACCTCCATGGAAAGGTTGTCCATGAAGGGTCGCAGGACCTCGGCCTCGAAATCGTCCGGCAGGCCGCCTGAACGCTTCGCGTTCTCCGCTTCGTCCACGCTCATGCCGTAGCGGCTGACGATGTCCTGCGTGAGTTGGTTCCCGCCAAACGCTTGCTCTCTCGTGTAGACCGACTGTTCGTTGCGCAGCACGGTCACATTCATCACGTTGGCGCCGATGTCCACGACCGCGATATTCTGGTCCTTGCCTCCGCTCGGAAGCTGCTGCACCACGAGCGAAAGGGCGCTTTGCTGCGCGTAGGACTCGACATCCATCACGAGAGCCTTCAGCCCAGCGGATTCGGCCACCGCAACGCGGTCCTCAACCTTTTCCTTGCGCGTAGCCGCAATCAGCACCTCCTCCTCGTCCGGGCTTGAAGGTGCTGGCCCGATGCGCTGGAAGTCAAGGTTCACTTCCTCTAAAGCGAAGGGAATGTACTGGTTTGCCTCGGTCTCGACCTGCACTTCGAGCTCTTCTTCACGCAACCCCGCCTGTACGATGATTTTCTTGGTGATCACTGCGCCAGACGGCACTGCCATGGCAACATGCTTCGTACGCGTGGCGAGCCGCTTGTGCGCGCGCTTCACCGCTTCGGCTACGGCTTCCAAGTTATTGATATTGCCGTCCACCACGGCTTCGCGCGCCAAGGGCTCGATCGCGTATCGCTCAACGCGATAGGCCCCCTTTCCGGCTTCGACGATTTCCAGCATCTTCACCGACGACGAACTAATGTCCAGCCCGAACAACGGTGGCGTCTTCGGCTTGAAAATGTCCAGTTCCATCGTTATTTTCCCTTGCGCCCCGGCCTGTTAGGCGCAATACGTAGAAATTGCGTTAAATGCTAGCAACAAGCCTAACGAGTGTCTAGTGAATTTTCCACAGGGCGAGAGCCCATATAATGCCCCTTCCCCCGCACCCCATACCTAGGGCCCCCTGGTCGGCCTAACTCCCTTGATGTGGCGTCGTTTTTTGTTGTTCCCGTTGGCGTTGCTCGCCGGGCTGTTCGTAGCCGGCGCAGGCGTCGCCGCGCTCGTGCTGTTGCTTGCCTATCCGAACCTCCCATCGCTCGACGCTCTCACGGATTACCAGCCAAAGGTTCCGCTACGCGTTTACACGGCGGACGGCGAACTTATCGGCGAGTTCGGCGAGGAGCGACGTTCTGTCATCTCGATTGCTGAGGTCCCCCAGAATCTCAAGAACGCGATCATCGCCGCGGAGGACGAGCGCTTCTATCAACACACAGGCATCGACTATGCCGGGGTGCTGCGTGCCGCTTACTCGAACCTGATCGCGGGCGGGCGCAGGCAAGGCGCAAGCACCATCACCATGCAAGTTGCGCGCAACTTCTTTCTTTCGTCCGAGAAGACAATGACGCGCAAACTGTACGAGGCGCTGCTCGCCTTCAAAATCGAGCACAGCCTCACCAAGGATCAGATTCTCGAACTGTACGTCAATCAGATTTATCTCGGGCAGCGCGCCTACGGCTTCGCCGCCGCGGCACAAACCTACTTCGGCAAGCCGTTGGACAAGCTCACGCTGGGCGAAGCGGCGATGTTGGCCGGCTTACCCAAGGCGCCCTCGAGCTACAACCCGATCGCCAATCCGCAGCGTGCACGACAGCGCCAACACTATGTCTTGCATCGCATGAAAGCGCTCGGCTACATCACCGACACGCAAGAAAAAGAGGCGCTCGAAGCGCCGCTGCGGCGCGCCCCTCGGAGCGCTTCACAGTATGCGGTGCACGCAGATTACGTTGCCGAAATGGTTCGTCAGGCCATGTACGATCAGTTCGGCCAGAGCGCATATACGCGAGGCTTCCGCGTCTACACCACGATCCGTAAGGCTGACCAAGAATCCGCCTACGAGTCGCTGCGCCGCGGCCTCATAGACTACGACAGACGGCACGGCTACCGCGGACCGGAGGGGTTCGCCAAGCTGCCCGACGACGCGCACGAGGAAGACTACGAGGATGCGCTCGCGGATTATCCCGACAACGACGACCTGCTTGCTGCGCTCGTAACCGAGACCAGCCCGAAAGCGGTAACCACGGTGTTGCGCAGCGGCGAGACGGTCAAGATCTCCGGCGATGGGCTCAGGTTCGCGGCGGCGTCGCTCAGTCCGAAGGCCCCGCCGCAAAAGCACATCCGGCGCGGGGCGATCGTCCGCGTACAGCGCGTCGACGGTAAGCATTGGCAAATCGCGCAACTGCCGGATGCCGAGTCGGCATTCATTGCCATCGATCCCCAAGATGGTGCGATTCGCGCGCTGGTGGGCGGGTTCGACTTCGATCGAAACAAGTACAACCACGTCGTGCAAGCGTGGCGCCAGCCGGGGTCATCGTTCAAGCCGTTCATCTATTCAGCCGCGCTGGAGAAGGGCTTTACGCCGGCCACGGTGATACCCGACGAACCCCTCGTGATCGAGCCCGAGGTGACCGGCGGGCAAGTCTGGGAGCCGAGCAACTACGACGGTACGTTCGATGGGCCGATGCGCATGCGTACGGCGCTGGCAAAATCGAAGAACTTGGTATCGATCCGCATCCTCCAGGCGATCGGCCCGAAATACGCCCAGGACTACATCACTCGCTTTGGGTTCGACGCGAACCGACATCCACCGTATTTGACGATGGCGCTCGGCGCCGGGTCCGTCACTCCAATGCAGATGGCGCGCGCTTACGCCGTCTTTGCGAACGGCGGGTATCTCGTCCAACCGTACTACATCCAAAAGGTGGTCGACGACCACGGAGAGCCGGTGGCCGTCGCGCACCCGCAGCGCGCCGGCGAGGACGCGCCGCGCGTCATCGATGTGCGCAACGCGTTCATCATGGACAGCATGATGCAGGACGTCGTCACCTATGGCACAGCGGCGCGCGCTGCGCGGCTCGGTCGGCACGACATCGCGGGCAAGACCGGCACCACCAACGACTTCGTCGACGCGTGGTTCTGCGGTTATCAGCCCACCGTGGTGGGAATCGCTTGGGTCGGCTTCGACCAGCCGAAATCAATGGGGCGCAATCAGACCGGCGCCGCGGTGGCGTTGCCGATCTGGATGGGATACATGGAGCAGGTGCTCAAGGGCGTTCCGGAGATGCCGCGCGTGATGCCGCCGGGGGTGGTGCGCGTCGAAACGGGACCAGACCCGACGATCCCCGATGACAAGGGTCCGATCCCCGAGTATTTTTACGAGGAGAACGTCCCTAGCACACCGCAGCCGAGCTTCACGCCGATGGACGACTTCGTGAAGCCGTCCCCCTAGCGACGCGGGCGTCGCAGCGTCAGCCGCGCAGCACAACGCCCCTGCCGCTCTGCGCCGACACGAGCCTGGATAACGCGGTGAACAGTTCGCTGTCATCGCGCGTATCGCGCCACAGCGCGCCGTCCCAGCGAAAGTGGAAACCGCCGCTCTTTGCTGCGACCCAGAGTTCGCGCGCCGCTGCGTGCCGGTTGATAACCATTTTCGTGCCATTGTCGAATTCGATCTCCAGCACTCCACCCGAGCTGTTTTGCACGTCCGCGTCCACGCCGCACTCTTCCAGCGCTTGCTCGATGCGCCCAAGCGCGGTTGCGGTGAGTGCTTCGAACTCTGAATCGGTCATGTCGCGTCTAGTCAGCGTGATAGCATAGTTATTTTAGTCGCTGCAGCGCGATGCGTACCGCACTTCTCGTCGTACTGAGCGCCGCGTTCGCCGTCGCCGGCTGCGGCCAGAAGGGGCCCCTCTACCTGCGCGAAAGCCCGCCGCCGGGGGTAAAGCCGAAAAAACCGGAGCCGTATCAGCCCGTGCCGTATCCGGAGCATCCGGCGTCCGACGGCGCCGCCGGACAGCGCTAACGCAATGGCATTTGCATACCGCGACGGCGCCCTGTGCGCCGAACAGCTGCCACTGGAAAGTATCGCGCAGCGCTTCGGGACTCCGTGCTATGTCTACTCGCGCGCGGCGATCGAGGCCGCCTACTCGGAATTCTCCCGCGCCTTGGCGGCGCGGGACGCGCTGGTGTGCTACTCGGTCAAGGCAAACTCCAATCTCGCTGTTCTGTCGCTCATGGCGCGGCTCGGCGCAGGCTTCGACATCGTGTCGGGAGGCGAGCTGGCTCGGGTGCTGGCGGCTGGCGGCGACGCGGGCAAGACGCTGTTCTCGGGGGTGGGCAAGAGCGAGCGCGAGATCGAGCAGGCGCTGCTCGCCGGGGTGCTTTGCCTGAATCTGGAATCCGAGGCCGAGCTCGCGAGAGTCGACGCAGTCGCCCGACGCCTCGGCAGGCGCGCGCCGATCGCTTTTCGGGTCAATCCGGACGTCGACCCGAAAACCCATCCGTACATCTCGACGGGCCTACGGCGCAACAAATTCGGTGTGCCGCACGAAGAGGCCGAGCGGTTATACGCCGCCGCCTCACGGCTTTCGGCGATTGAGGTGCGCGGCATCGGTTGCCACGTAGGCTCGCAGCTCACCGATCGGGCGCCATTCGTCTCCGCGGTCGAACGCCTCGTTGCGCTCACCGCTCGCATCGAGGCTGCCGGCGTGCGGCTGGCGCACATCGATGTCGGGGGAGGCATCGGCATCCGGTACCGCGACGAGAATCCGCAGCCAATCGCCGATTTCGTCGCTGGCGCAGTGGCCGCCCTGGGCGGACGGCGCGAGACGCTGATCTTGGATCCCGGACGGTCCATCGTCGGTAACGCGGGGTTGCTGCTCACTCGCGTCGAGTACGTGAAGCCCGGTCCCGCCAAGAACTTTCTCGTGGTCGACGCGGCGATGAACGATCTGCTTCGCCCGGCGCTGTACGACGCGTGGCACGAAATACGAGCGGTGCGCGAGTCGCGAACGGGGATTTCCGCAGCGGTATACGACGTCGTCGGACCCGTATGCGAAAGCGGCGATTTCTTGGCGAGGGAACGGCGGCTGGCCGCGCGTGAGGGCGATCTCCTCGCGGTGATGTCGGCCGGAGCCTACGGCATGAGTATGAGCTCGAATTACAACTCGCGTCCCCGCGCTGCCGAGGTGCTCGTGGACGGAGATCGGGCGCATCTCGTGCGCAGCCGTGAAACGATCGAGAATCTCTTTGCCTTGGAACGGACATTGCCGTAGATTCATCGCCCGGCGTATGGAAAGGCCGGATGGAGTCGCAGGCATGTGCGTTTTAGTCGGCCGGTTCCCCGGGCTCTAGATGACGCTCAAAGCGGAACGGCGCACGCCACTATTGGCACTCGGTGGATTGCTCGTCGCCGCAGCAGCGGTGGCGGCGCTCGTTTACTTCGGCGACGACATTCGCGCCACCGAGAATAAGCCGCCGGCCGGCCCGCCGCCGGTGCCCGTTTCGATCGCGGTGGCCGCCGGGCGAACGGTGCCGGTCTACCTGCGGGCGATCGGCAATGTGGACGCCTACTCCACCGTGGCGGTCAAGGCTCGCGTCGACGGTCAGATTGTCGAGGTCGGCTTCCGAGAGGGCCAAGCGGTGCGCCGCGGCGAAGTGCTCTTTCGCCTGGACGCAAGGCCATTCCTCGCGGCGCTGCGCCAAGCGGAGGCGAACGTCGTGCGCGACAGGGCAAACCGCGATCAGGCGCGCTCGCAGGAACGCCGTTACCTCGATCTGCTGGAGAAGAACTTCGTCTCGAAGGACGCCTACGCGCAGTTCCGCACCAACGCCGAGACCGCCGATGCGCAGCTCAAGGCGAGCGAGGCGGCCCTGGAGACCGCGCGCCTCAATCTCGAGTACTGCACGATCCGGTCGCCTATCGACGGCTTTGTGGGCCGCATCATGCTGCAGCTGGGAAACCTGGTTAAGGCGAACGACACCAGCCCGCTGGTGGTCATCAACCAAGTGAGGCCGGTCTACGTAACCTTCGCGGTGCCGGAGCAGGGTCTGACTCCA
>JBLMWT010000212.1:0-2924 GCA_050257375.1 Sphingomonadaceae bacterium
TCGGTGCGGCTGATGGCGCCTCCGCCGCTGGAGACCGAGTTGCGCCTCGAAAAATCGAACGGCATAGTGAAACTGCTGCACGGATCGAGCGTGATCGCCGAGGCGAAACCCGCGGCGGTCGACCTCGCGCCCCCGCGCGCGCCGTCGTATGCGCAGGCGGAATCTGCGGCCCGGAGCTACCTCGGCTTCACGCGGCATCCCTTCCCGCGCTGCTTCGTGTGCGGGCCCGAGCGCCGAGCGGGCGACGGCCTGCGCATCTTCCCGGGATCGCTGGCGGCGGACGGGCTGGTCGCGGCCCCGTGGACGCCGGAACGGTCGCTCGCCGACGGTTCAGATGCCATCGGACGCGAATTCCTCTGGGCGGCGCTCGATTGCACGAGCGGCTTCGCGGCGCTGCCGATTCCGGAAGGCAGGGCCATCGTCCTTGGCGAGCTGAGCGCGCGGATCGACGGCGACGTCGTCCCCGACGACCAATGCGTGGTCGTCGGGTGGCCGCTGCGCGTCGAAGGAAGAAAGCGCTTTTCGGCGGCGGCCGTGCTCAGGGATACGGGCGAGCTGCTGGCCGTCGGCCGCGCCACCTGGATCGAGGTTCCGGCGAGCGCGTTCGGCGCATCTACGGGTGCGTCTGGCGCCGCCAGAGCGACGGCGGTTTGCCGACCAGGCGCTTGAACGCCCTCGTGAACGCGGCTTCCGATTGGTAGCCGACGTCCTGCGCGATCGACGCGACGGTGGAGGCGGTATCGCGCAGGAGCGCGGCCCCGACTTGCATGCGCCAATTCGCGAGGTACTGCATGGGCGGCTGTCCGATCATGTCGGCGAAGCGCTCGTGCAGCGCGGAGCGCGAAAGTCCGACGCGCCGGCTGAGTTCGTCTATCGTCCACGCGGCTGCCGGGTCCTCGTGCATCAGGGTCAGTGCGCGACCCACGAACCGGTCGCGGACGCCTGCGAGCCAGCCTCGGCTGTCCTCGGGAAGCGTACCCACGTAACGACGCACGGCGTCGATGAACGTCATCTCGCTCAGGCGCTCGAGCATCGCATCGCCGCCCGGCCGCCTGTCCTTCGACTCCGCCGCAGCCTGTCGCATGAGTTGCGCGGTCCAGTCCTGGCGAGCGTCCGCGCGGATATGCATCAATCGCGGCAGCGATGCGATCAAGGGGTTGAAGGGGCGCAAGTCGCAGCCCAGGAAGCCGCATACCAGCGTCGTGTTGCCCGGGCCGTCCGCAGCCGTCCCTACCTGGACCTCACGCGCGTCGAGATACAGATTGAAGGGTGCGCGTTGCTGCTTTCGCTCGAAATACCCGGCCGCGTCCGGCGGCGCCCTCATTCCGACGGCGCTCGAGATGACGTGAGGATCGCCGTGCGGGAAGAGGACCATATCCCCCGTCTCCAGCCGTACCGGAGCGTCGCCTACCACCGCGGCCCAGCAAGCGCCCGAGACGACGACGTGGTACTCCATCACGTGCTCCGCTCGCGGCATGACCGCCGCGGCGATCTCGCAAGAGGGCGGCGCCTCGGCAGCCCAGTCGCGAGTTCCGCTGACGTAGAAGTAGATCACGCCTCGCAAACGCACGCTGCGCAGGACGTCGGACAGGATGTCTTGAGTCATCGCGGACGACCGATCAATCCGTGCGGACTTCCGGCGGGGTGCGAAGGGGCGGCTTTCGACACCATTGCCTCGTACATCTTTCCCTCAAAAGGAGCAATGAATCATGAACGCCAGGCAGTCCGACACCGAATTCGTCGTCCGGAATCACTTGCAGGCTTTCGTGGAGCAGCAGGGCGTCGACGCGATCCTGCGCGACTACGACGACGATGCCCGTTTTCTCAGTGAAATCAGAACATATCACGGCAAGCGCGAAATACGCGGCTTCTTCGAAGCATTTCTCGCGTCGCTCCCGCCCAAAGCGATCGATCAGTTTTCGCTTCGAACCCTGCGCGTCGAGGGCGAGATCGCGTACATCACCTGGAAAGTAGGCAGTGTCGTGCCCCTCGGTACGGATACTTTCGTCGTACGCAACGGCAAGATCGTTTCACAGACTTTCGCGATGCATCCGGCGGCGGCGGCATAAATGGCTGCGATCTTCTCTTTTCTCTACGGCCTGATCGCGTACTCGGCGGGCGTGGCGGCTCTGGTCTACCTGATCGGTTTCAGCGGCGACGTGCTCGTGCCAAGGCCGGTCGATGGCGGCGCTGCTGCGACATGGCCTGAAGCGCTAGGCATCGACCTGATCTTGTTGAGCCTGTTCGCCGTACAGCACAGCGTGATGGCGCGCCAGGCGTTCAAGCGCTGGTGGGTGCGGATCGTTCCGCGGCCCGTGGAGCGAAGCACGTTCGTGCTCGCGACGAGCGTCGTGCTGGCAGTTCTGTTCTGGCAGTGGCGGCCGATTCCGGCGCCGATCCTCTGGCGAATCGAGAATGCAGTCGCCGTGCAGCTACTCGGGGCGGTCTTCTGGCTCGGATGGGTGTTGGTACTGCTGAGTACCTTCCTCATCAACCATTTCGAACTCTTCGGGCTGCAGCAGGTCTTCGCACGATTGACCGGTCGCGAGATGCCCGCGACGGCGTTCAAGACGCCGCTCCTCTATCGGTACGTGCGCCACCCTCTCTATCTCGGCATCCTGCTCAGTCTCTGGTCGGTGCCGGTGATGACGCCAGGACACTTGCTGTTCTCGATGGGACTCAGCAGCTACATCCTCGTCGGCATCTGGTTCGAAGAGCGCGATCTCATCGCACAATTCGGCGAACGCTACCGCCGCTATCGTGCCCAGGTTGGCATGCTCGTGCCGCGCCGGGGTCGGTCGTGACTTTTGGCGACTGCTCGAGGCCTAGCCCATGTGCAGGCCGCCATTGCAGGAGAAATCCGCCCCGGTGGTGAAACCGGAGTCTTCGCTCGCCAGCCAGGCGACGATCGAGCCGATCTCGTC
>JBLMWT010000213.1:0-9990 GCA_050257375.1 Sphingomonadaceae bacterium
CGTTTTGCCGCGCTGCACGGGGCGAGAGCGATGGGCCTCGAACCGGCCGTGCGCGGCGCGGATGTCATCGTGACCGCGACCAATTCGCTGCAACCCTTCCTGAAAGGTGCCTGGCTGAAGGCGGGGGCTCACGTCAATGCGATCGGCTCTCCCCGGCCGACGTGGAGGGAGCTCGACGACGAAGCCATGCACAACACGCTGATCGTCGACTCGCGCGAGGCCGCGCTCAAGGAGTCGGGCGACGTGATCCTCTCGAAAGCACCGATCTTCGCCGAGGCGGGCGAAGTCTTCGCGGGCATCAAGCAGCCGCCGCGATCCGCGACCACGGTGTTCAAGTCGGTGGGAATCGCGGTCGAGGACATCGCCGCCGCGCGGCTTGTGTACGATGCCACGACGGCTTCGCCGTAACGCCGTTGCGATCTCAGAGGATGCGGTCGAACCAGCGCAACGAGAGCAGCGCGGCGATGATCGCGAGCACCGCGCCGAGCGCGGCGAGCGGCGCGCTCAGCTCGGTGGTCCGGGCTCGCCCGAACGACAGGCGCGCGCCCAGCGTGTCGAAGATGCGCTGGCGGCGCGCCGCGTCGCCGGAGCGGAAGTACCGCCCCCCCGTGAGCTCGGCGAGCTTTTCGAGCGGCGCCTCTTCAAGGCGCACGCGCATCGCCCAGCCCTCGGCGCGCACGACTGCGCCGTCGGTCGTGCCGATGCCCACGGCGTAGACCGGCACGCCGTGCTCGGCGGCGAGCGCGGCGGCCTGCTCGAGGTCCGGGCCGACGTTGTTCGCGCCGTCGGAGAACAGCACGATCGCGCCGTCGGCGCGCGCCGCGCCGATCGGCGGCTCGATGCCCGCGGGCGGCGGGATGCGGCCTTCGGTCGCCGCCTGCACGTCGATGCCGGCGTCGGGAAGGAGCGCGGCGAGCGCGATCACGATCCCGGTGCCGAGCGCCGAGCCGCGCTGCGCCTGCAGCCGATCGATCGCCTGGTCGACGTCCTTGCGGCTGCTCGTCGGCGCCTGGGCCACCGCGGCGGTGCCGGCGACCGCGACCACGCCGACGCGCGCCCACACCGGCTGGTTCGCGACGAAGGCCTTCGCCGCCTCCTGCGCCGCCTTGAGGCGCGTCGGCTTCACGTCGGTCGCGCGCATGCTGCCCGAGATGTCGATCGCGACGACGATCGTGCGCGCGCTCGACGGCAGCACGAGCTTCGCCTGCGGGCGCGCGACCGCGAGCAGCAGGACGGCGAGCGCCGCGAACATGAGGATCGCGGGGAGCCGGCGGCGCAGCCTGCTGGCCGCCGGCCCGGCCGGCTCGAGCGCCGCGCCGCGCGCCGCGCCCGCCCTGCGCCGCGCGTAGAGCGCGGCGAGGACCGGCAGCGCCGCGAGCAGCCACAGCATCGAGGGCCACTGGAACTCGAGCGAGCGGAGCGCGGCGAGCACCGTCATGCGGCGGCACGCCCCCGGCCGCTCCTCAACCGCGCAAAGCGCAGCAGCGCCGCGTCGAGGCGCCCGTCGGTGGCGAGCTCGAGGCAGTCGACGCCGGCGGCGGCGAGCGCTGCGCGCAGCGCCTGCTCGTGCGCCGCCACCGCCTGCGCGAAGCGCCGGCGGAAGCCCGCGTCGCGGGTGTCGACGAAGAGCTGCTCGCCGGTCTCGGCATCCTGCATCACCACGAGCCCGAGGTCGGGCAGCTCGGTCTCGATGGGATCGAGCAGGCGCACGGCGACCGTCTCGTGCCGGCGCGCGAGCAGCCCGAGCGGCTTATTCCATCCCGGCTGGCCGATGAAGTCCGACACGATGAACACCGCCGAGCGGCGCCGCAGCATCCGGTGCGCGGCCTCGAGCAGCTCGGCGAGCGCGGTCTCGCGCCCCGCGCGAGCCTCGCCGCGCGCAATGCGCGCGAGCAGGTGCAGCACCTGGCGGCGGCCGGTGCGCGCCGGCACCACCTCCTCGACGCCGTCGCGGTACAGGATCGCCCCGACGCGGTTCCCGTTGCGCGTCATCAGGCGCGCGAGCACCCCGGTGAGCTCGGCCGCGAGCGCGCTCTTGCGCACGCCCCCGGAACCGAACTCGACCGACGCGCTCAGGTCGAGCAGGAACCAGACGTCGATCTGCCGGTCCTCGTTGAACACGCGCACGTAGGGCGTCTGCAGGCGGGCGGTGGCGTTCCAGTCGATGTGGCGCGCGTCGTCGCCGACCTGGTACTCGCGCAGGTCGGCGAGGTCCAGGCCGTGCCCGCGCAGCAGCGTGCGGTAGTCGCCCTGCAGCAGGCCGTCGAGCCGCCGCAGCACCGTCCACTCGAGGCGCTGCAGCAGCCGCTCCGGATCGCGGTCAGCTTCCGGCGAGCGCGGCATGCTCGGCCAGCGGTCTGGCGGGCGCCGGCACCGCCTGCATGACGCGGCGGATCAGGGCGTCGGGCGTCTCGCCCTCGGAGAGCGCCTCGTAGGTGAGCACGAGGCGGTGGCGCAGCACGTCGGGAGCGAGATCGACGAGGTCCTCGGGCAGCACGTAGTCGCGCCCGCGCAAGAACGACAGCGCCCGCGCGCCCTCGACGAGGTGGATCGTCGCGCGCGGGCTCGCACCGAAGGCGATGTAGCGCGCGAGCTCGCCGATCCCGTAGCGCGCGGGATGGCGCGTCGCGGCGGACAGGCGCACGGCGTACTGCACGAGCCCCGGGTCGACGTAGTTGCGGCGGCACTCGCGCTGCAGTTCGGCGAGCTGCGCGGTGGTCGCGACCTCGGCGACCGCCGGCGGCTCGCCGGTCATGCGCTCGACGATCACGTACTCCTGCTCCTCGCTCGGGTAGTCGACCAGCACCTTCATCATGAAGCGGTCGACCTGCGCCTCGGGCAGCGGGTAGGTGCCTTCGGTCTCGATCGGGTTCTGCGTCGCCATCACGAGGAAGGGCTCGGGCACCTTGTGCGTGACGCCGGCGATGGTCACCTGGCGCTCCTGCATCACCTCGAGCAGCGCGCTCTGCACCTTCGCCGGCGCGCGGTTGATCTCGTCGGCGAGCAGCAGGTTGGCGAACACCGGCCCGAGCGCGGTGCCGAACTCGCCGGTCTTCTGGTTGTAGATGCGCGTGCCGACGAGGTCGGCGGGCAGCAGGTCGGGCGTGAACTGCACGCGCCGGAACGAGCCGCTCACGACGCGCGCGAAGGTGTTGACCGTGAGCGTCTTCGCGAGGCCGGGAACGCCTTCGACCAGCAGGTGCCCCTGCGCGAGGATCGCGACCAGCACGCGCTCGAGGAAATGGTCCTGGCCGACGACGACGCGCTTCACTTCGAAGAGCACGCGCTCCATGAGCGCCGCGCTCTCGCTCGGCTGGAGGGACTGGTCGTGCATGGGGCGGTTCTCCTGTGGTCGATGGCCTCGAGGATCAGAACGGCGGCATTCCGACCGCGCTGCCGGCGGTCTCCATCGTGGTGGCGAAGCCGATGCCGAGGAAGCTGCGCGAAGTCGGATTGAGGATCGCGCTCACCACCCCGACCACCTCGCCGTCGAGCGTCACCAGCGGCCCGCCGGAGCTTCCCGGATTGACCGCGGCGTCGAACTGGATCAGCCCCGTCAGCTGCGCGCGGCCGTCCTCGGAGCGGAACTCGCGGTCCAGGCCGGAGACCACGCCCGCGGACACCGAAGGCCCGAGGCCGAAGGGAAACCCGACCGCGACCACGCCGTCGCCCGGGCGCAGCCGCGCGCTCGAGCCGAGGGTCGCCGGCGGCAGGTCGTCGGGGATCTGCTTCGCCCGGATCACCGCGAGGTCGTGGTCGGGCCGGGTGCCGAGGAGCACCGCGTCGGACTCGCTGCCGTCGTAGAACGTGACCACGATGCGATCCGCGCGGCGTACGACGTGCAGGGCGGTGAGAATCGTTCCGTCGTCGACGATCACCACCCCGGAGCCGATCTCGACGCCCTTGGCTTCGGCGTCCGCGGCGCCAGCGGGCAGGCTCTGCACGCGCACCACGGACCGGCGCACCGAGTCGGCCGCCTCGGCGGCCCTGGCCGGCAGGCTGTGCGTCCTGAGCGTGCGCAGCACCGCCGAATCGATTGCCTTCTGCTCGAGCGCAGGAGCGGCCGGTGGGCGCAGCGCGTCGCGCGCGAGGAAGGCAAGGCCGGCGAGCGCGAGGCCGGCGACGAACACGAGCGCCTTGTCGTGCCGGCGGGCGAAGCCGGCGAGCCGGGCGGCGGTCGCGGGCTTCGTAGGTGCCGCTATTGCGGGCGCCGCGGCACGCTGCGGGCCGGGCGGGGCCGTCGGCGCGGCTTTCTTCCGCGGCCGGCTCGCGCTGCTGTAGAGCGCCGCCCTTTTCATGCCGCGATCAGTATAAATTAGCTAAAGTTGGGCGACGAGTTCGATGCGCTTCCTCTGGCCCGAGCTGCTCTGGCTGCTTCTGCTGCTGCCGCTGATGGTCGCAGCATACGTCGGCATGCTGCGCCGCAAGAAGAAGGCGGCCCTGCGCTACGCGAGCCTGCGGCTGGTGCGCGAGGCCCTCGGCCCGCGGCCGGGCTGGCGCCGGCACGTGCCGCCCCTTCTTTTCCTGCTCGCCATGGCGGCGGCGCTGCTCGCCGCGGCGCGCCCGAGCGCGGAGGTCACCCTGCCCTCGAGCCACGCCACGCTGATCCTCGCGATCGACGTCTCGCGCAGCATGCGCGCGACCGACGTGGCCCCGAGCCGCATCGAGGCGGCGCAGGCGGCGGCCAAGGAGTTCATCTCCGAGCTGCCGAAGTACGTGCGCGTCGGCATCGTGACTTTCGCGGGCACCGCCGTGCTCGCGCAGGCGCCCACCGAAGACCGCGACCTCGCGCGCGCGGCGATCGATCACTTCGAGCTCCAGTTCGCCACCGCGACGGGAAGCGGCCTGCTGGTGGCGCTCGCGGCGCTGCGGCCCGACGCCCGCATCGACCTCGAGCCGGTGCTCTTCGGCGGCGAGCCGGCAAGCGAGGCGGCGAAAGCGCGGCTCAAGCCGGTGCCGCCCGGCTCCTACTCCTCGGGCGCGATCATCATGCTGACCGACGGGCGGCGCACCACCGGGCCCGATCCGCTCGACGTGGCGGATCTCGCCGCCGACCTCGGCGTGAAGGTGCACACGGTGGGCTTCGGCACCGCGCAGGGCGCCGAGGTCTCCGGCACGTCGGGCTGGTCGTTCTACGCGCGCTTCGACGAGCAGACGCTCAAGGCGATCGCGCGCTTCACCGGCGGGGAGTACTTCCATGCCGCGAGCGCCGAGGACCTGCGCAGGATCTACAAGAGCCTCAACACGCAGCTCGAGCTCGAGCACAAGCAAAGCGAGCTGAGCGCGCTCTTCGCCGCGGCCGCCGCCGCGCTGCTCGCGGCCGCCGGGCTGCTGTCGATGCTGTGGTTCCGCACGCGGTTGTAGCGGCGCGGGCGACGGATTTTGTTGCGGAGCAATATCGCCGGCGCTTCGAACGCGGAGCTCCCCGGAATTTCCTCCCGGGCTGGACAGCTCGCAAAATCCTGAGGACACTGCGGAACCTCGGCCGAGAAAATCGGGCGACGGAGAATTCAATCAGGAGGAGAAGCTCATGATCGATCGCAGACAATTCACGCGGCTCGCCGCGGCGCTCGCGGCCGGCCTGGTCGCATTCCCCACGCTGGCGGCAGACCCGGTGCGCATCGCGTTCATCGACCCGCTGTCCGGACCGTTTGCTTCCGTCGGTACGTACGGCTTGCATCAGTTCCAGTTCACCGCCGACGAGATCAACAAGGCGGGCGGCGTGCTCGGCGGCAGAAAGCTCGAGGTCATCGGTTTCGACAACAAGGTCTCGCCCAACGAGAGTCTGATCCAGTTGAAGCGCGTGATCGGCGACGGCATCCAGTTCATCGTCCAGGGCAACTCGTCCGGCGTCGCCCACGCGCTGATCGACGCGGTGACCAAGCAGGACGAGCGCAACCCCGACAAGCGGGTGCTGTATCTGAACTACTCCGCGGTCGATCCGGCCCTGACCAACGAGGACTGCAGCTACTGGCACTTCCGCTTCGACGCCAACTCCGACATGAAGATGAACGCGCTGACCGACGTCATCGCGAAGAACAAGGACATGAAGAGGATCTACATCCTCGGCCAGGATTATTCCTTCGGCAAGGCAGTGGCCGAGGCCGCCGTGCGGGACCTCGCCAAGAAGCGGCCGGACATCAAGATCGTCGGCAACGAGCTGCATCCGATCGGCAAGGTCAAGGATTTCTCGCCCTACATCGCCAAGATCAAGGCCTCGGGCGCGCAGGCGGTGATCACCGGCAACTGGGGCGCGGACATGCTCAACCTCGCCAAGGCGGCCCAGGACGCCGGGCTCGAGATCCCGTTCTACACCTATTACGCGGCGGGCAACGGCATCACCAAGGCGATCGGCACAGGCGGCAACGGCAAGGTGCGCCTCGTTTCCGAGGGCACCATGAACCCGCCGCTCACCGCCGCCTGGAGCGATGAAATGAAGCGCTTCAAAGCGAAGTACCCCGACGAGGACTGGACCCAGCCGCGCGTCTCGAACACGCTGCACATGCTCGCGCTCGCGATCGACAAGGCGGGAACCACCGACCCGGCGAAGGTGGCTGCGGCGCTCGAAGGCATGACCTACAAGGCCTTGTGGGGCGACGAGGTGACGATGCGGGCCTCCGACCATCAGCTGCAGATGCCCGTCCGCATTCAGGTACAGACCAACAAGGGCGTCGAGTTCGACCTCGACAACTCGGGCCTCGGTCTGGTGAACGAGGAAACCGTCAGCGCGAAGAACGCGTCGACCCCGACCACCTGCAAGATGAAGCGCCCGTAGGCGCGTAACCCGCAACTCTCCCGCCGCACCCGGCCGCCGTCGACCGGCGCCGGGCGCGGCAGGATTCGTCACGCGTGCTCGAGCTCACCGTCTTTTCGCTGCTGAACGGCCTGGTCTACGGCCTGCTGCTGTTCATGCTCTCGGCCGGGCTGACGCTTATCTTCTCGATGATGGGCGTGCTCAACTTCGCCCACGCGAGCCTCTACATGCTGGGGGCCTACTTCGCGTACTCGATCAGCACCAAGGTCGGCTTCTGGCCGGGGCTGGTCGTCGCGCCGGTGCTGGTCGGCGTGGTCGGCGCGCTGATCGAGCGCTACGGCCTGCGCAACGTCCACCGCTACGGCCACGTCGCCGAGCTGATCTTCACCTTCGGCGTCGCATTCCTGGTCCAGGAGACCGTCCAGCTGGTCTGGGGCAAGCAGACCATGGACTACCACGAGCCGGCGATGCTCAACTTTCCGCTGTTCTCGCTCTGGGGCATCGAGTTTCCGGCCTACAAGGCCTTCATGCTCGCGATCTCGATCGGGATCTTCATCGCCCTGCTTCTCGTGCTCACCCGCACGCGCGTCGGGCTGATCATCCAGGCGGCCATCACGCATCCGAGCCAGGTGGCAATGCTCGGGCACAACGTGCCGCTCGTGTTCACCGGCGTGTTCGGCTTCGGCTCGGCGCTCGCCGGCCTCGCCGGCGTCATCGCCGGCCCGGAGCTCGGCACCTACCCCGGCATGGCGGCCGTGCTCGGCACCATCGTCTTCGTCGTCATCGTGGTCGGCGGGCTCGGCTCGCTCTTGGGCGCCTTCCTCGCCTCGCTGCTGATCGGAATGATTCAGACCTTCGCGGTCGCGATCGACTATTCGCTCAACGACCTGTTCGTCGCGATCGGGATCCCGCCCGACAAGACGGGCGCGCTGAGCGACCTGTACTCGGCCACCGTGGCGCAGATCGGCCCGATCCTGCCCTACCTGCTGATGGTCGTGATCCTGATCTTCCGCCCGACCGGGCTGCTCGGAAAACGCGAGGTCTGATGGACGCCGCGGCGAGACCGGCGGCAACGGGCCGCAGGAGCTTCCTCCGGCGCAACGCCGTCTGGTGGCTCGCACTGTTGTTCGTCATGCTGCTGCCCCAGGTCGCGCACTCGGGCACGTCGATCGCCGTGCTCAACCAGATGTGCATCATGGTGATCTTCGCTCTGTCCTACAACATGCTGCTCGGGCAGGGCGGGATGCTCTCCTTCGGCCACGCAGTCTACTTCGGCCTCGGCGGCTACTTCGCGATGCACCTGATCCGGCTCGCGAACGGCGCGCACTTCTTCATGCCGCTGCCGCTTACCCCGCTCGCCGGCGGACTGGCCGGCCTGATGTTCGGGCTGATCTTTGGCAGCTTCTCCACCAACCGCGCGGGAACCGTGTTCGCGATGATCTCGCTCGGCATCGGCGAAATGATCGCCTCCTCGTCGCTGATCTTCACCAAGTTTTCCGGCGGCGAGGAAGGCATCACGGCCGACCGCACCGACCTGACGCCGCTGTTCGGCGTGAACTTCGGCCGCGACTACCAGGTGTACTACCTGATCGCGGCCTGGATGGTCCTCTCGGCGTGGCTGATGTACCGCTTCTCGCGCACGCCGCTGGGCCGCATGGCCAACGCGGTGCGCGACAATCCCGAGCGCGCCGAATTCGTCGGCTACTCGCAGAAGCGCGTGCGCCTGCTGTCGTTCATGGCGGCGGGCTTCTTCGCCGGCATCGCCGGCGGCCTGTTCGCGCTGAACTACGAGATCGTCACCGACGAGTCCGTCAACCTGACGACTTCCGGGGTCGTGCTGCTGGAGGCCTACATCGGCGGGGTGGGTTTCTTCGCCGGCCCGATCGTCGGCGCCGTCGTCTATACGCTGCTGCAGACGCTGCTGTCGAACTACACCGAGATCTGGGCGTTCTACGTCGGCCTGATCTTCGTCGCCACGGTGATGTACGCGCCCACGGGGCTGACCGGGCTCATCATGATGCACCAGCCGATCTGGCGCGCGCGCAGGCTGCGCAGCCTCGCCCTGCCCTACCTCCAGGTCGGCGTGCCCGCGCTGTGCTGCGCGATCGGGGTGATCGGCCTGCTCGAGCTGCTGCATTTCATCAGCGTGCGCGCGGTCGGCCAGTCGACCAAGCGACTGTTCTGGATGAGCCTCGACATCGGGCATCCGACGGCCTGGATCGTCTTCGCGCTGCTCGCCGTCGGCGGGTTCCTCGTCGCGCGGCGCCAGGCGCCGAAGCTGGCGGCGGCCTGGGAAGCGGCGAGCGCGCACGCTCACGCGAGGAGCAAGCGGTGAGCGCGGCGATCGAGCTCCTCGACCTGTACAAGAGCTTCGGCTCGACCGAGATCATCCGCGGCGTCAACCTCGCGATCGAGCGCGGCGAGCGCCACGCCATCATCGGCCCGAACGGCGCGGGCAAGTCGACGCTGTACAACCTGATCACCTCGAAGTACGTGCCGACGGCCGGCCGCATCCGGCTGCGCGGCGAGGACGTCACCGGGCGCCCGCCCTACCAAATCAACCGCAAGGGGCTGGCGCGCAGCTTCCAGGTCACCAACATCTTCCCGCGCATGACCGTATTCGAGAACGTGCGCTGCGGGCTGCTCTGGGCGATGAACTACCGCTACTCGTTCTGGCACGACGTCGACCGTCTCGACGACGTCAACGAGCGCAGCATGCAAGTCCTCGAGGACATCGGCATGGCCGCGCGGGCCAACGTGCCGGCGGGCGTGCTCTCCTACGCCGAGCAGCGCGAGCTCGAGATCGGCATCACCATCGCGGGCGGCGCGGACATCATCCTGCTCGACGAGCCCACCGCCGGCATGAACCGCTCGGAGACCGCGCAGACCGTGGAGCTGGTGCGCCGCATCACCCAAGACAAGACCCTCGTCATGGTCGAGCACGACATGAGCGTGGTGTTCGGGCTCGCCGACCGCATCACGGTGCTGGTCTACGGCGAGGTCATCGCCAGCGGCCCGCCGGACGAGATCCGCGGCAATCCGGCCGTGCGCGAGGCGTACCTGGGCGAGGAGGCCGACTGAGCCATGCTCGAAGTTCGGGACCTGAACGCGTACTACGGCAAGAGCCACATCCTGCAGGGCGTGAGCTTCGACGTGCAGGACGGCGAGATCGTCAGCCTGCTCGGGCGCAACGGCGTCGGGCGCTCCACCACCTGCAAGGCGATCATGGGCGACGT